>CAJTUQ010000004.1:0-27467 GCA_910579335.1 uncultured Dorea sp. | reverse complement strand
CATCTGAGAATCCTTGGCGATATCCTCTTTATTAAAACACAAAATGACCGGAATCCGCCGACTCTCCATCATAACAAGAAAACGGTCCAAAAGATTAAAATGAGGACTGGGCCTGACAATCGAAAATACAACCAGCGCCTGGTCAATATTGGCTGCCGCCGGACGGACTAATTCATTTTTCCTCGGCAGGATATTTATAATATTCCCAAGCTTGTCGTCTTCCTCAATAATTTCAATATCGACATTGTCTCCCACCAAGGGTTTTATCTTCTCTTTGCGGAAGATGCCCTTTGCTTTACATTCATAAATACCGGATTCTACTACGTGAACATAGTAGAATCCGGCAATTCCTTTTATAATTTTTCCCTGCATAGCTACTGCACCGGATCATCTTCCGCAGGCGTCTTCTGATCATCCCCGCTCGTATCCGGCGCCGGTGTCGTCGGTGCAGGCGTCGGGTCAGGCGTCGGATCAGGTTCGCGTATTCCGCCGCTTATCCACACCGTAATCTTCGTCCCCTTTTTCACGCTCTTTCCGGCCGAGGACCATCTGCTTACTTTTCCGACAGCCTCCTCGCTCTCTTCCTCTCCTCCGTTTACGGCGACAAGCCCGTAGCTCTCCAGCAATGCCTTCGCCTGCTGGTATGTCTTTCCGCTGAGATTCGGAACAGCTACCTTCTCATCCGGCTTCTTGCCATTGCTGACTACTATTTTAATTCCCGTTCCCGGCTCTACCTTCTTCCCGGCCTTTATGCTCTGGGAAACCACCTTTCCTTTCGCAACTTTATCATCATACTCATAGCCGACCGAATCAATAACAAGTCCTGCCGCCACAAGTTCTTTCTGCGCCGTCTCGTCTTTCTTGCCAACTACGTTCGGCACAGTCTTCATCTCAGAACCTTTGCTGACCTTCATAATAATCTCGGCGCCTTCCGCAGCTTTTGAGCCTGCCGCAGGCGACGTCCCGATAACCTTCCCCGCACTGTAGCTGCTGTCATACTCGAACTCAGACGTACCGACTTTGAAGCCTTCATCCTCCAGCTCCTTTTGTGCATCCTCTTCGCTCATACCGCTTACATCCGGAACGGATTTCGTCTTTTCAGCAATACCGGAGCTTACGACGACCTCAATCGTCGTATTCTTCTTTACCTTTTTGCCTTCCTCCGGAGTCTGCCTGATAATCTTTCCTTCCTCGTACTCGTCGGACTCCTCGCTCCCGACCTGTTTGATTCCAAGTTCATTTTTCAGCATGTTCTTGGCTTCTTCCTCCGTCTTTCCGACAAGATCCGGAACGACAATTTCTTCATCCTTTTTATCCTCTAAAAGCGTATTCTTTCCAAATGATGAAAATACGCCGCCTGCTTTTCCCACGGCAAAGATTATAATAAAAAGTATAATTACTATCACAACTGCCGTCAGGACTTTCATCACCTTGCGCATACCCGGATTTACATCCTCATCGTCCTTCCGTCTGCGTCCCCGGTCGTCAAAGTCATCATATTCGTCGTCGTCATAGCCGCGGCTGTAATCCGTATCGTAACGGTCATCACCGTACCGATAATCTTCATATTCGTTGTCGTCGTATTCATCGTCGTCGTAATTATTCCGGATATCATCCAGCTCCTCATCCGTAATAATCACCGTATCCGCATTCCTGAGCGGAGGAATCACTACAAAATCCCCGTCCGGATCCGCAAGCGACCTCTTAAGGTCACGAATCAGCTCTTCCGTATTCGCATAACGTCTCTCACCGTTTTTCTGCGTACATTTTAAGATAATCTGCTCCAGGCTGTACGGGATATCTTCAACGTATTCCGACGGAGGCGTGATTTCCTCCTGCAGATGCTTGATTGCTATGGATACCGTAGAATCCCCCTCAAACGGCAGGCGCCCTGTAGCCATCTCAAAAAGAGTGATACCCATAGAATAAATATCACTTTTTGCATCACTAAAGCCCCCTCTTGCCTGCTCCGGAGATGTGTAATGCACGGAACCCATCGCATTAGAGCTGACCGTATGGGAAGTTGTGGACTTTGCTATCCCAAAATCCATAACCTTTACCTTACCGTCCTTTGAAATAATAATATTTTGCGGCTTAATATCCCGGTGAATAATATTCGCCGCATGCGCCGTACCTATACCGGTGCACATCTGTATTGCAATACTGATAATCTCCTTATGTGAAAGCCTTCCCTTTCTCCGAATATATTCCTTCAGCGTAATCCCCTCTACCAGCTCCATCACCATATAGTAAAGCCCGCGGTCTTCCCCCGCATCATAAACATTCACTATATTCGGATTCACAAGCCCTGCCGCCGCGCGTGCCTCCGAACGGAATTTCCGCACAAAATTGTCGTCTTCCCGATACTCTTTTTTCAGAACCTTAATCGCAACGTAGCGGTTAAGCATCGTGTCCCTCCCTTTATAGACATCCGCCATGCCGCCCGCGCCGATTTTACTCAGCACTTCATATCGTTTTCCAAGTATAATTCCACCCTTTACCATACATTCACCTCATCGACCAGTGGCTCTGCCATAACAACCCCTATGTTATCTCTCCCGCCATTACTGTTTGCTTTCTCTATCAATGTCAGCACAGCTTCCACAATATCTCTGGAACCTTTGACAATATCAAACATATCCTCATCTTCGACCATATTACTCAGTCCGTCCGTACACATCAGAATGATATCGCCCTTCTTTAGACGATACTCGTAAATATCGGCCTCCACTCCCTCTTTTACTCCCATCGCTCTCGTTATGATATTTTTATCCGGATGGTTCTTTGCTTCTTCTGCCTTAATCCCTCCAAGCCTCACCATCTCCTCTACAAGAGAATGGTCTTTCGAAATCTGGCGTATCTTATCATTAATCAGATACAGACGGCTGTCGCCTACATTTGAAAAATACAGCGTATTGCCAATCACGGTCGCAGCAACAAGCGTTGTACCCATCCCTTCCAGCTTAATGTCTGTATTTGCAGCTTTTATCAGCTCATGGTTCGCAATGCCCACAACATGCAGAAGGATATCCGCCGGCTTATCTAACGCCGTCCTCTCAAGCTCCCTGCACAATACTTCAACTGTATATTTGGACGCAAAATCACCTGCCTTGTGTCCGCCCATCCCGTCGGCGACTACAAGGAGATTCGGAAACGGTCCTATGGGTTTATCCGTCACATATACGAAGTCCTGATTAACTTCCCTTCTTCTTCCCACGTCGGTCATTGCATATATTTTCATCTAGTTCTCCTTCTTAAATGTCAGCGTATCGTCGTCTGAGCTGACCGCAGGCTCCGTCAATATCCGAGCCTCTCTCCCTTCTAATAGTAACATTTATTCCGTTTTTTTCAAGTTTATTTTTAAAGGCAAGAGCATTTTTCCTGTCCGGCCTCTCAAAATTTCTTTCTTTTACCGGGTTGACCGGAATCAAATTAAGATGACAGTTCCGTCCCAAAAGCAGGGAAGTCAGTTCCTTCGCATCCTCCGCCCCGTCATTGACCCCTTTCACCAGGCTATACTCAAAAGTCGGCCGCCTTCCCGTTTTCTCAAAATAATAATCACAGGCAGCCATTACTTCCGAAAGCTCATACTTGTCCGCCACCGGCATCAGTTCCTTTCGCTTCTCCTGATTCGGAGCATGCAGGGAAAGCGCAAGCGTAATCTGCAGTCCTTCCTGTGCAAGACGCCTGATATTCGGCACTATCCCGCAAGTGGAAGCAGTAATATTCCTCTGGCTGATGTGAAGGCCGTGTTCATCACTTAACATCGTCACAAATTTCAGGAAATTATCATAGTTATCGAGGGGCTCTCCCATTCCCATCACAACAACATTTGAAACTCTCTCGCCCGTCAGCTTCTGAATCCGGTAAATCTGTCCAAGCATTTCCGACGGCGCAAGGTTCCGCTTAAGCCCGCCAATCGTTGACGCACAGAACCTGCACCCCATCCGGCAGCCCGCCTGAGAAGATATACAGACCGAATTTCCGTAATCATATCTCATCAAAACACTTTCAATCATACATCCGTCGCAAAGCTCAAACAAAAATTTTTCTGTCGTATCCTTTTTGGAAATCTGCCTCGCAGCCACCGAAACCTTTCTGATTTCATACGAAGCATCCAGCCTTTCTTGAAGCGTTTTGGAAATATTTGTCATCTTTGAAAAATCATCGGCCAGCTTCTCATGCAGCCAGCCATAAATCTGCTTTCCTCTAAACGGCTTTTCCCCGATTTCTTTCATTTCAAAAATCAGTTCTTCATAGCTAAGGGATACAATATCCTTCTTTCCCTTATCCTCTGTCCTGTTATCCATCACCTTAAGAATCCTTTCTCCGAAACAGCGCCATGTAGAACCCGTCTCCTTTGTGGATTCCAGGCAGACGCTGCTGCTCCCTCAATAGCTCAAAGTCTTCCTGAGACTTTAAAAACCACCGCGCATTCTCTTCATTTTCTTTCTTGTGCACGGTACAGGTACTGTATAAAAGCTTTCCGCCGGGTTTTACGTAACCGCAGGACACCGAAAGAATCTCCCTCTGCAGACCGGATAGCTGCTCTTGCATCCCCGGCGTCATCTTATATTTGATGTCCGTCTTCCTGCCCAGAACGCCAAGTCCGGAGCAGGGCAGGTCCGCAACGACAATATCGGCCGCCCCTTTTAGACTCTCGTCAAAAACTCTGGCGTCCCACCGCTGCGCCTTTATATTGCAGAGCCCGCTTCGCTCAATATTTTCCTGTATCAGCCCCGTCTTATACTCCGTCAAATCTCTTGCAAGCACCTGGCCGGTCCCCTCCATGAGTTCCGCCATATGCAGCGCCTTTCCGCCGGGGGCGGCACATACATCGATGACAAAGTCTCCTTTCTTTGGCGCGGCCCGCAAAACCGTCTCCATAGAGCTGATATCCTGAACATAAAACCAGCCTTTTTGAAAAGCCTCAAGCTTTGTAAGATAATCATAGCCTTCTATATATAGCGCACAGGATACTTCCTCGTCTTCGGTAACCGTCACGCCCTCCTTCCTCAGACACTGCGCAAGCTTTTCCCTGCTGATTGCACTGGTATTGCAGCGGATACTCACAGGCCTTTCTTCGAAAAACGCTTCTCCCATCCTCCTCACTGTATCCGCGTCATACTCAGAGATCCACTGCGCCGCAAGCCACTCCGGAAGAGAATAGCGTACCGACAGGTACGCCGTCTCTTCCTCCGGATAAGCGACGGCATCAAGATTGCGCCCGATATTTCTAAGCACTCCGTTCACAAATCCTTTCAGACTTCCGAAGCCTTTCTTTGCCGCAAGCTTTACGGACTCGCTGCACACCGCCCTGTCGGGAATGCTGTCCATATATTTCATCTGATAGACGCCGCTTCTTAATATTGTGCGGATTACCGGCTTCATCTTGTCTGTCTTCACTTTTGAAAACCGATTAATAATATAATCAATTTCCACCATGCGTTCAAGCGTGCCCTCCACCACTCTTGTGATAAATGCACGCTCTCTTTTTTCAAGATATTGATACTTATCAAGGACGCCCCCAAGCGCCGCATGACTGTACTCTCCGTCCCTCGTAATGAGAAGCAGCGTATCAAGAACCACTTCCCTTGCGTTCACTGATGCCGACATCCGACAACCTCCTCGCCCATCCCCGCTGTACTTTACTAAAACAATTAATCATTCCTGCGGTTCGCAATTAAAACAATACGCAAAAGCTGCAAGATTGCAGAAGCCGCACCCGCAACATACGTGAGTGCAGCGGCCGTCAATACCTTTCTCACATCTCTCACTTCATCCTCATATAGGATTCCGGAATTTCCAAGAATCTTAAGAGCCCTGCCGGAAGCGTTGAACTCCACAGGAAGCGTGACAATCTGAAACAGCACGGCAAAAGCGAACGCCAGAATACCGAGATTCAAAAGCAGCACCGACATATTGCTGTTTATAATCAGTCCGATTAAAATAAGCGGCCATGCTATCGTACTTCCGAAATTCGCCACAGGAACCAACGACCCTCTGACAGACAGCGGCACATATCCCGTCTCATGCTGAATCGCATGGCCGCATTCATGGGCCGCAACACCTACCGCCGCAACGGAATTAGAATTATAGGTTGCGTCCGAAAGCCGGAGCGTCTTGCTTCTGGGGTCATAATGGTCCGTAAGGTTCCCCGATATATGCTCCACGCGCACATCCCGGATGCCGGCCTGCATCAATATCCGCTCCGCCGCTTCCCGTCCTGTCATCCCGGAATGGCTGCGGACTTTGGAATAGCGGCTGAAGGTCGCATTCATCCTTGCCGACGCTATCATACATATGACAACGCCAATCAATACAAGTATATACGTAGCATCAAAATACATTGGATAATACATTCAAATTCCTCCTGATTGAAAAAAATATAATCTATGGATTGATTATACCTCAAAACGGTATGTAATAGCAAATTTTCACGGAATTTTTATATATTTCATGCTACAATAACAATATGATACCAGAATCATACGGCCGTATCATATATAATATACTTAAAGGCAGGATAATGAAGTGGAAAAAAATACCGAAAAAGATAATTTAAGACAGGTCATTATGGATGCGGCATGGGAGCTGTTCTATGAAAAGGGGTATGAAAGCACGACCGTGAATGACATCATTAAGCGCGCAGGTACGTCCAAAGGGGGGTTTTACTATTATTTCAAGGCAAAGGACGAGCTTTTAAATTCGCTGTACGCTTTCTTTGACCGGGAATACGAAAAGTTTTATGCGACTATGGACAAAAACCTTAACAGCTTACTAAAGCTTCGGATGCTCGGACAATATGTATCCTATTTTATCGAAGGCAATGTATCTCCGGAATTTCTATGCGCCTTGTACAAATCACAGCTTTCCAGCCAAACACAGAAAAATTTTTTAAGCCCTGACAGATATTACATCAAGCTTGTCAAAAAAATAATTGAAGAAGGACAAAAGAAAGGAGAAATCAGGGACGACATCTCCGTTGAAACGCTTGCCCACCACGTCCTTGTCATAGAACGAGGAATCTTTATAGACTGGTGCGTACAGGCTGGCGGCTTTTCTCTCGGATACTTCGGCGCACAAAGCTTTGAATTTTACAGTGAATTTTTAAAGCCTCAAAACAAATCCTAACCTCCCGCTTTGGAAACCACGGTCTGTATTGGCATACAAATTTTTCCGCCTAAAATTGTTGAAAATAACGAAAATATACAGAGATTTTTTGTGTAAATTAATAGAATTTTTCTATTAATTTTCGTTAATATAGAGAAAATTTCAAAGAAAATTGACAAACCAATCTGTCATTGTTATTATTATAACAAGTCAACAGACTGCGGTTTGTTCGAAAAGATTCATTTTTACATCACATGGACATGGGCAAGGTGGCTGTTCTCTGCTTCCCTGCCTTTTTGTTTACCCAAAAGGAGGGATTTTATGCAGCAATTAACAGCAAAACCAATTTTACTTATCTTTGTAGCAATTTATGCCGTCATTCTAGTTATCATAGGCGCATATTACTCAAGAGAGACAAAAACGAGCGATGAATTTGTACTGGCAGGGAAAGGTCTTGGCTCAATAGTATTGATTGGCACCTTTTTGGCGACATATACAGGTAACGGCACCATATCCGGAGGCGGCAATTCGCTTGCATACACCTACGGCTTATGGCCCGGCATCTTCTTTGCCCTTCCTGCCATCGGAGGAATTGTCGTACTGTTCCTCCTGTCCGGAAAAATCCGTTCATCAAGCTCCTACACCGTAGCACAGCTTCTGGAAAACAAATACGGTCGGACGGCCAGGCTTTTGGCCGGCCTCATCATTGCCCTTTCCATGATATCCATCTGCGCATATCAATACAAGGGACTGGCTTTTATCCTGAACGTTACAACCGGCATGGATGTCAACATTGCAACAGCCGTAGCCGCCGTTCTCATTATTTTCCTGGCTTTTTCAGGCGGCCTTAAATCTGTGGCTGTTACGGATGCCATCAGCGCATTTATCATGCTGTTCGGCATCATCATCGCGACACCTCTTGTTGTCAGCGCAGCGGGAGGATGGGGAAACGTCATTTCCTCGGCTTCCCCGGAAAGCCTGACGCTTTCTGGCGGACAGACCTTTGCAGGCTTTATCTCCGGCTATCTGCCTCTCTTTTTCCTGACAATGGGCGATCAGAACCTGTATCAGAGAATTGCGGCAGGCGACGGCGACAAGACTGTAAAGAAAGGGTTCATCGGATGGTTTTTAGGAATCCTTGTAGTTATGCCTCTCGTTGCGGTAATATCCTTCTCCACAAAAACGATATTCGGCGACAACATTGATCCCGGCATGGCGTTTATGTCAAGCACGACCGTAATCCCCACTCTGGCAGGCGGAATCCTTCTGGCAGCCGCCGCTGCATTTATCATTACCACAGGAGACTCTTATCTTCTGTCCGGCGCAACCAATATCACTTATGATATCTATGCCGAAAAAATCAACCCGAATGCAACCGACGCGCAAAAATTCAAGGTGACAAGATGGACCATTGTGATTGCAGGCATTTTAGCTTATATCCTGCTGCAGTTTTTCCCGACGGTTCTGGCGATACAGTACTGGTCATACACCATCTACGGAGCAGGCATCACTCCGGCTCTGATCGGTGCGCTGTGTTGGAAAAAAGTAACGAAAACCGGCGGTATTGTTTCTATGGTCGTGGGAACGATTGTAACGATCGCCTATGAGATGATGAAGCAGCCTTTGGGACTTTCAACTGTACTTGTCGCAGTTCCGATTGCAGTCGTTGTGCTGATTGCGGTGTCTCTCCTGACACAAAAAGAAAATCAGAAATAACAATGGAGGAACGAAAAAATGGATAAACTTACATACATTATCTGCGGAAAGCTCTATGACGGCATAGAGCCTGAATTTAAAGAAAATTATAAGATTCTTGTCAAAAACGAAAAAATCGAAGCCGTAGGATGCGACATCCCGCAGCCGGAATCCGCACAGGTCATTGACCTGTCCGATGCGACGGTCACTCCGGGCATGATAGACGCGCACATGCACATGGACTATATTGACTGGCATACTATCCGCGACGAAGTCTATACGACTTCCGAAGAGGCAAAGACCATCGCCTGCATCCGCACGGCTCAGAAAACGCTGTCCAGAGGCTTCACGACTATACGGCACACTGGCGGAATCACTTCCAACGGCTTCGGAATCCTTGACGTAAAACGAGCCATTGAGAAAGGCTATATCACAGGTTCAAGAATCGTGGCCGCCCCAAGGTTTATATGCAGCGCGGGAAGCCACGGGGATTTATCACAAGGTTTTGCAAGAAATCCCGAACTATCCGCCATCACCCAGAATATGCGGCCCATCCTCGGCGCAGGTAAAGATTTCTTTGTTAATGCCGTGCGCGAAGAAATAAAGTATGGCGCCGATTTTATTAAAATAATGGCGACCGGCGGCTTCTTTACACCTTATGACAATCCGTCCCAGCAGCAGCTTAACGACGAGGAATTACAGGCAGTTATGAATACCGCGCACGAATGGGGCAAGACTGTAACCGCTCATGTATACAGCCCGGACCATATGAAAAAGCTGATTCAATTCGGAATCGACGGCATGGAACACTGCTCTTTAATGAACGAAGAAACAGCCCAGATGATAGCCGACAATGACGTGTACGTTGTTCCTACCTTCTGCCCTTATGAGGAAGCCGTACATTACGACCCGGTTCTCATAAAAACCAAACAGGAGGAATACCGAATCAAGCTTGAATATTACAAGGACGCATTACAGGCAGGGCGGGAAGTAATTAAAAACTGTAAGTGCAAATTGGGATACGGCACGGATATGGTAGCGACACATCAGAATTATGAGAGCGGCTTTGAGTTTAAGGCATGGATGGAAAGCGGCATGGGAACCTTCCGCACTCTTCATGCGGCAACTAAAGTTAACTCTGAAATCCTAATGCTTGATGACAGAATCGGCACTTTAGAGGTCGGAAAGCTTGCTGATATCGCAGCCTGGAAACGCGACTTAATGACTGATCCCTATGCACTTTTAGACTGTTCATTTGTTATGAAGGAAGGCATTGAATATCCCACAGAGCGGTGCGAAGAGCTACCGTAAACGAGTATCAGACGCTGCAGACTCACATATTACACTTTAATATGGAAGCGCCGCAAAATAGACAAACAGTTATCTATTTTGCGGCGCTCCATGTTTACACAAAAATCTATGGCCTGAAACCTTATACTTTCTTTAGCACATCCCCGGCTGAAATCTGATAGCCCCGCAAAAAATCGGCTGCGTCCATCTTCTTCTTACCGGGAATCTGAAGCTTCATTATCTTAAGCAGCCCGTCTCCCGTCTGTACGTAAAAGCCGTCCTTTTCAACCTTAACAACTGTGCCGGGTGCCGGCTCTTTTATAATCGGCGCTTTCTCCTCTTTGCACACCTTTGCTTCCCACAGCTTCATCACCTTTCCGTCCCAGTCCGTATAAGCGCTGGGCCATGAATTGAGTCCGCGCACCAACCGCTCAATAGACACCGCCGGCTGCTCCCAGTCTATATTGCCAAGGCTTTTATCCAGCATCCTCGCGTATTCTGTCGGGCTTTCTCCCTGCTTCTGCGGATTAATTGCGCCCTCTTTTAGACCTTCAAGCGTCCGGACACAAAGTTTTGCACCTGCCGCCGCCAGCTTATCGTGAAGGCTTTCTCCGGTTTCATCTTCGTCCAGACGCACCTCTGTCTTTAAAAGCATGTCCCCGGTGTCTATCCCTTCATCCATCTGCATTGTCGTAACACCCGATACCTTTTCCCCGTTAATCACTGCCCACTGAATAGGAGCCGAGCCGCGGTACTTGGGCAAAAGAGACGCGTGCACGTTTACGCATCCAAAAGGCGTCATCTCTAAAATTTCCTTCGGGAGAATCTGACCGAAAGCAATAACCACAATAATATCCGCGCCGTATTTTCTAAGCTCTTCGATACATTCCGAATCCCTGATCTTTTTCGGCTGAAACACGGGAATCCCATGTGCCAGCGCCGCTTCCTTCACCGGCGTCAGCTGCATTTTCCCTCCGCGGCCTTTCGGCTTATCCGGCTGCGTGACCGCAAGAACCACTTCATGCCCTGCATCCACCAGCGCATTCAGCGTTCCTACGGAAAAATCCGGAGTTCCCATAAATATAATTTTCATACGCTACTCCTTTTCATCTTCCACGTCATGAAGTCCGTCCTGTGCCAGTTCTATATAAAGCTTCCCGTCCAGATGAGCAATTTCATGGCAGAGCGCCCTTGCGAAAAGCTCCTCTCCTTCAATCACGGTCTCCTCCATATCCTCTGTCAATGTCTTTACCTTCACATAGTTCGGCCTTGTCACGATACCATATTTCCCCGGCACGCTCAGACACCCTTCTTCTCCGGTCTGTTCCCCGTCCGTCTCAATAATCTCCGGATTAATCAGCACGATTGGTCCGTCCCCTACATCAATGACAGCGATTCTTTTTAAAACTCCTACCTGCGGAGCCGCCAGGCCGACCCCGGCAGCCTGATACATCGTATCTAACATATCATTAATTAATAATTTTGTGCGGAGGCTCATTTTCGGAACCTCCTTACACCGCTTCGTCAACACTTCGTCACCTATCTCACGGATTTTTCTTAGCGCCATGTCTTTACCTCCTGAATTTATATAAAAAGTTTTAAAATCCTCCTATCGGATTTAAATCGAACTGTATCCTTATACTGCTGAATCCTTTATTTATCTCTTGTTCCAACAAGTTTTTTATCTCTATGAGACTGTCCTTTCGCGCACATTTTAAATAAAGGATTCTGCGGTACTCATCTTTGACCTTGCCCACATAAGGGCTGGCAGGCCCTATCATCTGCACAAGCTTTGTCCGGTCGGCACGCACGGCAAAATCCTTCAGATATCCGGCGGCCATCTCCAGATATTCTTCATCCGCTCCCGTCATCAGAACCGCAAGAAGATTACTGACAGGCGGATATCCCATCAGTTCCCTGTAACGCATCTCTTCTTCATAAAATCCCTCGTAATCCTGCCGGGCTGCCATCCGGATACTATAATGCTCCGGACTGTATGTCTGAATCACAACTTCACCGCGAAGATTCCCCCGTCCGGCCCTTCCCGCCGCCTGTACAAGAAGCTCAAACGTCTGCTCGCCGGAGCGGTAATCATTGGAATATAAAGACATGTCCGCCGCCAGGACTCCCACCAGCGTCACATTTGAAAAATCGTGCCCTTTGACAATCATCTGCGTACCAATTAATATATCCGCCTCTCCGTTAGAAAATGCAGATAATATCTTTTCATGGCTGTCCTTTTGCTTCGTAGTATCCATATCCATGCGGAGCACCCGCGCCCCTTTAAATTCCTGTCTGACAATCTCTTCAATCTGCTGCGTTCCCGCTTTAAAACCGCCGATACAGCTTAAGCCGCAGGAAGGACACACATCCTTTTGCCGCTCCTCATACCCGCAGTAGTGGCAGACCAGTCTGCCGCCCTTATGAATCGACAGCGACACGTCGCAATGAGGACATTTTACTACATATCCGCAGGACCTGCAAGAAACAAATCCGGCATATCCCCGCCGGTTCAGAAAGAGCATGGTCTGCTGCCCCTTTTCTAATCTCTCCTGTATCAGCTCCTTCAGACGGTCGCTGATAATCGAACGGTTCCCCCTCCTTAATTCTTCACGCATATCCACCGTATATATTTCAGGAAGCTTCTGCCCCGCTGCCCTGAGCGTAAGCGTAAGCAGCACCGCCGCTCCCGTCCTGCACCGGTAATACGCCTCCAGCGAAGGGGTCGCCGAGCCGAGCACTACACTGGCATTCTCCATCCGGGCTCTTTCAATCGCCGTCTCTCTTGCATGATACCTTGGAACTTGCTCGCTTTTGTAGGAAGACTCATGCTCTTCGTCGACCACGATCAATCCCAGATTCCCAAACGGAGTAAAAAGAGCGGAGCGGGGACCGATCATGACATCCACCTCTCCCCGTTTTACACGTTCCATCTGGTCATGCCGCTCCCCCGCGGACATCCGGGAATTTATGACGGACACCCTGTCCCCGAACCACGCATAAAAACGCAGCACCGTCTGGTAAGTAAGGGCAATCTCCGGAATCAGCACGATTGCCTGCCTGCCCAGGCTCACAACTCTGCGTATCATCTCCATATACACTTCGGTCTTGCCGCTTCCCGTAACGCCATGTATAAGATAGGTACCATAGATTTCTCTGCTGTAATCTTCCCAAAACCGGCGTACCGCCGCCTCCTGCTCCTCGTTAAACCATACCTTTTCTTCCTTGCGTTTCTGATACCGGACCGTGCCTCTGTCCACCTTCTCAGACTCCAGAGCAAGCACGCCCTGTTCTTCCAGCGAACGGATTACCGCAAGCGTCACATTCAGCTTTTTCGTTATGAGCTCATACTCCTGCTCCGGCTGCTCTAAAAGCCCCGCAAGGAGCCGGGCGCGCGCCTTCTGGTTTTTACTCAGATAATATTCCAGTCTCTTTTTTGCCTCCTTCTTGTCAAGAAGAAGGCGTACCCTGCGTTTGAGACGCGCGGCTTCCCTGCGTTTCACCGGAAGCACCGTCTTTAATGCCTGAATCATCGTTCCGCCGTATTGTTCCTTCATCCATGCGGCCAGCGCTACAAGCTTAGATTCAATGGCAACGCTTTTTTCGGCCGCCTTAAATATCGGCTTTATCTTTTCCGCCGGATAGTCGGACGTTTTGGAAAACGCCACAATATACCCGGATGTCTCTCTGTTCCCCCTGCCGAAAGGAACGAGAACCTCCATTCCCACACAAAGCACCCCCTCCAATTCGGAGGGGATCCTGTACTGAAATACTCTGTCAAGCTTTTCATGGGTAATGTCAATAATAATATCTGCGTACATTTGTAATCTGTTTATCTTCCTTCTGCAATTTCCTTCAGAGCCTTCTGTATCAGCACTCTGTCATCCATATCGTACTTTACGCCCTTAATCTCCTGATAAGTCTCATGGCCTTTTCCAGCCACTACAATCACGTCTCCCGGACGGCCGTGCTCAATAGCATATTTGATTGCCGCGCCTCTGTCACAAATGTCGATGTAATTCCCGTCCGTTTTTTTCATTCCCACAATAATATCATTTATGATTTCCTGCGGCTCCTCAAACCTGGGATTATCGGAAGTAATAATGGTTAGGTCGGCCAGCTTTCCGGACACCTCGCCCATCTCATAACGTCTTGTCTTCGAACGGTTTCCGCCGCATCCAAACACAGCTACAATACGTCCGGGATTATAATCCCTCAATGTATTAAGAAGGCTCTCTAACGCCATTGCATTGTGGGCATAATCTATCATCAAGGTAAATTCATCCGATACCTTCACCATCTCAATGCGCCCTTTTACTTTTGCAACCTTAAGAGCCGCCTTTATATTTTCCGCAGGTACGCAAAAATGTCTGCACACGGCTATTGCCGTCAGAGAATTATATACGCTAAATTCTCCCGGAATATCAATCTCCACGTCAAAATCCATCAGTCCTGACACGTGGTATTTGACCCCTAGATATCCTGGCCTTGAGATATGCCGGATATCCTCGGCCCGAAGATCCGCCTTTTTTGAAAGGCCGAACGTCTCCACTCTGCATGAAGCGCCTTTAAACACGTCCTCATACCACTTATCATCGACATTTGCAATGCCAAGCCTGCACTGTTTAAACAATAACCCCTTGCAGCGCTTATAATCGTCAAAATCTTTGTGCTCATTCGGACCGATATGGTCTTCGCCCAAATTAGTAAAGATACCGATTTCAAACAGAATCCCCGCTGTCCTATGAAGCATAAGCCCCTGAGAGGACACCTCCATAACTACGCTGTCGCATCCCGCTTCCACCATCTGCGCAAAATATTTCTGAATCACGTAAGATTCCGGCGTCGTATTGTTTGCCGGGATTACTTTGTCTCCAATAACGGCCTCAATCGTTCCAATCAATCCCACCTTGTGCCCCACGCCTTCAAGGATGGACTTCACCATATAAGTCGTCGTCGTCTTACCCTTTGTACCTGTAATTCCGATTACCTTAAGCTTCTTGGCAGGATAGCCGAAATACGCCGCTGACATCAGAGCCAGCGCATAACGGGTATCCGCCACTTTTATAACGGCCAGATCTTTCGGCGCCTCTACATCTCTTTCAACAATGACTGCGGCGGCGCCTTTTTCCGCCACATCGTCTATATAGGAATGTCCGTCCGATACTGCTCCGCTGATGCATACAAACACACTCCCTTTACACACCTTGCGGGAATCGTTCACAAGCTCCGTCACAGAGATGTCATCGCTTCCCTGTACGGTTTCATATTGTAAATGCTCTAATAAATGAGATAACTTCATAATCTATGCCTCCTGAAATATTTCCCTTTCAGTTTATCATAATCCAATTGAAATTAATAGTAGCCGTCAATATTTTTAAAACATTGACATCCCTGAACGTCAAGAGTTATATTAACCTTAAAGAACACTTACCACCTCACGATTCTAAGGAGATAAACTATGATTTACAACAGTACCGAAATGGAAAAAGAAGCTTTATTCAGCACTGCGGCCAGAATGTGCGCCGCTGCCCGTACGGCTCCAAAAGCAAAAGGCCAGGATTGCATTGTTACCCTTGTACTGACAAAGACCGACAAATACCGTCTGGCGGACAAGATGGAAGAAGTCGGCATACGGCTTTTCGGCGAGGAAAAGGCCGCATGGTATAAAAGAGACGCCGCCAACGTGCGCAGCAGCCAAGCCGTCGTCCTAATCGGCATAAAGAAAAACTACCGCGGCATCATGCACTGCGGTCTGTGCGGTTTTTCTGACTGCCATACCTGCGAGGAGGCCGGCGGGGTCTGCGCACAGCTTCTTGTTGATTTGGGAATCGCCGTATCCTCGGCAGTCAGCGCCGCAGCACAGGACTATGTGGACAACCGTATTATGTGGTCTATAGGCAAAGCCGCCGCCGAGCTGGAAGATATTGAAAGAGGCGTCTGCTGGCTGGGTATCCCTTTAAGCATAACAGGAAAAAATATTTTCTTTGACCGCCATTAATACACGAATATCTCGCCATACCACACAAAATATGTTATGATTAATTTCAGATTACAAAGCGGCATTGATACACATGACAATTACCGCCGGTATCAGGAAGAAAGGGGAATGACACAATGAAAGCTTATGAAAGACTTTTAAAGTACGCCGCAGTACGTACGCCGAGTGATGAGAACAGTGAAACTGTCCCATCCTCACAATGCCAGTTTAATCTGGCAAAAATTTTAGAGACAGAGATGAAGGATTTAGGGCTTAAGGATGTACATCTGGACGATATGTGCTATCTGTACGGTAATCTTCCGGCATCCGCAGGTTACGAAGATAAGCCCGCCATCGGGTTTATCGCCCACATGGACACTGTAGCTGATTTCTGCGGCCATGACATCGTACCGGTCCTGACGGAAAACTACAGCGGCGAAGCGATGGAGATCGGGAAGAGTGGGCTCATCTTAAGCCCCGAAACATTTCCTCACCTTGCCAGCTTAAAGGGACGCACTTTAATTACGAGCGACGGAACTACCATACTGGGCGCTGACGACAAAGCCGGTATCGCAGAGATACTTACGATGATTGAACGCATACAGGCAGAGGAGATTCCTCACGGAAAGCTGTGCGTCGCATTTACGCCGGATGAAGAAATCGGAACCGGAGCCGCGCACTTTAACGTCGAAGAGTTTGGCGCTGATTATGCTTATACGATGGACGGGGATACCGAAGGGGAAATCCAGTATGAGAATTTTAACGCCTGCAAAGCATGCTTTGACATTAAAGGCTTCAATGTTCATCCGGGTTCCTCCAAGGATACGATGATTAATGCGTCCTTAGTAGCAATGGAAATCAATAATATGCTTCCGGGCTGCGAGACGCCGCGCGGTACAGAAGGATACGAAGGTTTCTATCATCTTGTAAGCATGTCCGGCGAATGCGCTTCCGCCCAGCTTAATTACATTGTACGCGACCATGACAAAGCTCTTTTTGAAGCCCGGAAAAATACGCTCCGGCTTATAGAAAAGGACCTGAATGAGAAATGGGGAGCGGGCACCGTTACGCTTACGATATCAGAGCAATATAAGAACATGGCTGAAATCATTGCCGGCTGCATGCATCTCATTGACAATGCAAAAACCGCCTGCGAAGCTGCCGGCGTAACGCCTCTTGTCATCCCGATCCGGGGTGGCACGGACGGCTGTCAGTTAAGCTTTAAGGGACTTCCGTGTCCGAATCTGGGAACCGGCGGCCATGCATATCACGGACCGTACGAACACATTACCGTCGAAGGCATGGATAAAAGTGTAGATGTAATGATAGAATTAGCAAAACTTTACGCAAAATAAACACGTTAAAAGCTGCCGGACGGCTGATGACTGAAAAGTCACGGCTGCGGCAGCTTTTCTTCTATAACACCGTCTGCATTTACAATCCGGCATCCTCTTTAAAGCCTTCTCCAAGCACTTCATTGGATTCCATAATAATCGTAAATGCTTTCGGGTCTATCTGATGTGCGATTTTCTTTATCGTATACATCTGCTTGTTATTGCAGGCGCACATGACAACGGCCTTTTCTTTCTTGGAATAGCTGCCGATTCCTTTAAGAATCGTAGAGCCCCTTCCCGAATATTCATCGATATGCCTTGCCATCTCGTCTCCCTTTTCCGTGACGATAAGCGTCATCTTTCCTTCGTCGATACCGTACATAATCTTATCCATCACGATTGCCATAAGATACGTTACGATAATACCGTAAATAAAACCGTCAACATCCCGGAAAACCAAGACGCTTCCGGCGGCAATAGTCATCATATCCAGTGCGAAGGTAATCATGCCCAGCGAAATATGCGGCTTAACCTTTTTAATCGACATAGAGATGAAATCCTGCCCTCCGGTGGAAGAGCTGCGCATGAAAATCATAGCGTAGCCGATGCCGCACAAAACGCCCATGCAAAGCGCCGCAAGCAGACGGTTCCCCTCATACACTGGAAACAACGGTGCCACGTAATCGATAAACACCGAAGATATCACTGTCGTCTTTACTGAGCGCAGGAAAAAATCTCTGCCGAGAAATTTGTAACAAAATATTGCTACCGGTATATTCAGCAGTATCGTCCCCACACCTACCGGTATATTTAACAAGTGATACATAATAATTGCTATTCCTGAAAATCCCGCCACGGGAAAATCAGCGCTCATGGCAAAATTATAGATGCCGACAGCAATAATAATACTTGCCGCCACATCCACGGTTAAATCAATCCCCAATTCTTTCCAATTCATCCTTTTCAATTTCATACCTCCTCAGCAAATGTCAAATGCCGTCAGGGTTATTATCGCCGCATATTTTTTCCCCTATGCACTCCCCTAACTTCACTTTTGTCTCAATCCCCCTTGCGGAATTGTCTAAAATATCTTTATCCGGCTTTATTCTCCCCGCCCTTGTTATCAGTATGACGGTGGAGCCTCCGAATGCAAAATTCCCTTTCTCCTGCCCCCTCTTTACATAGGTTTCTCCAGGATGATTTTCAATCCTCCCTACGAGCATCGCTCCGACCTCCATCTGAACAATTTCCCCAAAATTCTCTGACTTAAGGACAGAATACTCTCTTGTATTTTCCTTATATACGGGAAATCTGTCACACGCCGCCGGATTCACTGTATGAAAGACGCCTGGAATCCGAAAGCTCTTCGACACTTTACCATTGTCCACATAAATATATCTGTGATAATCTTCCACACAAAGCCGGAAGATCCAGATATACCCTCCGGCATATCTGTCTGCAAGCTTCCGGTTCCTTAAAAGGCTGGAAACCGTATATCTTCCATGCTTGACAGAAAAAGTCGGCAGACCGTTGATTTCATACACTCCAAGCCTGCCGTCACAGGGACTTATGAATTTGTCCGGCTGTTTTTCAATAGTGCGCCCTCCCGCAATAAGCCTTCTTGTAAAAAAATCATTGTATGAAAGATATCTTCTCTTCTCATACCGGGACATATCAATAGAATGACTGCGTATAAAGGGAGCAACCAAAAATCTTGAAACCTTCGAATCTAATAATCTTCCGCCAAGTCTTGACACAGCCGGCGAAATCAACGGCCTTAAGATAACTCTCCCTGCTTTATGCGTATACATCCATTCTAAAAATTTATCCTGCATGGAATCTTCCTGTACGACGACTCCCTCCCGCTCCGCAACCAGATGCATCTTTCCTTCCTCCTATCTGTGGAAATTCAAGAACCTCCACCAACTGTTCCACACAAAAAGCATGACCGCTACTGCCGCGGCTACTGTCACGGCCAGCGCAAATAATTCTTTTGCAGACAGTTTTCTCATCTTAAAATCTATAATGAACAATGCCCCGACCGCAGCTACCAATAGATGCAGCACGAACACAAACGCCTGACGGCTTGGCAGCAGCGGTGAAAATACAAAGAAGCTCGGCAGCACCATCGCCATTGAAGTAATCGGCAGCCCTTGATAGTACTTCCTGTTTTCATCCGTCTGCTCCTGTCTCTTTTCCTCCATCACATTAAAATATCCCAAACGTATAACCCCTGCCAGCCCGTAAAAGATAAGCAGCACCATACTGTAAATCCGGCACATCCCCAGCTTAAAGCAAATGATAATGGGCAGTATGCCGAAACAGACAACATCGCATAATGAGTCAATCTGGATTCCAAAGCTTTTTTCCTCCGCCGTCCGGTTTTTCTTTGTCCGGGCAATCTTGCCGTCAAACATATCGCAGAGCCCAGACAGCGCCAGGAAAAACACCGCAAGCCGCAGGTGTTTTGTCGTAGCGCAAAACATCCCTGTAATACCGGACGCAAAACCTATATATGTAAGAACGACTGTATAATCATAAAAACCTATCATCTGTACTCTCCTCGTCTGATTCATTTGTATTATTCCGGCCGCACTTGATTGTGTAATAAATCTGTGCCGCCGCTGTAAACACCGCACTGATAAAAAGCTCGCTGTAATATCCGATACCCCTTGACAGCACCATCGCAGGGAGTAAGCCTCCTCCAAATACGGGCGCAAAGATTCTCAAAAACAGCGCTTCACTGGCTCCCATTCCTCCGGGAAGCGGAAGCATGTCAACCGCCACGGCAATCGCCGCCTGTAAAAGCATGATATCCCAAATGCCAGTTCCTGACAGCCGAAACGACCGGTATACTGTCCATGTAACTGCAAACAATGCAAAACGCTGCAAAAAAGTAAACAAAACTACTAGAACGAGTACTTTTTTGTGGAATTTTAAATATTGTGCCGTCTCCCTGTAAACCTGCATTGCATTTTGAAGCTTCTGCCTTCGTTTCTTAAGGCGTTTAAGAATGCGGAATTTAAGCAGGTATTCCTCACCCTTTAACAGTATATTTTCCGCCAGCTGCGGATGAAACACCAGGCCCGCCATAAAACATACGCATACAATATTCAGCATCAGCCCCAGATAACAGACCGGAAGGACGCCTTGCAGGTACTGCTGCCGGAAGCCGCCGCCGAAAACTAATATCCCCGTTCCCGCCACTACAAGAACCAGCTTATAGGTAATGGTTACAATCATCAATACGACTGCCGAAACGGGAACCGGAATGTTTTCCTTTCTCATATAATACAGCTGCATCGGCTGCCCGCCGCTGGCGGAAGGTGTAATGCAGCTAAAGAAAAATCCTACTGAGGAAAACAGAAAACAGACTCTTTTCTTCAGGAAAATGCGGAAGGAGCGCATCATATACCAGATAATTACCGATTCTCCCCAGATAAAAAAAACAACGAGGAGCACTCCTACAAAAAGCCAGCGTACATCCGCATCTCCAATCGCAGTAAACATCTGCCGCAGGTCCTCCCCATGAAAAACACCATAAACTGTCAGGGAAAAAATAACAAGAAGAAAAACACCATTTTTAATTACCTTTTTCCTGCTTTGCATGCCGGTGCCCTCTCCTCCTTGGCAAATATACCTTAAAGTCTAACAAAATATTCAAAAATACACAACCTTATTTTACAAACCTTTTTTAATCTTATCTTAATTTTTATGCTTTCATACCCATTTTACAGCACCATTTCCATACTTTCCCTGCTTTCAGGGGGCAAAAGTCTATCCGTTTCACGGACCGGATCAAAAATCAGAAAAGGCACACACACAGGTTCCCCCATGTGAGTGCCATATTTTCATTCGGACAAATGGAACTGTACCTTAATTTTTTATCCCTGCCGTAAGCTTTCCATCGGACACATCGATTACAATCGTGCTCTCCGCATGAACCTCTCCCTGAAGCATCAGCTTTGCCGCCAGCGTCTCTACGTGCTTCTGCAGATAGCGCTTTAACGGCCGTGCGCCGTATGCCGGGTCATATCCTCCGTCTACGATATGATTTTTTGCGCACTCAGTTAAAGTAATCTGAATTTCCCTGTCCGCCAGACGCCTGTTGACGTCCTTTACGAGCAAGTCAATGATACCGTAAATGTCCGCCTTCGTCAGCGGTTTAAAGAGAATCGTCTCATCCAGGCGGTTCAAAAATTCCGGGCGGAAATGCTTTCTCAAATCCGCCATAACCGCACCTGACGCCGCCTCGCTGATATTCCCTTCCCCGTCGATGCCTTCCAGCAGATAAGCGGAGCCGATATTCGAAGTCATAATCAGAATCGTATTTTTAAAATCCACCGTCCGTCCCTGAGAATCCGTAATACGTCCGTCGTCAAGCACCTGCAGAAGCACATTGAACACATCCGGGTGCGCTTTCTCCACCTCATCAAAAAGCACGACAGAATATGGTTTTCTGCGGACTGCCTCCGTAAGCTGCCCTCCCTCGTCATATCCCACGTATCCCGGAGGCGCTCCGATAAGACGGGAAACCGAATACTTCTCCATGTATTCACTCATATCAATGCGGACCATACTGCTCTCATCGTCAAACAACTGACAGGCCAATGCTTTAGCAAGTTCCGTCTTCCCTACGCCGGTAGGTCCAAGAAACAAAAATGAACCGATCGGCTTTGCAGGGTCCTTGATTCCTGCCCTGGAACGGAGAATCGCCTCTGTTACAAGCTCTACGCCCTCATCCTGCCCAATGACCCGCTTATGCAGCTCATCCGCCAGATGGAGCGTCTTACTGCGCTCGCTTTCATTTAACTTTGTAACCGGAATCCCCGTCCATCTGGATACAATCTTTCCAATCTCTTCATCTGTCACACTCTCATGCACAAGAGTCAGATTTTCATCCCTGACCTTTGCCTCTTCTGCCTCCAGCTGCTTTTGAAGAACAGGCAGCCTGCCGTATTGAAGCTCTGCCGCTTTATTCAAGTCGTACTCCTGCTGCGCCCGTTCAATATCCTTTCCAATCTGTTCAATTTCTTCCCGGAGCTTTTGTACGCGTTCCACGTCTATCTTCTCATTATCCCACTGCGCTTTCTTTCCTGCGAACTCCTCCCGCAGCTCCGCAAGCTCCTGACGAAGATGCTCAAGACGTTCCTTGCTCAGCCGGTCATCCTCTTTCTTAAGCGCCGCCTCTTCAATCTCCATCTGCATAATCTTGCGCTGCAGTTCATCAAGCTCTGTCGGCATAGAATCCAGCTCCGTCTTAATAAGTGCACACGCCTCGTCCACAAGGTCAATGGCCTTATCCGGAAGAAACCGGTCGGAAATATAGCGGTCGGAAAGAGCCGCAGCTGCTACCAATGCGCCGTCCGTGATTTTTACACCGTGGAATACTTCATACCGCTCTTTTAACCCCCGCAGAATGGAAATAGCGTCCTCGACCGTCGGCTCATCCACCAATACCGGCTGGAACCGCCGCTCAAGCGCCGCATCCTTTTCTATATACTGCCGGTACTCGTCCAGCGTAGTCGCTCCGATACAGTGCAGCTCGCCCCGCGCCAGCATCGGCTTTAGCATATTGCCCGCATCCATAGCACCGTCGGTCTTTCCTGCGCCTACAATCGTATGCAGCTCATCAATAAACAGAATAATCCTTCCTTCGCTTTTCTTCACTTCCTCCAGAACCGCCTTAAGACGCTCCTCAAACTCTCCCCTGTACTTTGCGCCCGCCACCAGTGCGCCCATATCCAGAGAAAAGATGGTCTTTTCTTTTAATCCCTCCGGAACGTCCCCTTTGACGATGCGCTGCGCCAGTCCTTCTGCAACCGCCGTCTTTCCCACGCCCGGTTCGCCAATCAACACCGGATTATTCTTTGTCTTTCTGGAAAGGATTCGGATTACGTTCCGTATCTCTGCATCACGGCCAATGACCGGATCCATTTTCTGCTCCCTGGCACGTTCTACAAGGTCCGTGCCGTACTTATTGAGCGTATCATACGTATCTTCCGGATTGTCACTGGTAACTCTCTGATTTCCCCTGACTGTAGACAGCGCCTGAAGAAATCCTTCACGGCTGATGCCAAGCTCGCGGAAAATATTTTTCATCTCCTTGTTCGCATATTTTAATACGGAAAGGAAAAGATGCTCCACGGATACATACTCATCCCCCATCTGCTTCGCCTCATCCTCCGCATATACAAGAGCATTGTTCAAGTGCTGTCCTACATGCTGCTGTCCGCCCTGCACTTTTACAAGCTTCCTCAACGCCTCTTCCACACGGTTGATTACGGCATTTCCGTCAAGCCCCATCTTCTGCATTAGTTTCACAATCAGGCTGTCATCCTGAGTAAGCAGCGCATACAGAAGGTGCTCCTGTTCAATCTCCTGATTGCCGTAATCCATAGCAACCCGTTCGCACTGCTGAACTGCCTGAATTGACTTTTGTGTAAATTTATTAATATTCATAACATTGCCTCCTTCTCGACATGCTGTGTTTTTCCTGTTCTAGTTGGAATATAACACTTATTGTTAGCCATGTCAAGTATCGAGTGCTAATTTCCGGTAAGAATCTTTCCTGCCGCGCTATTCCTCTGCCAGCATCCTCTGTACGTCTTCCCACGCTTCATCGTCAAATTCCTGGTTCCGGAAATAATATTTCATGTCCTTATCTGTAATTTTGCGGATTACCCTGCACGGATTTCCTGCTGCGACTACCCAGTCAGGGATGTCCTTTGTCACAACACTCCCCGCTCCAATCACTGTATTGCTCCCGATATGCACGCCCGGACAGATAACCGTATTTCCGCCGACCCACACATTATCGCCAATCGTCACCTCAACACCGTACTCATAGAGTGTGTTGCGGGTCTTCGGATGCAGCGGATGCCCCGCCGTGTAGATAGCCACGTTAGGGGCAAGCTGGCAGTTATCACCAATCACCACCTTTGCCACATCCAGAATCGTACAATTGTAATTCGCAAAGAAATTCTTACCTACCTCGATATGCGTGCCGTAATCACAATAAAACGGCGGATTGATAAATGCCTCTTCTGACTTTCCAAGCAGTTCCTTTACTATCCCGCTGATTGTCTCAAAATCTGAACGATCCGCTGTATTGAGCGCCTGCGTCAGTTTTCTTGCCCTCTTCTGCTCTTTGAAAACCTCATCATCAGAAATATACGGCAATCCTCTATCTCTTCTCTCTCTATTTGTCATAAACAACACCTCTTTCTTCTTTCATTTCTCTCACCTTTTGGGTATAATAGTAAATTATAGAACGTATCTCTAGCATTTTTGTATTAACTTTTTATAACAATCGTATTTCAGAGGGATGCATCATGCCAGATATGCAGGTTATGAAAAACGTTTCCTGAATACTTAAAGGAGCTGACTTTATATGAAACGAATGTTAAAAATATCAGGAATTATTTTATTGGTTATACTGTTGGCCTTATGTGCCCTGCTAACTTACCTCACTTGTACGGAATACCGTCCTGAAAATCAGGAAACAGCACCCTTTGAGTCTCGTACAGAGCAGACCCTTTCCTCCGGGCGCTCCATTCGCATCGTAAGTTTCAACACAGGCTATGCAGGATTAGATAAAACCGCAGATTTCTTCATGGACGGCGGCACGCAGGTAAATCCAAAAAACCAGGATACGGTAGCTCAGAACCTGTCCTCCATCGCCGGATTTCTAACAAAGGGAAACTACGATATCTGTCTTTTACAGGAGGTTGACCGTAATTCCAGCCGCACAAAGAACACGGACGAGCTGTCGTACTATGCAAAAGAGACCGGGCTGGGCTTTTCGTATGCCGCAAATTACCGCTGCCGTTTTGTCCCCTATCCGCTGCCTCCGATTGGAAGGATTGATTCAGGCATAGCTACCATGTCAAACCTCAATATGTACGGAAATCCCCAAAGAATCAGCCTCCCCTGCCCGTTCAAATGGCCGGTGCGTCTTGCAAATCTGAAACGCTGCCTTTTAGTCACCCGGTATCCGATTGAAGGGACAGACAAGGAACTTATAGCCGTAAACTTACATCTGGAAGCCTATGACGACGGCGATGGAAAAAAAGCGCAGACAGACGCCCTGATGAGATTATTGCAGAAAGAATACGAAAAAGGCAATTATATTATCGCAGGCGGAGATTTTAACCAAACCTTTCCGCAAAGCCTGGACATTTTCCCGATAAAAGACAAAAAGCTTTGGACTCCGGGCATCGTGGGCGATGACATGCTGCCGGAAGGATGGCGCCTTGCATATGATACCGCCGTCCCTTCCTGCCGGCTTTTAAACGAACCCTATGACCCTGGTTCTGCAAATACACAGTATTATGTGATTGACGGTTTCATCGTCTCTCCGAATATAACAATTGAAACTGTGAAAACGATAGATTTAGGATTTTCCAATTCTGACCATAATCCTGTCGAATTGCAGGTTACGCTTATGTAACCTGCCAACGCATGTCTATCTGTATTCTTTGCTCATAGTAAATCCTTTGCCGCTTACCTCGCTGACCCGGTTGACTACGATAAAGCTCTCCGGGTCGATTTCATGGATCAAACGCTCCACCCTCGGAAGCTCCCTGTTTGAAATCACACTTAAGACTACGGTTGTATCTTCTCTCAGATACCCTCCCTTTGCGGACAGAAGCGTCACGCCTCTGTCCATCTTCTCAAGAATCGCATCGCAAATCTCCCTTGCATGGCCGCTCACTACTCGTATTTCTGTCTTTGTCGTTCCCATAAGCAGCATCTTGTCAAGTGTGACCGTATATATAATGACAAGCACGATACCATAGAAAACTTTTTCAAGAGGCTGAAAAAGCGCCTGTACCAGCAGGATGATAAAATCAAAGAGATAAAGGCCCACGGAGACCGGAAGCTTAAAATAATGATTCAGCACAAGAGGAGGGATATCCATACCTCCCGTCGACGCTCCTGCACGTATGACGATTCCAAGTGAAAGGCCGATTCCCAGCCCCGAAAAGATCGTACAAATAAAGATATCCTGCGTCAGCACTACATCCCCCAGCAGAAACTCCAGCACGTTTAACGCAATCGGATACGTAAATGTACTGACTATCGTCGTCAGCGCAAACTGTTTTCCAAGCACTGCAAATCCCGCCGCAAGCATCACTACGTTGAAAATAAGAACAAACGTTGCAACCGGAACTCCTGCTGCGTAATTTACCGCAAGCCCGATTCCGGTAGTCCCTCCCGTCACAAGTTTTGCAGGAAGCAAGAACAGCTTCACCGAAAGCGCATACAGCACATTCCCCAATATAACGATGAGCACAGAACCCAGCGTTTTAAATACATTTTGTTTCCCCATAGATAACCTCCGTCAAATATCCCACACTTTCTTTGAGTTATCGCACCGCTCAAGCTTTGGGCACTCTCCCTGAACATAGGCGTAGAGCGGTTCTTTGTCTTCATACTCCTCAATCACCTTATCGAGCTTTTCCACAAGCTTGTCTTTGTCCTCAGGCATTTTTCCTCTGACCCGTACTTCAATAAAATCATGGAGCCCGTCATAGAAAACCTCTGCCTTTAGAAGCTTTAAAAGCGTACGTTCCTCTTTTAAGCTTTCAAGCTCGTCCGCCGGAAAATACACTCCATCCTCAATATACTTGTAAAGCGGCACCTCTTTATGGAGAAACATAGAAAAATTCACCACGCACGACGGCTCCGTGCGATTCAAAAAGTCAGCCAGAGCCTCTGCATTCTCCTGCCCTCTCCCTCTTCCGGCCACTCCCGTCATAATATGCGCATCATAGACAAGCCCTGCATTTTTCAGCTTGTCTATCGCTTCATAAGCCTGCTTCCGATTATGATCCTTCTCCATAAACACCAGTACGTCGTCAAGTCCGCTCTCAATTCCGAGATACAGATGGCGTACTCCGCTTTTATACAAAAGCTCAAGCTCCTTCTCTGTTTTTTTCAGGACACTTGTCACGGTTGCATCCATATTGATACACTCACATGCCGGGAAATACTTGTGTATCCGCTCAAGAATCTGCACCAGCCGTCTGGTTTTAAGCCCAAATGCATTG
>CAJTUQ010000003.1 GCA_910579335.1 uncultured Dorea sp. | reverse complement strand
TTTCGCTGGCTGTGGGACCAGCCGGAGGTGACCTGTGTATTGTCAGGGATGAATACTCTTGAAATGGTGAGGGAGAATGTAAATACGGCGTCAGAGGCGCAGGCGGGAGAGTTTGCCGAGGAGGATTTTGCGCTGATTGAATCTGTCAGGGACGAGATACAAAAGACCATGAAAGTTGGATGTACGGGATGCGGATACTGCATGCCGTGCCCGAAGGGTATCGATATCCCGGCGGCATTCCGGTGCTATAACCGGATGTTTGCCGAGCAGAAGGGCTCCGGGCGGCATGAATACCTCCAGGTCACAGCCTTCCAGAAAAATATGAGCCTGCCGGAGTCATGCGTAGAGTGCGGGAAATGTGAACGACATTGCCCGCAGCATATTGAGATTAGGAAAGAACTGAAAAGGGCGGAAAGAGCATTGCTGCCCTGGTACTATAAAATCGGCGTGAAACTGGTAAGATTATTTAAATTCTGGTAGTTACAGCTCTTTCCAGAAAAAACCATTGTCATAAATCATATAACTATGTGCGGAACCGTTTTTAGGAATGGAAACGGAACCCGGATTCATATAAGTGTAAGCACCCATGTTCTCGTCTGCCGGGACATGGGTGTGTCCGTTTAAAAGGATGTCGCCGCACTTTAGGGGCGGCGGGCTCTGCGGGTTGTGGTGATGACCGTGGGATGCAAAGATTGTACGGCCGTCAAGCTCAAGCAGGCAGTAATCGGCAAGGATTGGGAAGTTCAGCACCATCTGGTCTACCTCTGTATCGCAGTTACCGCGGACGCATAGGAGCGATTGCTTCATAGGATTGAGCATGGCAATGACTTCCTTTGGATCATAATCTTTCGGAAGATCGTTTCTGGGACCGTGATATAAAAGGTCGCCCAGAAGGAGGAGCCGGTCGGCATTTTCTTTTTTGTATGCTTCAATCATCTTGCGACAGTAATAGGAAGAGCCGTGTATATCGGATGCAATCATTAACTTCATAGGTGTTACCTCCGGATTTCTTGATAATATAAATTACTATTCAGAATAGCATACGGCAGAGAAAAAAACAATCGCAGGAACTGCGCAGGATGAATTAACCTTTACACTGCAAACAAGAATCTGATATAATGGATTCGATAAAAATACGAAGACATATGGCAGGATAAGGGGATTGTGATACATGTGGATTGCTGATAATTGGAAGGATTATGAAATTATAGACTGCAGCGGCGGCGAAAAGCTGGAGCGGTGGGGGGATTATATTTTAGTTCGCCCGGATCCGCAGGTGATCTGGGATACGCCGAGGACGGACAAAAGATGGAGGCAGAGAAACGGCCACTATCATCGAAGTAAAAAGGGCGGCGGCGAATGGGAGTTTTTTTCGCTCCCGGAGCAGTGGCAGATTCATTACAGAAAATTAACTTTTAATCTCAAGCCGTTCAGCTTCAAGCATACGGGACTTTTCCCGGAACAGGCGGCGAACTGGGATTGGTTTTCCGAAAAGATAAGAAATGCCGGGCGTCCGGTAAAGGTTCTGAACCTGTTTGCGTATACAGGAGGAGCTACGCTGGCCGCGGCAGAGGCCGGAGCCAGTGTTACCCATGTGGACGCTTCAAAGGGCATGGTAAATTGGGCGAAGGAAAATGCCGCATCTTCCGGGCTTTCGGACAAGCCTGTCCGCTGGCTGGTAGACGATTGCGTAAAGTTCGTGGAACGGGAAATACGCAGAGGAAACCATTATGATGGAATCATTATGGACCCGCCGTCTTATGGAAGGGGGCCGAAGGGAGAGATATGGAAGATTGAGGATTCGATTCATCCGTTTATCAAATTGTGCACAGAACTTTTGTCGGAAAGACCGTTGTTCTTTTTAGTAAATTCTTATACAACAGGACTCGCCCCTGCTGTCTTAACTTACATGCTTTCCGTGGAATTAAAGCGGTGGAAAGGACGCATAGATTCCAAAGAAATCGGGATTTTGGTAACGGGTTCAGGGCTTGTGCTGCCCTGCGGCGCATCCGGGCGATGGGAAGCCGAATAAAAAATCAAGAAAATTTTATATATTTTTTCTTTTATTTTTTAGCCGAATCCTTTATAATTGAAAACGTATCAAGAAACACTATGGTACAGGCACAAAAGAATTAACAGACAACATAGGATTATCATACGATGAAATGGAGGCTTTGAACTATGAAGAAATATGTATGTGAACCGTGCGGATATGTATATGACCCGGAGGCGGGAGATCCGGATGGCGGAATCGCTCCGGGAACAGCATTCGAAGATATTCCGGACGACTGGGTATGCCCAATCTGCGGAGTTGGCAAAGATTCATTTGTAGAAGAATAGGCGCAGGCCTATTCTTCTTTTAATAATGGGATTACTTCATGTAAAGTATCCAGTTTTCTATATGTAAGAGCAAGTACTTCATCATCCGGCTGCACCAGATCCGGTACGGCGATTACTTTAAGACCGGCTGCATATGCAGAGCGGATGCCGGCCGGAGAATCTTCTAATGCAAGACATTCGCAAGGATTCGTCCGGACGCATTCGCAAGCTTTCAGATAAATCTCCGGGTCAGGTTTCGTGTTTTCTATCATGTCTCCGAACACGCCGCCATCAAAATAGCGCCAGATTCCTGCATCGGCAAGCTCTTTTACGGCATATTCCCTGCCGGAAGAGGTGGCAGCGGCGATTTTAAAGCCATGTTCCTTAGCATATTCCAAGAGCTCTTTTGCACCGGGTTTCAGAGGGATTCCCGTATTTTCGACGATGCTGAAAAAGATGGCGCTTGTCATCCGGTTAAACTCTTCCAGTGGAAAATCCGTCCCAAAGGCATTTTTAAAATATTCATTGCGAGCTTTCCGGTTCAGTCCGAGCGTATGGCGGATATGTTCTCCAAGATGCGGGATTCCCAATTTAGCTCCCGCCTCATTCCACGAACGCTGCACGATACGTTCGGAGTCTAAGAGAAGCCCGTCCATATCGAATATAAGTGCTTTTATCAAAACTCAATCCCCCGTCCGAGGGCATCCTTCAGATAGGAGGATACATCTTCAAGCTTGCGTACGATTTCCATCTTTTCTTCCCATTCTTCACCGGCCGTCTCTTTGTCAATCAGGCACTGCTGGATATGTTTAACTTCTTTGATTAATTCCTTTGTCATATGAATTACCCCCTTCTAAAATATAGTTGTATTGACACATTCTCTGATACCGTTTGCAGGATATTCTGCTCTGTGATATCTGTTCAAGAATAGTATACCACGTTCCCGGAATTTGTGAAATGGATAAAATTTAGATCTCCGGTATATCTTTAACCGAATCCCGTTCGATAAGCTGCACGTCTAATACTACGCTTTCGCTCGGCTTGTCCGGTTGTGAAATATGTTCAAACAAAATCCGGCAGGCTTCTTTTGCCTTTTTATAAATATCCTGCCGGATTGTTGTTAAAGGAGCCGGCAGAGAACGTCCTGCTGGGAGGTCGTCGAAGCCTATTACGGATAGTCTGTCAGGGATAGGAAAGGATTTTTGACTGGCGGCGCCATACAGCTGCATGGCAAATTCATCGGAAAAGGCGAAGATTCCGGTCGGAGGTTCTTTGTCGTTTTGGATGGAGTCAATGATATCTTCCGGTCCCATTTTTTCAAGGTCGTAGATATGTTCCGAAGAGACAGGGATGTTTTTTCGCTCTAAGGCATCGGAAAACCCCTGGCACCTTCTGGAGATAACACCGCCTGTTTTTGTAAACGGACCTGCAAAGGCAAGTTTTTTATGCCCTTTTCCATAAAAATATTCTGCAGCGAGTTCACCGCCTTTATAATCGTCGATTCCTACATTAATCAGCTGCCGGATATTGCTGTAGCTGTCGGTAAAGACAAGTGGAATGTGGTTGTTGTGCTGGATATGGCGGACTTCATCGTCGAATATTCCGAGAAATACCGCACCTTCTGCATTCCATGACCGAAGGCTGAAGGTAATATTTGAGAAATCCTCTACCAGATGAATCATAACGTAATACCCGCGCTTTTGCACTTCCTTCGTAATGTAACCGAGAAGGGAAGAGGAATACGGGTCGGCCAGCGGATTATAGATCGGTGAATCTCTGAGGATAACCGCAATGATTTTTGATGATTTTGCTGCTAAGCTTCTTGCCGAAGAGTTCGGGATATAGTTCATTTCCTCTGCGAGAGAACGGATTTTTTCGGCGGTTTTTTCAGAAACTTTGCCATGATTCCCGTTCATGACGCGGGAGACCGTCATCATGCTGACCCCGGCGCGCTCAGCGATATCTTTTAGTGTTACCATAAATATTCTCCTAAAATAAAATGTTAGCGTTAATCTTAAGGTTTTCTGCTTTTCATTATAACAAAGAAACAGGAAATCTTGTAAATTTTTTTCTGAAAAAAGGATAACTATGAAATTTGCACAAAATAGGTAAGAGCAATTTGGTGAAAAGAGAGAATCGCAAAGGGATAAAGCGTTCGCATTGACTTCATAAAGTAACTGTGATAAATTTTAAATAAGGTTAGCGCTAACAAAAATGATGAACATATTGTTTCGATGGAGTGAAGGAGGAGAGAAAATGTTTAGGAAAACTATGGCAATGCTTGTGATTATTTCTGTGATAGCGCTCACATGTGCTTGCGGAAAATCAGAAACAACTGCCTACAAGGGTGAGACGGATACGAATCCGGATAAGGGGCTCGAAGTGATGGGGGAGAACGTCACCTATGATCCGAACCGCCTCATCAATGACGGGAAGCCGGTAGAATTAGAGTGGTGGCTTTGGGATGCTCCGGATTTATTCGGAAGCATCGCAGAGGAATATGAAAAGATTCATCCGAATGTAACGATTCATGTTATAAACAATCCCTGGGACGGCTTTTGGACGAAGCTTCCTCTGGCGCTGCAGAAAGGAACAGACGGCCCTGCGCTTTTTAACGTGCATAACAGCTATCAGCATTTGCTGCTCACTTATATGGCTCCGTATGATATCGATGTCGAGGATTTGGAAACCGACTTTTTTACTGCAAAGTCCCATGAAATCGACGGGAAGATCTACTATGTGGATTTTGGAATTATGACCGGCGCCATGTATTATAACAAGAAGATGTGGAAAGATGCGGGACTTACGGAAGAAGACATTCCGACATCGTGGGATGAATTTAGAGAGGTTGCGAAAAAGCTTACTATAGAAGAGGATGGCAAGCTTGTGCAGGCGGGATTCAACTACAACGGCGACTTTGAAAACCTGATGCAGGGCGTTCCCTATCAGTACGGCAATACGATTTTTGACGAGACGGGAAAAGTCCCGTCGCTGACACAGGAAGGGCAGATAGAGACTGCGCGGATGTTCCTTGACATGTATGAGAAAGACCATGTGGGAGATAAAGATTTCGGTACGGATGCGGCGCAGAGCTTCGGACAGGGACAGTCGGCCATCGTTTATAAATGGGGCCATTTTTACGGATATATGAATACAAATTATCCGGAGATAGAATACGGGACGTTTGAGGTGCCCGCGGCGGTTGAAAATCCGTTTGCCTACGACCGCTATAACGGCGAGGCGACGCCGGGAATCAATAAGAACGCAGCGCCGGAACAGATAGAGGCGGCCCAGGACTTTATCCGTTTTTATCTGGCAAATACGGAAAAACAGAAAGAGCTTTGTATGAATTACAGCTTGTTCCCGGCGAATAATGCGCTCAGGGGAGACGGGCAGCTGCAAGAAAATCCTGCGATTTGCGCCGTCTCGGAGCATATTGACAATTATATCTGGCCAGGACCTATGCCTGCGACTCTTGCGGATAATTTGAAAATCGCCTGTCAGGATATGATGTACAATGATACGCCGGTTGAGAAGGCGTTAAAGACGGCGGAGGACATTGTAAAGGTTGATTTATCCAATCAGGAATTTGTGTCATCGGAAAACCTGTATTACAGATACAGTGAGCATAAATAGGAGGAAAACGAGATGCGAAGAAAAAGAAGACCTCTGCAAAGTAAAAGTGAAGTTTTGCTTAGAAATATCGTCGTTACATTTCTGGCGGCGTATATGATGATATTCCTTGTTATTCCGGTTATCATCGCATTTGCCGGAAGCTTCCATATCTGAAATCCGCTAAACGGCACGTATAAATGGACGGGGCTTGACAATTATATCCGGATGTTCCAGTATCCTACTTTCTGGCTGTCTATGAAAAATACGGTCGTCTTCTGTGCGGTGGTAGTATTTTTCAGGGTGCTTTTGGGGCTGGCGCTTGCCTATGCAATTACAAGCAGGCTTATCAGGCATAAGACATTTTTCCGCACGATATTCTATATGCCTACGGTAACTCCGCTGGTAGCGGTGGCATATGTGTGGAAGATTATGTATAACCCGCAGTTCGGACTTGTCAACAATCTGTTTGGGTTTGACATTAACTGGCTGTACAGCAGTGATTTTGCGCTGCCGGCGGTTATGGTGATGACGATTTGGAAGGACTTTGGCTATGCGGTAATCTTGTTTATGTCAGGCCTTATGTCGATTCCTTCGGATTATTATGAAGCGTCCAATATCGACGGCGCCAATGCATGGCAGACTTTCCAGTATATTACGCTGCCTCTGCTGAAGCCGACGATGGTGTTTGTGGTGATTACGTCGCTGATTTCTTATCTGCAGGCATATGTGCCGGTCATGGTTATGACAAAGGGAGGGCCGGGAACCTCTACATTCCTTAGCTCCTATCTGGTTTATGACCAGGCGTTTGTAAAGTATAACTTTGGATATGCATCTGCGATTGCATTTTTCATCTTGATATTTACTGCTGTATTAACCGTGTTCTCGTTCAAGCTGACAGGCGAGAAATCCTAAAGAAAGAGGGTGTCGATATGAAAAAACAAACTTTAAGAGCGGCTTTGTATATCGTGCTGGCTGTTGTCGGAGTGATAACAGTACTCCCGTTTGTCTGGATGATACTGTCTTCTTTTAAGACGAATGAAGAAATCAGTGCATTGCAGCAGACATTGCTTCCGCAAAATTTTACTCTGGAGAATTACACGTCGCTTCAGTCTAATTTTAATTTCTTACAATATTTTGGAAATAGTGTTATGATTGCGGTAATCGTGACAGTATTGGTTGTGTACATAAGCTGTCTGTGCGGTTTTGTACTAAGCAAATACGAGTTTAAGGGAAAGGACCTGATATTCGGTTTTGTTATGATGACGATGATGATTCCGTGGTCTGTGACGATTATATCCCGTTATACGATGTTTATGAAATCGGGGCTTTTAGACAGTTACCTGTCGCTGGTGCTTCCGGTTATGGTAAGCGGCTTTGGTATCTTTATGATGAAGCAGGATATCTCGTCGATGCCGGATGAGCTTTTAGAGGCGGCCAGGATTGACGGGGCGAATGAGTTTCGCATTTTCCATCAAATCGTGCTTCCGATGAGCAAAAATTCCATATCTGCAATTGCAATTTTCCAGTTTTTGTGGGTGTGGGAGGATTACTTGTGGCCGTACCTGATGATTGACAGTGAAAAAAAGCAGCTTCTGGCCGTGGGACTTACGATGTTTAACGGAAGGTATTCTACGGATTACGGCGGATTATTTGCCGCAACCGTGATATCAATCGTACCGGTCATCATCGTCTATACGATATTCCAGAAAAGGTTTGTGGCCGGAGTTGCGGCAGGCTCCGTAAAGGGCTAAAAATATTATGTAAATTGCCGGTATGCCGGATAACAGAAAGGGAACGGTGGAGTATGAAAGAGATATTTCATGTAAATACAAAAGGAAAGAGCAAAGAGGCGGCAGTCGTTCAGGGTGAAAAATACAGAATTACGATGCTGACCGACGCTTTGGTGCGATTGGAATACAGTGAGGACGGGAAATTCGAGGATCGGGCATCGCAGTGCGTGCTCAACCGTGATTTCCCTGTGCCGGAGTTTCGGGTGCTTGAAAGTGAGGAGTCTCTGGAAATTCTGACAGGGCGTCTCCAGCTTATCTACAATAAGCGGGAATTTACCGATTATGGGCTGTCGATACAAGTACGGGGAAATATCAGTGCCTATCACAGTATCTGGCATTTCGGAGAAGAGATAAAAGACCTTGGGGGAACTGCGAGGACTCTGGACGAGGCAGACGGGGCGGTTCCCTTAGGGCATGGCCTGATGTCTAGGTTCGGGTATGCGGTTTTCGATGACAGCCGTTCTCTGCTGCTTACAGCCGACGGCTGGGTGGAACCGAGGAAAGCGGACGTGACAGACCTGTATTTTTTCGGCTACGGGCACAGCTACGAGGAGTGTTTAAGAGATTTTTACCGTTTGACGGGGAATACTCCTTTAATTCCCAGATATGCCCTCGGAAACTGGTGGAGCAGATTTTATAAATATACAGAGGAAGAGTATAAAAATCTGATGGAAAGGTTCGAGGCGGAGGAGGTTCCGTTGTCGGTAGCCGTTATTGACATGGATTGGCACCCGGTAGATATTGAGCCAAAGTATGGAAGCGGGTGGACAGGATATACATGGAACCGGGAACTATTTCCAAAGCCGGAAGAGTTTTTGGGATGGCTCCATGAGCACGGGCTTAAGGTTACGCTGAACGTGCATCCGGCAGGAGGCGTGCAGGCCCATGAGGAGCAGTACCGGGAGATGGCAAAGGCTCTGGGGAAGGACTGGGAAAAAGAGGAACCGGTGAATTTTGATATCACAGACCCCGAATTTCTGGACGCCTATTTTAAATTCCTTCACCATCCGCAGGAAGAGGCGGGTGTAGACTTCTGGTGGCTTGACTGGCAGCAGGGCGGGCTCTGTAAAATACCAGGGCTTGATCCGCTGTGGATGCTCAATCACTATCACTATTTAGACAGTGCGAGGAGAGGGAAGCGGCCGCTGACTTTTTCCAGGTATGCGGGAATCGGGAGCCACAGATATCCGGTCGGATTTTCCGGAGATACGATTATCAGCTGGGAATCTCTTGACTTTCAGCCATACTTTACGGCCAATGCCAGCAATGTAGGGTATGGATGGTGGAGCCATGACATCGGCGGACATATGATGGGATGCAAGGACGACGAGCTGTCGGCAAGGTGGGTGCAGCTTGGAGTATTTTCCCCGATTATGCGGCTTCACAGTTCCAACAGCGCATTTACCGGAAAAGAGCCGTGGCGTTATAACAGCATTGCAGAGGCGGTGATGAAGCGGTATTTAAAACTCCGCCATGAACTGCTCCCTTATCTTTATACCATGAACTATTATGCGAATAAAAAGGGGCGTCCGCTGATACGGCCGATGTATTATCTGGAACCGGAGCGGGAAGAGGCCTATCATGTGCCTAATGAATATTACTTTGGTACAGAGCTGATTGCCTGCCCGGTTACAAAACCGATGGAGAAACGGGCCGGGGCGGCGCCGTTTCAGGCATGGATTCCGGAAGGGCTATGGTTTGACTTTTTTAGCGGCATGCTTTACCGGGGAGGGAGAATGCTGACTCTTTACCGGGCGCTGGAGGATATACCGGTGCTTGCAAAAGCTGGCGGAATCGTGCCTATGGCGGATTTGGAGAACTATACGAACCGTGTGGATAATCCAAAGGCGCTGGCAGTGAAAATATTCCCCGGCGCGCAGGGAAGCTTCTGTCTGTGCGAGGACGAAGGGGATACCTCTACAGACGCGCCTGAAAACTGGGCGTATACGCGGCTTGAACTGACCACTCAGGCAGAGACGGTGTTTCGGATATGCAAGGCAGAAGGAAATACGGCTGTTATTCCCGAAAAGCGAAGCTGGAGGCTGGAATTTTACGGAATGGATAAGGCGCAGCGCCCGCAGGTGTTTGCGGATGCAAGGAAAGTGGAAGGAAAGGCGGAGTATGATGAAGGCAGACACGTCCTTATTATAAAAGTACTTGACATTCCGGTGTCTTCGGAGCTATCCGTCCGTTTCGGCAAGGAGCTTAAAATCGCTGATAATGATACGGAACAAAGGATTTACGACTGTCTTGGCCGTGCAGAGATAGAGTATGTTGTGAAGGAAAGAATCTACGGATATGTAAAGGAAGGAATGAATGCGGATAAGCTTTTAGGAACCTTGCTTGGGATGGAGCTTCCGCAGGCGGTGCTGGGAGCGCTGTGTGAAATACTGCTGGCATAATCCGATGGAAAGGGTATTTATAGATTATATCTATAAATACCCTTATATATTATAATTCTCGATTTGAATGAAGTGCTTTCTGCTTTTATAATAAATAGTATCATAGCGATTGCCGAAGCGGGGATTTATAAATGTTTATAGATGTACATATGCATGAGATGACATACTCGAAGGACAGTTTTCTAAAACTGGATGAAATAGTAAGGATTGCGAAGGAAAAAGGGCTTGGGGCCCTGTGTATTACCGATCACGACAGCATGGGGTTTAAGGAGACTGCGAAGGAGTATACGCGGCAGACGGGATTCCCTGTATTTGTAGGAATTGAATTTTATTCGCTGCAGGGAGATATCGTTGCTTTTGGAATAGATGATTATCCGAAGGAGCGGATTCCGGCGCAGGATTTTATCAATCTGGTAAAAGCGCAGGGCGGAGTCTGCTTTGCGGCGCATCCTTTTAGGAATAACCGGCGGGGGCTGGAGGAGCACCTTTTGGATGTTAAAGGACTGGACGGTCTGGAGGTTTTAAACGGAAGTACCTCGAAGGCTGCGTGCCGGAAGGCGGCCGAGTATGCTGAAAACTTAAAACTATATACGCTTGGGGCCAGTGATTGCCATATACCGGGAAAAGTCGGGGTGTGCGCCACGTATTTTCCGGAAGAAATCCGCACGTTTGAGCAATTCCTTGCGGCGTTTAGGAAAGGGAATATGAGGCCGGCATATTATAAAAACGGCTCCTATCATATACTGCATTCTTACAGTTCGCCTATAGATGAAAATATAGATGAGCTGTAACGATAAATTTTTTAAATATCCATTTACCTTTTGAATATTCAGTGATAGAATATCTCTATGTGTGAGAACGAGGGATGCGGGGTAATCTGTAAGTATCACGAATACAAGGAAATGGCGGAAAGGTGGTAACAATATGATTACAGTCAACGCAATGGGAGATCATTGCCCAATCCCGGTTATCAAGACCAAAAAGGCAATGCAGGCGCTTACCGGGCCGGAGACCATCGAGGTGCTGGTGGATAATGAGATAGCCGTACAGAACGTGACAAAGATGGCGTCAGCATCCGGCGGACAAGTATCCTCCGAGAAGGTAGCGGACGATGAGTTTAAGATTGTGATTCAGATGGAGGGTGCTCTGTCATCAGAGGAAGAAGAGGTGAGCTGTGTGCCGGATGCAAGGGATAACACGGTGGTAGTCGTATCCTCAGACCGAATGGGAGAAGGAAATGACGAGCTTGGCAAGGTGCTTATTAAAGGATTTATTTTTGCGGTGACGCAGCTTGATACGCTGCCGAAGACGATGCTTTTTTACAACGGAGGCGCGACATTGACAGCGGAAGGTTCGGATTCTCTTGAGGATTTGAAATCTCTGGAGGCGCAGGGCGTGGAGATTATGACTTGCGGGACATGCCTTGATTATTACGGACTGAAAGAAAAGCTGCAGGTAGGTACTGTGACGAATATGTACAGTATTGTTGAGACGATGGCAAAAGCCGGAAGAATCGTTAAGCCATAACCAGTACCGGATTAGATGAAACGTGGAGTGGAAATAAAATATTTTTACAGAAAGAGCCATACTTCAAAAGCAGAGGCATGGCTCTTATTTTCAATAAATAAAGTACCGTTAGAACTATGCATTTTTGCATTTTCTAAATAGAAATGATATGATGGGGGCAGAATACTTTGTAACCACAGTATCAAAAAAATAACAGGAGGATTGTTGACGAATGAAATCAGATGTCAGATTAACAAGTTTAAGCAAGACCGCAGGCTGAGCGGCTAAGATTGGTCCGGAGACCCTTGCCCAGGTTCTGGGTAAGCTGCCAAAGTTCCAGGATGATAATCTGCTCGTTGGAATTGAGACATCCGATGATGCGGCCATATACAAAGTTACAGATGAAATCGCCATGATTCAGACGGTCGATTTCTTTACACCGATTGTCGACGATCCTTATATGTTCGGACAGATAGCGGCTGCCAACTCCCTGAGCGATGTATGGGCAATGGGAGGAGAACCGGCAGTGGCGCTTAACATAGTCGGATTTCCGAATTGTCTGGATCCGGCTATTCTGGGCGACATCCTTGCGGGTGGAGCGGCAAAGGTGAAAGAAGCAGGTGCGGTACTGGTAGGCGGGCATTCTGTACAGGACGATGAGCCAAAGTATGGATTATGCGTGTCCGGCTTTGTACACCCTGATAAGATATTTAAAAATTATGGCTGCAGGCCGGGAGACGTCCTTGTGCTGACGAAACAGATTGGAAGCGGAATTGTCAATACTGCCATAAAAGCAGAGATGGCGTCCCCTTCGGCAATCCGGGAAGCGCAGACGGTTATGGCGTCCCTAAACAAGCTGGGGAAACAAGTGGTAGAAAAATATGATGTGTCTGCGTGCACGGATATTACCGGTTTCGGGCTTTTAGGACATTGCGTGGAGATGGCTTCGGCCAGTGAAGTTACATTTGAACTTAAAGTAAAGGATATTGCGTATCTGGAGGATGCTGCCGATTATGCGAAGATGGGGCTTGTCCCGGCGGGCGCTTACAAAAACCGGGGATATTCCATGAAGCATGTGGATAGCGAAGCGGTGGAAGAGTATTTCTTAGATCTGCTCTATGATCCGCAGACGTCCGGCGGGCTGCTTATCAGCGTATCTCCTGAGCATTTGGGAGAGATGATGGCGGATTTTAAGGCTGCGCACATGGATACGACGGTATCAATTATCGGCAGGGTATCGGAAAAAAGCGATAAGCTCATCCGTCTGTCTTAAGGCGGATGGTCTTGGGGAAAAGTTAGTACGTAAGAGAAAGCATATTTAAAAAGAATGTGCGAAAAGGGGAAGAATATGAACAAGAATCTATTATACAGAAGTATTCCGAAGGTGGATGTTCTTCTGGAGAATCCGGCAATTCAGAAGATGATTGATTGCTATAGCAGGGAAACGGTCATGGAAGCGATCCATATGGAAATGGACAAACTGCGTAAGTTCATAGCAAATACCTCTGATGAGGAAAGCGTAAAACAGCAGATTGATTTACTGGTGCCGCATATTGCCTGTGCAGTTTCTGACATGCATACGCCCAATATGCGGATGGTAGTGAACGGTACGGGAACAGTGCTTCATACAAATCTTGGGAGGGCGCCTGTCAGCAGAGAGCATATGGAACGGGTGACGGCGCTTGTGTCAGGCTACTCCAACTTAGAATACAATCTTGAAGAGGGGAAAAGAGGAGAGCGCTACTCCCATTTTGAAAAACTGCTCTGCAAACTTACGGGAGCAGAGGCGGCTATGGCGGTGAATAACAATGCGTCTTCCGTTCTGCTTATCCTGAGTTCTCTGGCGAAGGGCGGGGAGGTAGTCGTCTCCCGCGGCGAGCTTATAGAAATCGGCGGGAAGTTTCGGATTCCGGATGTGATGGAGCAGAGCGGGGCGAAGCTTGTGGAAGTGGGTACGACTAACAAGACCCACTATGATGATTATGAGTCTGCGATTACAGAAGATACGAAGGCGCTTCTTAAAGTCCATACAAGTAATTACCGGATTGTCGGATTTACGGATTCTGTGGCAATTGATGAACTGATTCCTCTTGCGAAAGAACATGATCTTCCGGTAGTGGAGGATTTGGGAAGCGGTGTGCTTATCGACCTTGCCAAATATGGGCTGACCCATGAACCGACGGTACAGGAATCCATTGCAAAGGGCGCGGACGTGGTGTGCTTCAGCGGCGATAAGCTTTTGGGAGGCCCGCAGGCGGGCATTATCATAGGCAGAAAAAAATATATTGACAGGATGAAGAGAAACCAGCTCACCCGCGCCTTAAGAATTGATAAATTTACGGCGGCAATGCTGGAACTGGTGCTGCAGGAATATTTGTCCGAGGAAAAAGCGGTGAAGAATATCCCGGTGCTTCGGATGATTACGGAGCCTCTGGAGGAGGTAAAAAGGCGCGCCCGGCTGCTTGCCAGAAGGATGAGGGCTTATAAGCTTCCGGCAAAGATAGAAGTAAAGCCCTGCGAGTCCCAGATAGGCGGCGGTTCCCTGCCGCTGGAGCGGATTCCGAGTATGGCGGTAGTGCTGCGGCCGGAAAAGATAAGCGTGACAGAGTTAGAGGAACGCATGCGCCGCCTGCCGGTTCCGATTATTCCGAGGACGGCTAACGATACGATTATTTTGGATGCAAGGACGTTGAAACAGAGCGACATTAAGCTGGCGGCGGATCAGTTAAAGGAATATGAGGTGCTGGAGAAGAGATGAAAAATATAATTATAGGAACGGCAGGACATATCGACCACGGAAAGACCACTCTGATTAAGGCCTTGACCGGCAGAAATACCGACCGCTGGGAGGAGGAGCAAAGAAGGGGGATTACGATTGATTTAGGATTCACTTATTTTGATCTGCCGGGCGGAGATCGGGCGGGCATTATCGATGTTCCGGGACATGAGAAATTTATTAACAATATGGTTGCCGGTGTTGTGGGAATGGACTTGGTGCTTCTTGTCGTTGCAGCGGATGAAGGTATTATGCCGCAGACAAGGGAGCATGTGGATATCCTGCATCTTTTGGGAATTGAAAAAAGTATTGTCGTGCTGAATAAATGCGACCTTGTGGATGAGGAATGGCTTGAGCTTGTGGAGGAGGAGATTAAGGAGGAGCTTGAGGGCACATTTCTTGAAAAAGCGCCGGTTGCCAGGGTTTCCGCTGCTACGGGGGAGGGGCTTGGCGGCCTTGTGGAATTGATTGTCCATATGACAAGTGACGAACTGGTGCAAAAAGACATTCATACGATTCCGCGCCTGCCCATTGACAGGGCGTTTTCCCTTCCGGGCTTTGGGACCGTCATTACCGGTACCCTTGTCTCCGGCACGATCCGCAAAGAGGATACGCTGGAGATGTATCCGATTGGGAAGGAAAGCAAGATACGGAGCATACAGGTACACGGAGAGGATAAAACAGAGTGCTATGCCGGTCAGCGCGTAGCGATTAATCTGTCAAATATTAAGAAGAGAGAGATACAGAGAGGGTGCGTTCTTGCTTCTTGCGGAAGCATGAAGACGGCGGACCTTCTGGACGTGCGCCTGAATGTGCTGGAGGGTTCCATGCGTGTGCTGACAAACCATACAAGGCTGCATTTTTTTACCGGGACGAGCGAGATACTCTGCCGTGCGGTTCTTCTCGACAAGGATGAGATCGGGCCCGGCGAGAGCGGGCTTGTGCAGCTTCGTCTGGAGGAGAGCATTGCGGTGCGCAGGGGCGATAAGTTTATTGTAAGGTTTTATTCTCCGATGGAGACGATTGGGGGCGGCGTTATTTTAGAGCCGAACCCTGTTATCAAAAAACGTTTCCGCGAGGATGTTATAGAAGAGCTGCAGAGAAAAGAGTCCGGTTCCAGCGCGGATGTCATTGAACTTCACGTGAAAGGGCACAGGGAGACGATGATTACGGTGTCGGAGCTTGCCAGGCTTACGGCGCTGTCTCCTGAGGAAGTAAGAGACGATGTGAAGGAACTTGAGGGGCAGGGGAAGGTTCTTGCGTTTGTAATGCGCAAGGACACTTATGTTTGGCATGCGGAAGCGGCGGAGGAGGCGCAGAAAGTGATTTGCGGCGCCTTATCGTCATACGAAAAAAGATATCCGTACCGCTTCGGTATGAAGAAGGCGGAGGTGCAGGCAGCGTATTTTTCGAAAATGAAGCCCAATGTGTTCGACCGCATGATAGAAATGATGGCGGAGGATGGGCATGTTCAGAAAACAGATGAATTTTTGTGCACGGCCGGATATAAGATACGCAGGGATGAAACATATAACAAGATATCAGGAATGCTTCTTGATACATTTGAAAAAAGCCGCTTTGATTTTGTGCGTTACTCAGAGATTGATTGTAAAAGTGTCTCACGGGAGATACAGGATGATATACTGAACATACTGCTTCAGGAAGAAAAGGCAGTGAAGGTTGCGGAAGACATGTATACGCTTAAAAGCTATATGGAGGAGGCAAAAAGAGTGATTTTAGAAAAGCTTGCCCAAAATCCGGTAATTACCATTGCAAAAGTGCGGGATTTGTTTTCCACGAGCCGTAAAAGCGCAAAGCCGATTCTGGAATATATGGACAGTATTAAGGTGACGAAAAAGACGGGCGGAGAAAGCGAAAGGGTAGCATACAGATGAATTTGAAACAATTGGAGGCTTTTGTGAAGGTAGTTGAGACCGGAAGCTTTTCAAAGGCCGCAAAGGAATTGTATCTGACACAGCCGACAGTCAGCGCACATATTTCGGCGCTTGAGAAGGAACTCAAGGTCCGGCTGTTTATCCGCAACACGAAGGAAGTGACGATGTCCGAAGCAGGGCAGGATTTGTATAAATATGCGAGACAGATGTTCGAATTGGAATGTCAGATTGCGGAGCATTTTAATATACGGGGAAGGGATTCCGCAAACCATTGTATTACGATTGCGGCGTCTACCATACCGGCGCAGTATCTGCTCCCGGATGTGCTGATGGTATTTAAGAGACGGTATCCGGAAGAGCAGTTTAAGCTGGTGGAGACCGACAGCAGCGAGGTGGTGTCGCAGATTGTGGACGGCATGGCGGATGTGGGATTTACAGGAACCGTGCTGGAAAAAAAATACTGCAGGTATATTCCTTTTTACAAAGACAAGCTGGTAATTATCACGCCGAATACAGACCGTTACCAGACTTTGCGAAAAGAAGGAGGAGGCGGTATTTCGTGGCTTGAAGAAGAACATGTCATATTGCGGGAGGAGGGCTCCGGCACGCGCAAGGAGGCGCAGAAGCAGCTTCGCAGGGCAGGAATTGAAATGGGGGCGCTGGATGTAATCGCAAGTATTGAAAATCAGGAAACGATTAAGCGCTCCGTGCGTCAGGGAATGGGTGTTTCTATATTGTCACAGCTGGCGGCCGAAGAGGAAGTGCGGGAAGGGCACATCTTAGCATTTCCCATTCCTGGAGCGGATGCAGGACGGGATATAAATTTTGTCTACAATAAAAATACTCCTCTGACGGCAAATGTAGAACGTTTTATTAAAGTTATCAAGGAAATTTACGGTTAAGGCGCAAAAACAATATTGGGGGTAAAACATATGATATATCTGGATAATGCGGCGACGACGATGCATAAGCCGCAGTGCGTGATTGATGCGGTTGTCGGTGCCATGTCATCTATGGGCAATGCGGGACGGGGAGCAAATGAGGCGTCATTAAGCGCTTCGAGGCTGATTTATGATACAAGGGAGAGACTGTGCCGTCTTTTCGGGGGAGCGTCTCCGAAGCAGATCGCATTTACATGTAATTCCACGGAAAGCCTGAATATAGCGATTAAGGGGCTTTTGGAGCCGGGGGATCATGTGATAACGACCATGTTAGAGCATAACTCTGTCCTGCGTCCATTGTATGAGATGGAAAGACAGGGGGTAAGGCTGACAATCGTAGAGAGCGATAGGCAGGGAAGGCTTGATGTTTCCAGAATCGAAGAGGCGGTTAGCAGTGATACGAAGATGATTGTATGTACGAACGGCTCAAATCTGACTGGAAATTATGTGGATGTGGAGGCCGTCGGGAGGATTGCAAGAGCACGCGGCATATTGTTTGTCGTGGATGCTTCGCAGACTGCCGGAGTATTTCCTATTGACATAGAGCGGATGAATATAGATGTGCTTTGCTTTACGGGACATAAAGGGCTTTTGGGGCCTCAGGGTACGGGCGGCCTGTATGTCAGGGAAGGTATTGCCATACGTCCGTTAAAGTGCGGCGGTACGGGCGTGCAGACTTATAATAAGTCGCAGCCGAAGGAGATGCCGACATGCCTGGAGGCGGGAACGCTGAACGGACACGGTATTGCAGGGCTTCACGCTGCACTTGGATATCTGCTGGAAACCGGGATAGATAAAATCCGGGCCAGAGAGCAGGATTTGATGTGGAAGTTTTATGAAGGCGTGAAGGGGATACCGGGGATTACGGTGTATGGTGATTTTTCCGCGAAAGAGCGTTGTCCGATTGTTGCGCTCAATATCGGCGGGTATGATTCCGGCGAGGTGAGCGACGCTCTTCTGACAGACTATGGAATCTCTACAAGGCCGGGAGGCCATTGTGCTCCGCTTATGCATGAGGCGCTTGGAACGGTAGAGCAGGGGGCCGTGCGGTTCAGCTTCTGCCATTATAATACGGATGAGGAAGTGGAGACGGCAATCCGCGCTATCCGGGAGCTTGCCCAGGAGGATGAATAGTATATGAAGAAAAAAGAGAGAAAGCTTGTAGTGACATTTCATACGACGGCGGATGCAATGGCGATGGAAAAAGCGTGTAAAGAGCAGGAAGTTCCAGGAAGAATCATACCGGTTCCGCGGGCAATATCTGCCGGATGCGGCTTGGCGTGGTGCGCCGGGCTCTCGGACAGGGAGAGAATTGTGTCGATGATGAAAAAAACAGGAATTGAAGAAGAAGAAATCCATGAATGCATGGTGTAAACAACAGGAAAAGGGTACTTTGATTCGGCGGATAACCTGCCGGATGAAAGTACCCTTTCCGGGTCCATCAGAAATTTTCATAACTATACTCCTTCGATAAAAGTATCTAATACGTGCGGAAGCAGCTTGTTACTGTATTCGGACAGAGAATATCTGCCTTTAAATAATGCCCAGTCATATAGGAGCGCCCGCTCATACATGGCATAAATGTTCATTAATTCTTCGGCAGTGCTCGTATTCCTGAACTCACCTCGCTCTAAACCATCAGTTATAATCTCAGTAATCCATTTGAAATAAAATCGCTTTTTGTCCGACAAAGATTTTTTATCCTTCGTAGTCAGCTGCGAAGAATAAAGATAAGCCAGAAGACTGATGTCAACGCTTTCTTCAATCATGAGGAACAACTCGCGGTTTAAAAACAGCAGCTTATCATAGCTGGACAGATCGGCGTCAACCGTGTTGTATAGCTCTTCATATTTTTCGTCAAACAGATAGGACAGGCTGTTGAGAAGAGCCTCCTTGCCCTTGAAATAATGATAAAACGTTCCCTTGGAAGTCTTGGAGGCAGCAATAATGTCCTCTATCGTAGTGTGGTCATAACCATTTTTATAAAACAGATTCCATGCGGCTTTCACGATGCGGGTTTTTGTAGATTGTCTTTTCCTCGGCATCGAATATACCATTCCTTTCTGAATATTTATAAAAAGAGAAGCGGATTGTTTCTAATCCGCTTCTGCAATTCTTTCTAGACTAACCGGTGTCCGCAGATATTAGCCTACCTGGAAACCATATTTCAATGGGTCTGTCGGGTCGATTAAGTAAGTTGCAACACCTGTCAGATAGCAGCTTCCTGTAATCATCGGAATAACAGCGTCAAAGTCGCCGACTTTGGTTGTTTCCTTAATTACGCCTTTGAATAAGCTTCCCATAAAGCTTTCGTAGATAAACTCCTCGCCTACGCCGATTTCTCCCCAGTGATGGAGCGTGGCAAGCTTAGCGCTTGTTCCGGTTCCGCACGGTGAACGGTCAGCCATGTGCTCGCCGAAGATAACTACGTTTCTCATATTGGCTTTTTCCGGATTCGGAGTCGGGCCGTAGAACTCAACAAGGTCAACGCTTGTGATATCAAGCTCCGGATGCTGAACCGGAATTTCTTTGTTGATGATTTCCAACATCTTCATGCCCAGGTCAGCATATGCCGGAACGGATTTTGCATTGATTTCACCGATGTCAAGCTTGGTCGTGTCAACAAGTGCGAAAAAGCTTCCGCCGAAGGAAATCGTAAATTCAATCTCTTTTCCGTCGATGGTAACCTTCTGGTTTTCTTTGTAAACGAAAGACGGAACGTTTGTTAAAGTAACGTTCTCAACCTTGCCGTCCTTTACAACGGCCTTTGTGCGGATGAGTCCGGCAGGAGCTTCCAAGACAACTTCGTTTTCCCCTTCTTTAGCGTCTACAAGCCCCGCCTCAACAGCTACGGTAACCGCGCCGATCGTACAGTGGCCGCACATGTTCAGGTATCCGCCCGTGTCCATAAACATAACGCCGAACTGAGCTTCCGGATTTACCGGCTTGCAGAGGAATGCGCCGAACATATCGTGATGTCCTCTTGGCTCAAACATGAGGGCGGTACGAACATGGTCGTAATTATCTTCCATCCATTTCTTTTTCTCAATCATCGTGCTGCCTTCCGGCTCCGGGAATCCGCCGATAACGATACGGCAGAACTCACCGACGGTATGAGAATCCACTACCTGAAGAGCGCTCTCAAACCGGTCGAAGTTTACATTAGCTTTCAACTCCATAATAATTACCTCCTTTAAACATACTCATAGATAAAATCTATAGTTTCTTTATAAAAACTCGGCATGGATGATGTGATGCCGAGTCTTTTTCCTTTAAATATGTCATGCGGCGACTGTCTGCATGACAGAAAAATAACAAATAGACTGCGTTCTAGTACACGGTTCAATCCTTTGTTACTATTATGTAGGAAAAACCTTGAAAAGTCAACGCTTTTTTGATATTATAAAAATAATTAAAAACTGTTGAAATATAGTGTGGAATATGGTATGGTTAACACGAATGGACAACAGAATATGGGGGTAGATGGGTGACTGGTGTGCCTCCTGGTCTTCAAAACCAGTGTGGGGCGTTAGGAGCGTCCCGGGTGGGTTCGATTCCCACATGCCCTCGCCAAAAAGTGCATTTTTAAGCGGTTTTTACTGTTAAGAAATTGACAGAATTTTATTATAGATATAATTAATAAATGAAAAGATGCTTTTGGGGAATATTAAAACCGTCGGGGATGTTTTCAGGATGTATGCCGAGAGGTAATGAAACGGACAGATAGCTTCGTTTTTTACTAATAAAAAAGAAAAAGAAAAGGAGATGTTTAACATGGGAAATGTACAGATGTTATTACGTCAGCATGTTGGGGCACCATGTGCGGCAATCGTTAAGGCCGGCGACGAAGTGAAAAAGGGCACTTTGATTGCGACACCTACGGGACTTGGCGCTAACATTTTTTCCAGTGTGTACGGAAAAGTAACAGAGGTTACGGACGACCGGATCATTATTGAGCCTTCCGAGGAGCAGCCGGACGAGTTCGTTCCGATTGACGTGCCGGAGGACGCAAGCAAGCTTGACATGGTGAAAGCGGCAGGAGTCGTAGGACTTGGGGGTGCCGGATTCCCGACAGGAATTAAGCTTAATATCAATCTGGCCGAGACGCCGATGGGCGAGCTTGACCCGGAAATCAACCCGGAACTGCCGGCGGACTTTAAGTTAGACTGTGAAAATGGATACATCCTTATTAATGCGGCTGAATGCGAGCCGGGATTAGAACATAATATCAGGCAGATTGAGGAGCAGTGCGACAAGGTAATACGCGGTGTGAAGTATTGTATGGAGATTACCAATGCAGACAAGGCTATCTTTGCTATTAAGAAGAAAAACCAGAAAGCTGTCAAAACGCTGCAGAAAGCGCTGGAGAGCGAGCCGGCGATTTCTATGCACCTCCTTCCGGATATCTATCCGATGGGAGAGGAGCGTGCGGTAGTAAGAGAGTGTCTCGGCGTGAACCTTACGACGATGCAGCTTCCGTCTGCAGCGAAGTCGGTGGTTGTCAATCTTGAGACCGCAGCAAAGATTGCGGAAGCAATTGATGAGAAGAAGCCTTGTATTACGAAGAATCTGACGGTACGCGGCAAACTCAACGGCGGAAACGGCGCACACGTTTTCATGGATGTTCCGGTTGGAACCAGCGTTGGGGAATTGATTGAAAGAGCCGGCGGAATCGACGGAGAATACGGTGAAATCGTTATGGGCGGCGCGTTTACAGGAAAGTCTACGGACTTTGACGCTCCGATTACAAAGACGACGGGCGGAATCCTTGTGACGGTTGAATTTCCGGATCTTCACGGGGCGAATGTAGGTCTTCTTGTCTGTGCATGCGGAGGAAATGAGGAGCGTATGCGTGAGATTTGCGAGAAGATGAACGGAAAGGTCGTTTCTGTTGCAAGATGTAAGCAGGCAATCGAAAATAAACCGGGTGCGCCGCTTAAATGCTTAAGGCCTGGAAATTGTCCGGGACAGGTTAAGAACAACATGCAGTTTAAGAAGGACAAGTGCGAATATATCATTATCGGAAACTGCTCTGACTGTTCCAACACTGTTATGGCGTCAGGACCGAAGATGGGACTTAAAGTATTCCATCAGACGGACCACGTTATGCGCTCCGTAGGCCATGCACTCTACAGGACGCTCAAGGTTTCCAAGCAGGTAAGCCAGGATATTGACTTTTAATATATAGCAGAGGTATTACTGTTGTTTGCGGCAATGGAGGAAGACCCCCGATTCTTTCATCCGTTTCATAAGGCGAGAGGTTCCTTATGTGCCGGAGACAATTGTATATATAATAATTTTTGCAGTCCATAAGGGCTGTTTAAGAAATCCAAACAAGGAGGGAAAACAATATGTCTATCACAGCTGAAACAGCTAAAGCACATGCTCATGATCCTGCGGTTTTATGTTGTAGAGCCGAGGCCGGTATTACAATCGAGCCTGCGAATCTGGAAGATCCGGCAATTTTTGACGATTTGGTAGATTCAGGATTATTAAACCTTGACGGCTGCCTGACCATCGAGGAAGTATTAGGAGCAAAACTTACAAAAACCTGTGATTCTCTTGCTCCGCTTACGGCAGATGTTCTTGACGGAGTAAAGGCTCCGAGCGTAAGCGCTCCGGCAGTTGAAGAAGAGGTTGCAGAGGAGGCGCCGGCAGCGGCAGCACCGGTTGCGGCAGCACCGGTTGCAGCAGGCGGCGTGCTCAAGATCCACATCGGAGAGGGTAAAGATATCGACCTTCAGATTCCGGTGGGAGCACTTGGCGGCGGCGCAGCAGTAGCAGAAGTTCCGGCAGCGGCGGCAGTAGCTGCAGACGCAGCAGCACCGGCAGCGGCAGTTGGAGAAGAGAAAATCGTAGGAACTCTTACGAGAAAGCACTTCAATATTACAGAAGTTAAGAGAGGGCCTGAGACAAAGATCGAGGGAACTGTGCTTACTATCCGTGAGGGAATTGAAGCAGACGTTATCGCAGATCAGGAATTAGTTAAAGATTTTAAACTTGAGATTATCACTCCTGAATTATATCACACATATTCCGAGACCGTTATGGACGTACAGCCGATCGCTACAAAAGAGGGTGATGATGAACTCGGAAGCGGTGTGACAAGAGTACTTGACGGCGTTGTTATGATGCTGACAGGTGTTGATGAAGGCGGAGTTCAGATTGGCGAGTTCGGTTCTTCTGAAGGATACCTTGATGAGAACATTATGTGGGGCCGTCCGGGATGTCCGGATAAAGGCGAAATCTTTATCAAAGGTAACATCGTTATCCAGGAGAAGACAAACATGGAGCGCCGTGGGCCTATGGCTGCTCATACAGCATTTGACATTATCACGCAGGAGATCCGTGAGGTTATGAAGAAACTTGACGAGAGCCTTGTAGTTGATACTCAGGAGCTGAAGTCTATCCGTCGTCCGGGTAAGAAGAAAGTTGTAATCGTGAAAGAGATTATGGGACAGGGAGCTATGCATGATAACTTCATCCTTCCTGTAGAGCCGGTTGGTATCCTTGGCGCAAGAGCTAACGTAGACTTAGGAAACGTACCTGTCTGCGTATCTCCGCTTGAGGTTCTTGACGGATGTATCCATGCTTTAACATGTATCGGACCTGCATCAAAAGAGATGTCCAGACATTACTGGAGAGAGCCGCTTGTTCTTGAGGCTCTTCATGATGAGGAAGTTGACCTTTGCGGCGTTGTATTTGTAGGTTCTCCTCAGATCAATGCTGAGAAATTCTATGTATCCAGACGTGTCGGACATACAGTAGAGATGATGGATGCAGACGGAGCTTTCGTTACAACGGAAGGTTTCGGAAACAACCATATCGATTTCGCAAGCCATATCGAGCAGATTGGTATGAGAGGAGTTCCGACGGTAGGTATGTCTTACTGTGCAGTACAGGGAGCTCTCGTTGTTGGTAATAAGTACATGCAGTACATGGTTGATAACAACAAATCTGAAGCAGGTATCGAGAATGAGATTCTTGGTAACAACACACTTTGTCAGGAAGACGCTATCCGCGCACTTGCAATGCTGAAAGCAGCTATGGCCGGAGAAGATGTTAAGGCTGCTGAGAAGAAGTGGAATCCAAACGTTAAGTCTACAAACGTAGAGTTAATCGAGGGCGCATGCGGCACAAAGATTGAACTCGTTGGAAATGAGCAGGAGCTCCCGATGAGTGAGAAGCGTAGATTAAAATACAGCTAAGCCAAAAGGTGTTCTGGATGAATAATGAACGTTTGAATTACGGCGACAGGATCATTTATATGGAGGGCGTTGTAGTGGATGTCGACGACTGCAGTATCAGCGTTGACCTGAAAGGACGCCTGGGGTTCTTTAAAGCTCCCAAGAGAATGTTTATCTGTGATACTGAACCGAAAGTGGGACAGGAATTTGGATGGAACATGAGCTTTCCGGAGCAGCTGGGACCGGAGATAAATGAACACTACGTCAGCAACATTGAAAAAGAAAGACGCAAACAACAAGAAATGAGTAAACGTTTGGATAATAAGGAGGTCTAAAAATGAGTTTAACGGTTGTTAAAGGTTTACAATCAGAAATATTCGTTCCTATTACTCCGCCGTCTGTATGGACTCCTGTAACAAAAGAGCTTAAGGATATGTCTATCGCTCTTGCAACAGCAGCAGGTGTTCACAAGAAAGATCAGGAAAGATTTAATCTTGCCGGTGACTTCACATGGAGAAAGATAGAGAACACAACTCCGTCAGATGATCTGATGGTATCCCACGGCGGATATGATAACAGTGATGTTAACAAAGACATTAACTGCATGTTCCCGATTGACAGAATACACGAGTTAGCTGCAGAAGGCTTTATCAGGGCTTGCGCTCCGGTACATGCCGGTTTCATGGGCGGCGGCGGAAACCAGGAAAAATTCAAAGGCGAAACTGGTCCGGCTATCGCTCAGATGTTCAAAGAAGAGGATGTTGACGCAGTTGTCCTCACCGCTGGCTGAGGTACCTGCCACCGCTCTGCAGTATTGGTGCAGAGAGCGATTGAAGAAGCTGGAATACCTACAATTATTATTGCAGCTCTTCCGCCGGTTGTTCGTCAGACCGGTACTCCTCGTGCAGTTGCTCCGTTGGTACCTATGGGTGCTAATGCAGGTGGACCGCACAATGTTGAACAGCAGACACAGATCGTTAAGGCTACTCTTGAGCAGTTGGTAGAAATCCAGACACCTGGAAAGATTGTTCCGCTGCCATTCGAGTATGTAGCTAAGATCTAAAGGAAACCTGACGGATGAGGGTCGGCTGGCCTTAAAAAGGTTTTGCCGTAAGGAATCCGTAGGATATAGGATGTTAAAGAGCAGATGAAAAACATCTGCTCTTTTTTCAAATGAAGTGTTGGAAAAAAGACAGGATTATTTTATAATTAAGATACAAGTAAAAACAGCACGAAGACGGAGGTGAAAGTAAATTGGCTGATGAAGTAAAGGACTTAAGAAGGCTGGTCATCAAAGCGTTTCACATGAATGATGTGGAATGGGGCGAACATAATGATATTACCACGGATGGTCATATGACGGTCAGCAAAGAGATGCTTGACGAGCTTACAGCAGCGGAAGAGCATATAGAAAAAATTGACATTCAGCTTATAAAGCCGGGCGACCATGACCGCTGGACGAATACCATGATGGATATCATACCTATTTCGACAAAAGTTCTTGGAAAACTGGGAGAGGGGATTACGCATACGATTACAGGTGTTTACGTTATCCTTACGGGAGTGGACGTGAATGGCAAACAGTGCCATGAATTTGGTTCTTCGGAAGGGAACCTAAAAGAGCAGTTGTATTTGAACCGTGCCGGTACGCCAGGAGATGATGATTATATTATTTCTTTTGACGTAACGCTTGCCGCGGGCATGGGACAGGAGCGGCCGGGGCCGACGGCAGCGCACCGGGCGTGCGACAAATTTATCCAGAGTTATCGCAACAAATTAAAGAAATTCAAGGGTGAGAAATGTACGGAACGGCATGAGTATCATGACATTGTAAGGCCGGGAAAGAAAAAAGTACTGATTATCAAACAGGTCGCCGGACAAGGAGCAATGTATGATACGCATTTGTTTGCGAAAGAACCTTCTGGTGTAGAAGGCGGAAAATCAATTATTGACATGGGTAATATGCCAATCATCGTAACTCCGAATGAGTACCGTGACGGCATTATCCGTTCTATGCAGTAGGAGGTGTAGGAGTATGGGAATTGGTCCTTCAACAAAAGAGACGTCATTGCATCATTTCAGGGATCCGCTTTTAGAAGTTGTTGCAGAGGATACCGACCTCGATTTGATGGGAGTTATGCTTGTTGGCTCTCCGGACGGTAATGAGGATAAGATGCTGGTTGGTACAAGAGCGGCGGTATGGGCGGAATGTATGCGTGCGGACGGCGTGATTCTTTCCTGCGACGGATGGGGCAACAGCCATGTGGATTATACAAATACAATCGAGCAGATTGGCATAAGAGGGATTCCGGTAACAGGAATTACCTTTAATGGCACGGTTGCGCAATTTGTAGTTGTCAATGATTATCTGGATGCGATTGTTGATATCAATAAGAGTGAGAGCGGCGAAGAGACGGATGTGGTAGGTGAGAATAATATGGACCGTATAGACTGCCTGAAAGCGAAAGCGCTGCTGAAGCTCAAGATGAGAAAAAAAGAGCAGGAGAATAAATAGGGAGTCAAAATCAAGGCAATTCGGCGTTTTACTATGGTAAAGTGTTCAAATACAACAAAAGATATCGTTAAATATTTGTTAAAGTGCATAAATATTTACTTTTGCCAAATAAAGTATTGACGCAGAAAATAAGAAATGGTATAGTAATAACGCTTAAACAATGGTTGTTATTGCAGTTGCACTTCTGCCGATTGTTTTCCCCAAGAACAGTCTTGCGGCGGTGAACTTATATACTTTCCTCTTAACAGAGGAGCATTCCCCAGCTTTGTATATAGCAAAACTGCAATGCAACGAGGAAAAACCTCTCAATGACATACCAAAAGAAAGGGTGCGGCATTCCGAAAATGCTGCACCCTTTCTGCGTGTTATATTTATTCGTGTATAAATTTTTTCTCCCAGCTCATGCACCATTTCGTCAGCGGACCAAGGACAAGCATGCCGCCTATCGTGCCCTCCCGGATTTTAATGGACAGTCCGAACAGAAAGGATAAAGACAGAGAGGTGGCGATTAAAAGAGCATCGCATGTAATGTGAAGCTTTGCAAAGTCTACGCCGTATTTGCTGCTTGCAGTGTAATACATCCCTTCTACCGGTATCTGGACTGCGCCTAACAGATTGAGGCCGCCGATAAATACGGCGAGTCCTAAATAGGAAAGCGCCCAGAAGAGAAGCCGCATAGGATATCCATGCAGTTCAAAGGTAAGCACGCGGTAATATACGAAGTTTACTACGACTCCGAATATGATAGCTACCGGTATCTGTAAAAAACGGATTGGATGAAAATCCCTTCTTAACATAAGTATTTGTACAAGTACACAAATCAAATTGCCGACGATGCTGAAAGTTCCAACTTTAAAACCTGTAAGCTGATAGACGTTCAGGCTGATAGAATCCCAGCAGGCGCATACGCCGATATCCGCCTTCAGGCTTAGTGTCTGCGATACTGCCATCATAATAATGAAAATTGTAACAAGGATATATTTTTTGATTGTCTTTTTTACGTCCATCTTTTTCGGGAGCTCCTTTGTTCATATATTTTGTGCCGTACTGTACAAGATGAAGGATGGATTTTTAATGATATCGTGCTTTTGAATGTGGTATTTAAAATAATACGGTGATAAAAAGAGGATATCCAGGTCGGATACCCTCCTTTTATGTAAAGTTTATAGTTTTTAATTTTCTTTCGCTGATTAAGCAGCTGAACCCTTCTTGATCGCATCACGAAGATATAAGAATGCTGTGATGTATACAACTGCAACGATAACTTTGGTAAGAACATCAAGCGGCAGGCTCTTTACGAATGCGTAAGCAACATATACACCAATTGCTCCGAAAATTGCCTGTGTCCAGGAAGCAACCATGTCGTATCTGCCTTCTTTGATGAATTTCGGGCCGTTACCAAATGCCATCAGGTATGCACAGGAACCCATCATAGCCGGGAAAGCACATCCTGCATCCATTCCCAGTGCAAGAACCATAGCCATACAAGGTGCGTAAAGACCCACACCGATACTCATAAGAGCACCAAATACAAAGTTTCCTACAACAGCGATAACGAGCTTTGCGCCTGTTAATGCGGTTGCTGTTCCAACAGTACCGAACGGTCCAAATTTCATAACCTTCATAAGAATTACAGTTGCAAGAAGGAACAGACCTACAAACAGCGCATAACGAACTTTCTTTCTGTCAAACTTAGATACGATACCTGCCATTACGATAGAGCCGATAACCGATGATGCAATCATAAGAACAAGTGTAAGTACATCCATCTCTACAAAACCAAAGAATAAGAATGCCTCAACACATACAGGAACGGTATCACCAACGTTCAAAGTACCGGGCACTAACGCATCATCAACTGCTCTTGTCAGCTTAAAAGCTGCAGAAGACGGAGCGAAAGAACCGATTCCAAGAGTATCCAGGAAGTTTGCTACAAATCCTGTGATAGCGGTCGGAACTATGTGTTTTTTCTGTTCCTGCCACTGTTCCTCACCGGTCAGTCCGATTACCGGATCCTTTTCCGGATTAGCGCGCATCTGTTTGTCTTTTCTCCACATGAGAAACACGTTCAGGATAATGCCGATAACGCATAACCCCTTCAAAATGTACATTGACATAAATCATCCCTCCAGATTATAAAATATTTAATTGTTTGCTCCGGAATGCTGATTTGCAGGCCGCCCCCGATTGCAGCCTGGCTCGCATTCCGTGTTACTTAGAATTGTATCATTTTTGTTGGGAAAGGTCAACTAAAAACGGAAAAAATAAGTGGGATTATTGGATAAAATGAATAAATTTGACGGCATAGAAAAGGCGTACGTAAAAAAGGAGCCTTGCATAAGAAGAAGATAAATTATATAATGGAAAACAGGCAGGGGCAACACTTGGTGAGGACATGCCAAAGGAGGAAAGAGATGACCACGCTATATGAAGTGAAGACAGGGCATACGAAAAAGGTGCTGATGGCATTTGCAAAATTTTATAATGAAAACGGGAAAAACTACAGGAGACTTATGTTTCGCTACGGGATTTCCGCCGCTCTTTTTTTTACGCTTCCCAAAGCGCTTAAATTATCGGGACTTCATGCGGCGGCCTGTTTCGCTGCAGGGATTTTTATTATTGCGCTGGCCTTTGCAAGGCCGTATCTTACTTATTTTGGGATGCTTGGCCGGGACATCTATTATAAATACGGCATAAAAATCGTCATGTCTTTCGGCCATTCCGGTTTCACCGTTCAGGACAATGAAAAACATATGTATAAATACCATGAAATAGAAAAACTGTATGCAGACAGTGAAATATATTATCTGCATATGGAGGGAGGAGACCTTTATATCGTTCCGAAGGAGGACTTTGTGCAGGGCTCTCCGGATGATTTTTATAAGTTTATGCAGCAGAGCACAGGGAAGGAATTTGGCGAGGCGCATGTGAGCCTGAAACAGAAACTTTTCAGGATGAATGCGGGGATTACAGATATGAAATGACAGAAAGCGAATGTGCGGCAGATAAAAACGGCAGTCCATGACGACTGCCGTTTTTTTGTGAGGAACGAGGGGATTTGACATAAAAAAATGTTATGCCGGAATTACAAAATCTAATGTTTGTATTGACTTTGATGGCCTGCCATAGTAAAATAGATGAAAATGGACATAAGAAATGGATTTGAATTGTCCATTATTTATCAGAAGAATGGGGGCTTTTTTTATGGAGCAGAAGCAGCAAGGATTTAGTACCATAGGTTATATTGCGGCTGCGCTTGGCATGTGTATCGGTACAGGTAATGTGTGGCGTTTTCCGCGAATTTGTGCAGCAAATGGTGGAGGGGCGTTTATATTGGCATGGACGATTGCTATGTTGATTTATGCGGTTCCGCTTCTCTCGGCAGAGATGGCTATTGGTAAGAAGACAAGGCTTGGAACAGTGGGTGCATTCCGTGATATGGGCGGAAAGAAATATACATGGATGGGATTTTTCGTTGCGGCAGTATGTTTCTTTCTTATGAGTTATTATTGCGTACTGCAGGGATATTGTATGAAGTATGCGGTTAATTCGTTAACCTCTTTCCAATCGAACATGACGACTGAGACAACATCGGCTTTGTGGACGGCGTTTACAGACTCGCCGATTCAGGTTATTATTTTCCGATTGGTTTCGCGGCAGCGTGTTTCATTGTATATAAAGGAGTTGCGGAAGGTATCGAAAAGTTCTGCAAGGTTGCCATTCCATTATTGTTCCTTATACTTTTAGCGCTGGCGGTTTATGCGATTGCACTGCCGGGAGCGAATCAGGGACTTCAGTATCTCTTTACAATTAAGAGCGAATATCTTTTCAGCCCGAATACATGGATTCAGGCATTTATTCAGGCGGCATGGTCAACCGGTGCAGGCTGGGGCTTCATTATTACATATGCGAATTATGTAAAAAAAGAAGAAGATATTCCGACAAGCTGTATGATCATGGGTCTTGGAGACAACCTTGGAGCAATTTTATCCGGACTCGTTGTAATCCCGGCTATCTGCGCACTGTCCGCTACGCCGGAAGCAGCGAACGAAGCGCTTGGACAGGGTAATTTCGGAATTACGTTTATTTATATTTACCAGTTGTTCTCAACAATTCCGGGAGGAAGAATTATTTCATTTATTTTCTTCATCGTGCTTGCAATTGCCGCTATCACGTCTTTGTTCTCTATGATAGAGGTTGGTGTAAAAGTACTTGTTGACCTGGGCATTGTCCGCAAGAAAGCGGTTGTTTACGTCTGCTTTGCCGGATTCTTGGTAGGATGCTTCTCAGCATGGTCGTTAAACAACATCGACAATCAAGACTGGGTATGGGGCGTAGGTCTCTTAGTCAGCGGAGCTTTGATTGCTCTTGTCGCAATCAAGTATGGTGTTGAGAAACTTAGAAATGAAGAAGTGAATGCGGAGGGTGCAGGCATGCATTTCCCGAAAGCGTACTTCAACGTATGTATGTATATCATGCCGGTTCTCGTTGCAGTTATGGTTATCTACTGGCTTATCCAGACAAAGGATTGGTTCCCGGATACATGGCTGAATCCATTTATCATTCAGGACAATACAGGGACGATTATCTTACAGTTCGCGGTTGTTGTCGTTGCTGGCATTGCCCTTGCAAAGTTCTTTAATAAGAAGACTGGAAAAGGGCCGATTACAAAAGACGAGAACTGCCAATAAGAATAGAAAGAAGGTAATGTATTATGACGATGGATGCAATTATTATGATGGTAATTACTCTCGTAGGATATGTCGGCGGATTCACTTATTTTATGGTAAAAGTATTTAAAAAGGAAAAAGGAAAATCTTCCGATAAATAATTAAATAAAAAGCAATAAAAATGAATTATGAAGAGACCGGTTGATTTTAATAATCAGCCGGTCTTTTTAGAAGCTATGTTTTTGCCGTGTCTAGGCAGCCGATATTAATAATAGTAGTATTTCTAAAATAGTAAATATCGTCCGATTTTCGTTCAGAGCGGGCAAAAACGGATTGTATCCGGAAAAATACAAAAATTCAATAAAAGGGCTTGAAAACATTCCTTTCATCATATATACTAAAAAAGCTGTGACATGATAGCGATGAAGCGTGAGGTTGCTGCCGGAAAGCTTTTTGGACAATTGAGGTTTGAAAAGCGGATGGCAGGTTTTCCGTGGAGCGAATGTCAAGTTAGGAAACTGGCGACAAGTCACTGTATCACAAATAGACCGTGTAAGGTTCTCACGACACACACGGCAGAGTGTACAGTCACCGCTTGTCGTACTAAAAATGAAAGATACATTTTCATTTCAAAAAAGTGCGAAAAGGAGGCGACTTTTTTTATGGCAAGTCAAGTAATGAGAATCACATTGAAAGCGTATGATCATCAGCTGGTTGATGCATCCGCTAAGAAAATCATCGAAACTGTGAAGAAGAACGGGGCAAAGGTGAGCGGGCCGGTACCTCTTCCGACAAAGAAGGAAGTAGTAACGATTTTAAGGGCTGTTCACAAGTATAAAGATTCCAGGGAGCAGTTCGAGCAGAGGACTCATAAGAGACTGATCGATATCATTACACCAACGCAGAAGACGGTTGACGCATTATCAAGATTAGAGATGCCCGCCGGCGTGTATATCGATATCAAAATGAAAAATAAGTAAGCACTTGGCGAGGTATTTTCGAGCCTTAGTGCGAACTTAGTTCGATGAGCGAAGAGAATCGAACAACCACCCACATGGCGAGGTAATTTCGAGCCTTAGTGCGAACTTAGTTCGATGAACGAAGAGAATCGAACACCAATAACACACAGTATTCCTAAAATTTAGGATGAGCGCATAGTATGCGTTCCGCTGTAAATCACAGGAGGTAATTATAATGAAGAAAGCTATTTTAGCTACCAAGGTCGGTATGACCCAGATCTTTAGCGAAGACGGCACGTTGACACCGGTAACGGTCCTTCAGGCTGGTCCCTGTGTGGTAACACAGGTAAAGACCGTGGAGAATGACGGTTATGAGGCTGTTCAGGTTGGATTCGTTGACAAGAAAGACAAGATTGTAAACAAAGACAAGAGCGGCAAAAAAGAGATTGTCCACCGTCATGGTGTGACAAAGGCTGAGCAGGGACATTTTGCAAAGGCCAGCGTTTCCGGAAAAAGATTTGTTAGAGAGTTCAAATTAGAAAATGCAGGCGAGTATCAGCTTGCACAGGAAATCAAGGTTGATATCTTTGAGGCGGGCGACAAGGTTGACGCTACGGCGATTTCAAAGGGTAAAGGCTTCCAGGGCGCGATTAAGAGACATAATCAGCACAGAGGGCCTATGACACATGGTTCTAAGTATCACCGTCATGCTGGTTCCAATGGAGCTGCTTCCGATCCGAGCAAAGTGTTCAAGGGCAAAAAGATGCCGGGTCACATGGGAAGCGAGAAGGTAACAGTCCAGAACCTTGAGGTTGTGCGCGTAGACGCAGAGAACAACCTGCTTCTTGTAAAGGGTTCTGTTCCGGGACCGAAGAAATCTTTGGTAACTATTAAAGAAGCAGTAAAATCTATTTAGGATTTGACGGGAAGGAGGAAGACTTAAGATGGCAAACGTATCTGTTTATAATATCGAGGGTAAAGAAGTTGGCACAATCGATTTGAGCGATGCGGTATTTGGTGTTGAGGTTAATGAACATCTTTTACACATGGCAGTTGTGAACCAGCTTGCAAATAACCGTCAGGGGACGCAGAAGGCTAAGACGCGTTCTGAAGTATCCGGCGGCAGAAGAAAACCGTGGAGACAGAAAGGAACAGGCCACGCAAGACAGGGTTCTACCAGAGCTCCACAGTGGACGGGCGGCGGAGTTGTATTTGCTCCGGTACCGAGAGACTATTCCTTTAAGATGAATAGAAAAGAAAAGAGAGCGGCGCTTAAATCTGCGCTTACTTCCAGAGTGGAAGATAAAAAGTTCATTGTTGTCGACGAAATCTCATTTGGCGAGATTAAGACAAAGAACTTCGCTAACATGTTAAAAAATCTGGACGTTGCAAAAGCGTTGGTAGTACTGGAGGACGGTAACGTTAATGCAGAGCTGTCCGCAAGAAATATTGCTGATGTGAAAACTGCTAAGGCCGGTACGCTCAATGTATTTGACGTTTTGAAGTACAATACTGTAATCGCTACAAAGGCTGCTGTCCAGAATATCGAGGAGGTGTACGCATAATGGCTGATATTAAATATTATGATGTAATCCTTAAACCGGTTATTACTGAAAAGAGCATGGAGCTTATGGGTGAAAAGAAATATACGTTTTTAGTTCATCCTCAGGCTACAAAGTCTCAGGTAAAAGAAGCTGTTGAGAAAATGTTTGACGGAACAAAGGTTGAGGGCGTCAATACGATGAACTGCGAGGGGAAAAGGAAGCGGGTACGCGGAACCATGCAGTTTGGAAAAACAGCCAAGACAAAAAAGGCGGTTGTCCAGCTGACAGAGGACAGCGCGGATATTGAGATTTTTGAAGGCCTGTAAAGCATGGGTGAGTGCATTAAAAACATGCATATCAAATCATACGGATAGAAACCGTGATAATAAACAGCATTGAAAGGAGAAGTCAATCATGGGAATTAAAACATATAACCCATATACGCCTTCCAGAAGACAGATGACAGGTTCCGATTTTGCGGAGATTACTAAGACGACGCCGGAAAAGTCATTGTTAGCATCAAAGAGCAGGCAGGCGGGACGAAACAACCAGGGAAAAATTACAGTTAGACACCGCGGAGGCGGCGCTAAGAGAAAATACAGGATTGTTGATTTTAAGAGAAATAAAGACGGTGTCGCTGCTAAGGTAATCGGCATTGAATACGATCCGAACAGAACGGCAAACATCGCTTTAATCTGCTATGAGGACGGAGAAAAGGCATACATCCTTGCTCCGGAAGGACTTAAGGACGGAATGAAGATTATGAACGGGCCGGAGGCAGAGGTGAGAATCGGTAACTGCCTGCCGCTTTCAGAGATTCCGGTAGGTACGCAGATTCACAATATCGAGCTGTATCCGGGCAGAGGCGGACAGCTGGTGCGCTCAGCGGGAAACAGTGCGCAGCTGATGGCGAAAGAAGGAAAATATGCGACTTTAAGACTTCCATCGGGAGAGATGAGAATGGTTCCGATTATCTGCAGGGCTTCTGTAGGAGTGGTAGGAAACGGCGACCACAGTCTGATTAATATTGGTAAGGCGGGACGTAAGCGCCATATGGGTATCAGGCCGACAGTGCGCGGTTCTGTTATGAACCCGAACGACCATCCGCACGGCGGTGGTGAAGGCAAGACCGGAATCGGACGTCCGGGTCCGTGTACTCCTTGGGGTAAACCGGCGCTTGGTCTTAAGACTAGAAAGAGAAATAAGTCTTCTAACAAATTGATTATCAGAAGAAGAGACGGCAGAGCAATCAAATAATTTTCATAAGGAGGTTGAACCTATGGCACGTTCAATTAAAAAAGGACCATTTGCAGACGCAAGCCTGCTTAAGAAGGTTGATGCTATGAACGAGTCGGGCAGCAAGTCGGTAATCAAGACATGGTCCCGCCGTTCCACAATCTTTCCGAGCATGATTGGGCACACGATTGCCGTTCATGACGGAAGAAAGCATGTTCCGGTATATGTAACAGAAGATATGGTCGGCCACAAGCTCGGCGAGTTTGTCGCGACCAGGACATACAGAGGACATGGAAAAGACGAGAAGAAATCGAAGGTAAGATAATTAATGGTGAAAGGAGGGTTCATCCATGGCAAAAGGACATAGATCCCAAATTAAAAGAGAAAGAAATGCTAATAAAGATACAAGACCTTCTGCTAAGCTGTCTTATGCAAGAGTTTCTGTTCAGAAAGCATGTTTCGTATTAGATGCCATCAGAGGCAAGGATGTGAATGCAGCGCTTGGTATTTTAACCTACAGTCCAAGATATGCTTCCAGCTTGATAAAGAAATTACTGGAGTCTGCCATTGCTAATGCTGAAAATAATAATGGTATGAATGCTGAAAACCTTTATGTTGCAGAGGCGTATGCGAACAAAGGACCAACAATGAAGAGAATCAGACCGAGGGCACAGGGAAGAGCTTATAGAATAGAGAAGAGAATGAGCCACATTACACTTGTGCTTGATGAAAGATAAGGAGGGCAGACATGGGACAGAAAGTTAATCCTCATGGTTTAAGAGTCGGCATAATCAAAGACTGGGATTCCAAGTGGTACGCAGAAAAAGATTTTGCTGATAATTTAGTGGAAGACCATGAAATCAGAACGTATCTTAAGAAAAGATTATACAGCGCCGGCATTTCCAGAATCGAAATCGAGAGAGCATCCGACCGTGCGAAGATTATTATCTATACGGCAAAACCGGGTGTGGTTATCGGTAAAGGCGGAGCTGAGATTGAAAAGGTAAAAGGCGAGCTTGCAAAGTTTACAGATAAGAAATTAATTGTTGATATCAAGGAAATCAAAAGACCGGATAAAGATGCTCAGTTAGTGGCAGAGAATATTGCCCTGCAGCTTGAGAACCGTATTTCTTTCAGACGCGCTATGAAATCCTGCATGTCCAGGACGATGAAAGCAGGAGCACTCGGAGTTAAGACTTCCGTATCAGGGCGTCTTGGCGGAGCAGACATGGCTCGTACGGAGTTCTACAGCGAGGGAACGATTCCGCTTCAGACACTGAGAGCAGACATTGACTACGGATTCGCTGAGGCCAATACAACTTACGGAAAAGTCGGCGTTAAGGTATGGGTTTACAAGGGCGAAATTCTTCCGGAAAAAGCAGCTAAGGAAGGGAGAGATTAATCATGTTAATGCCAAAAAGAGTAAAACGTCGTAAACAGTTCCGCGGTTCCATGAAAGGAAAAGCACTTCGCGGAAATAAGATTACAAACGGTGAATATGGTATCATTGCAATGGAGCCTTGCTGGATCCGCTCCAATCAGATTGAAGCTGCCCGTATCGCTATGACGCGTTACATCAAGCGTGGCGGTAAAGTCTGGATTAAGATATTCCCGGATAAACCTGTAACTACAAAACCAGCAGAGACACGTATGGGTTCCGGTAAAGGAACTTTGGAATACTGGGTAGCAGTTGTTAAGCCGGGCCGCGTTATGTTCGAGATTGCCGGCGTACCGGAAGAGGTAGCGAGAGAAGCGCTTCGTCTTGCAACACATAAGCTGCCATGTAAATGTAAAGTAGTTTCTCGCGCAGACTTAGAAGGCGGTGATAACAGTGAAAATTAATGCATTTGTAGAAGATTTAAAAACAAAATCAGCTGCAGAGCTGAATGAAGAATTAGTAGCTGCTAAAAAGGAACTCTTTAATTTGAGATTCCAGAACGCAACAAATCAGTTAGATAATACAAGCAGAATTAAAGAGGTAAGAAGAAACATTGCCAGAATCCAGACGTTGTTGACGCAGGCGCAGAGAGGTTAGGCACAAAAAAGTTGGCGAGGTATTCTCGAACCTGGTTTTTTGACCGTTCTCTGAACGAAGTGAAGAGAACTCCCTTATGAACAAGGTAAAAGAACTACCATCAATAAGCAGAGCATATAGAACTTCTTCTTACAAACAAAATTCCTGAAAGGAGACAGACTGTGGAAAGAAATCTTAGAAAAACCCGTGTTGGTAAGGTTGTCAGTGATAAAATGGATAAGACCATAGTAGTTGCAGTCGAAGACCATGTAAAACATCCGCTTTACAAGAAAATTGTAAAGAGAACTTATAAACTGAAAGCACATGATGAGTCAAATGAGTGCAAGATTGGCGACAAAGTAAAAGTTATGGAGACAAGGCCATTATCTAAGGATAAGAGATGGAGACTTGTTGAGATTATGGAAAAAGCAAAATAGTATAAGGAGGGAAACCTGCATGATACAGCAAGAAAGCAGACTGAGAGTGGCAGATAACACAGGTGCAAAAGAATTGTTATGTATCCGTGTGCTTGGCGGTTCTACAAGAAGATATGCAAGTATCGGCGACATTATCGTTGCGACTGTTAAAGATGCAACACCAGGCGGCGTTGTTAAAAAGGGTGACGTGGTAAAAGCTGTCGTTGTCCGCACTGTCAACAGCACACGCCGTAAAGACGGCTCCTATATCCGTTTCGATGAGAATGCTGCCGTAATTATAAAAGATGATAAGACACCAAGAGGAACCCGTATTTTTGGGCCAGTAGCAAGAGAACTCCGTGATAAGCAGTTCATGAGAATCGTTTCTCTGGCTCCGGAAGTTCTTTAAGGAGGTGCAAGAGGATGTCAATGTTAAAGATAAAAAAAGGCGATACTGTAAAGGTGATTGCCGGCAAGGATAAAGACAAAGAGGGTAAGGTTATCGCTGTAAACCAGAAGGACGGCAAGGTGGTCGTAGAAGGCGTAAATATGATTACGAAGCATGCGAAGCCGAGCGCTGCCAACACGAACGGCGGAATCATCCACCAGGAAGCTCCAATCGATGTTTCAAATGTAATGTATCTCCACAAAGGAAAGGTTACAAGAATCGGCATTAAGATGGATGGAGACAAAAAGGTTCGTTACGCAAAATCAACAGGCGATGTGATTGATTAATTTGAGGAAGGAGGTTCAAGGCTTTGAGTAGACTGAAAGAACAGTACCAGAATGAAATCGTTGACGCATTAACGAAGAAATTCGGTTATAAGAATATTATGGAAGTGCCGAAGCTTGACAAGGTTGTTATCAACATGGGCGTCGGCGAAGCAAAAGACAATGCAAAAATCTTGGATTCAGCTGTTGCTGATTTAGAGAAGATTACAGGACAGAAAGCAGTTATATGTAAAGCTAAGAAGTCAGTTGCCAACTTCAAGTTAAGAGAAGGTATGGCAATCGGATGCAAGGTTACATTGAGAGGCGAGAGAATGTATGAGTTCGTAGACCGTCTGATTAATCTTGCGCTGCCTCGTGTACGTGACTTCCGGGGCGTGAATCCGAATGCGTTTGATGGAAGAGGAAATTATGCTCTCGGAATTAAAGAGCAGCTCATTTTCCCTGAAATTGAATATGACAAGGTTGATAAAGTAAGAGGTATGGATGTTATCTTTGTTACGACTGCAAAAACAGACGAAGAGGCAAGAGAACTGCTTACACAGTTCAATATGCCGTTTACAAAGTAGGAGGTAAATTATGGCTAAGACAGCAATGAAAATCAAACAGCAGCGTCCGCAGAAATTCTCCACCAGAGAATACAGCCGCTGCAGAATTTGTGGGCGTCCGCATGCATATTTGAGAAAATATGGCATTTGCCGTGTTTGCTTCCGCGAACTGGCATACAAAGGACAGATTCCAGGTGTAAAGAAAGCAAGTTGGTAGGCGCTGAACACTGGCATTGAACACTTAGTGAAAGCAAGATGTGAGGCGAAGCTTGAGCTTAGTGAGAAAATCCATCCCGGAATGCAATGACGGGATGCTGCAATGCAAATGCCTAGTGAGAAGGCCGTTCCCAAGCGTTAGTGATTGGCGGGCCGCAAGGCGAAGACAGGGCTTAGGCGCACGGAACATGTTCCGGTATTGGGAACAAAATTGGAAGAAAGAGAGGAAATATTTCATGACTATGAGCGATCCAATTGCAGATATGCTTACAAGAATCCGTAATGCAAATACTGCAAAACATGATACAGTAGATGTACCGTCATCCAAGATGAAACTTGCTATCGCAAACATCCTGCTGGATGAAGGATATATTGAGAAATACGACATGGTTGAAGACGGAGTATTCAAAACGATCCGCATTACGTTAAAATATGGCGCGGATAAGAACGAAAAGGTTATCACAGGCCTTAAGAGAATCTCCAAACCGGGTCTTCGTGTATACGCAAGCAGTGACAAAGTGCCGAAAGTGTTCGGGGGACTTGGGACTGCAATCATATCTACAAATGAGGGCGTAATTACAGATAAGCAGGCAAGGAAGCTTGGCATCGGCGGAGAGGTGCTTTGCTTTATTTGGTAGACACTGAACATTTGGCAAAGCTAAGCGTCAGCGCCGGCTGAGCCTAGTGAGAGGGTCGTTCTTTGAGCTTAGCGAAAAGAACTTCCTTAAATAGCGAACACTTGGCAAAGGAAACACCTCACCAAGTGCTCCATGCAACTGAAAACAGAGCAAATGTTTTTGATTTGTTCCGAAAATCTAAGTTAAGGAGGAAAAGGCAATGTCACGTATAGGCAGACTGCCAGTTAAAATTCCAGCAGGCGTAACTGTTGAAATTGCAGAGAATAATAAAGTGACTGTAACAGGTCCGAAGGGCACTCTTTCCAGAGAGCTTCCCACAGAGATGGAAATTAAAAAAGAAGAAGACGAAATTATCGTAACAAGACCGAATGATTTAAAGAAAATGAAATCACTTCACGGTCTTACAAGGACACTGATTAACAACATGGTTGTTGGTGTTACGGACGGATATCAGAAAGTGCTTGAAGTTAACGGCGTTGGTTACAGGGCGGCAAAATCCGGTAATAAGTTAACCTTAAGCTTAGGATATTCTCATCCTGTAGAGATGATCGACCCGGAAGGCGTTGAGACAGTTCTGGAAGGTCAGAATAAGATTATCGTCAAGGGTATTAATAAAGAAAAAGTCGGACAATATGCGGCTGAAATCAGGGATAAGAGAAGACCGGAGCCATATAAGGGCAAGGGTATCAAGTATGCTGATGAAGTTATCAGACGTAAAGTTGGTAAGACAGGTAAGAAATAAGAAAGGAGAGTGTGAAAATGGTTAGCAAAAAATCAAGAAGTGTTGTTCGTGCCAATAAGCACAGAAAATTACGTAACCGTTTGAGCGGTACGGCACAGTGCCCCCGCTTGGCAGTATTCAGAAGCAATAATCATATGTATGCACAGATTATTGATGACACAGCGCATCATACACTGGTTTCCGCTTCCACTCTTCAGAAAGATGTGAAAGCAAACTTGGAAAAAACAAATAACGTTGAGGCAGCGGCATATTTGGGCAAAGTGATTGCTGAAAAGGCAATTGAGAAAGGTATTAAGGATGTTGTCTTTGACAGAGGCGGCTTCATATATCATGGCAAGATTCAGGCATTAGCAGATGCAGCTAGAGAAGCTGGATTGAATTTCTAGGAGGAGGAGCACACATGAAACAGGAACGTATTGATGCTAGTTCATTAGAATTAACAGAAAAAGTGGTATCAATCAAGCGTGTAACCAAAGTTGTTAAGGGTGGCCGTAATATGAGATTCACAGCTTTAGTAGTTGTTGGCGATGGAAATGGCCACGTTGGTGCAGGCTTGGGAAAAGCTACTGAGATTCCGGAAGCGATCCGTAAGGGAAAAGAGGATGCCGCAAAGCATCTGATTGCAGTAGCATTAGATGAAAATGAGAGTATTACACATGACTTCACAGGTAAATTCGGAGGAGCGTCCGTATTGCTGAAGAAGGCACCGGAAGGTACGGGAGTTATCGCCGGAGGACCGGCGCGTGCCGTTATTGAGATGGCAGGAATTAAAAATATCCGTACAAAATCTCTTGGCTCAAATAATAAGCAGAATGTAGTTCTTGCTACGATTGACGGATTAAGCCAGGTGAAGACACCGGAAGAGGTGGCTAGGCTTCGCGGTAAAACAGTAGAAGAAATCTTAGGCTAAGGAGGTAGATTAAGATGGCAAATTTAAAAGTTACATTGGTTAAATCTACAATTGGAGCTGTGCCGAAGCATAAGAAAACTGTAGAAGCTTTAGGACTCAGAAAAGTCAATAAGACAGTTGAACTGCCGGATAATGCAGCAACAAGAGGTATGGTTAAACAGGTTGAACATCTTGTAAAGGTGGAAGAAGCATAGAAAATATTCAGATAAGGAGGTGTCACAATGGATTTATCGAACTTAAGACCTGCTGATGGAGCAAAGCACAATGATAATTTCAGAAGAGGACGTGGACACGGTTCTGGAAATGGTAAAACCGCCGGTAAGGGACATAAAGGACAGAGAGCCCGCTCCGGAGGTACAAGGCCAGGTTTTGAAGGCGGCCAGATGCCATTATATAGAAGAATACCAAAAAGAGGTTTCACGAACAGAAATTCTAAGGAAATCGTTGGTATCAATGTAAGCGCTCTTGAAGTGTTTGAGAATGATGCAGTCGTTTCCGTTGATACATTGCTGGAGCAGGGAGTCATTAAAAATGCAAGAGACGGCGTTAAGATTCTCGGAAACGGTGAGCTCACAAAGAAATTGACTGTGAAAGCAAATGCGTTCAGTGCAGGCGCAATAGCTAAAATCGAGGCTGTAGGTGGAAAAGCAGAGGTGATCTAATGTTAGAAACTTTCCGAAGGGCATTTCAAATTAAAGATATTCGCAGAAAAATCGGATATACGTTTTTGATGTTAATCGTAATAAGGATTGGGTCAGGACTTCCGACACCCGGAGTTGACCCGACATATATTCATAATTTCTTTGCACAGAACACTGGGGAAGCGTTTAACCTGTTTAACGCTTTCACCGGTGGCTCTTTTGAGAGAATGTCAGTATTTGCGCTCAGTATTACGCCGTATATTACATCTTCAATTATTATGCAGCTTCTTACGATTGCAATTCCGGCACTTGAAGAGATGCAGAAGGATGGAGAGGACGGAAGAAAAAAGATTGTAGGGATCACGCGTTACCTTACGGTAGGTCTTGCTCTTCTGGAGTCCACTGCGATGGCAGTTGGATTTGGACGTCAGGGCCTCCTGACGGATTACAATTTTGTGAATGCGGCAAGCGTTGTATTGACGCTGACGGCCGGATCTACATTTTTGATGTGGATTGGAGAAAGAATCACTGAAAAGGGTATTGGAAACGGAATTTCTATGGTGCTGGTGATTAATATCATTTCCCGGATTCCGAATGACATGGCTACTCTGTTTGAACAGTTTGTTAAGGATAAAAGCATTGCAAAAGGCGGACTGGCTGTTATCATTATTATAGCGATTATTGTTGCGCTTGTAGTATTTGTCGTTATCCTTCAGGACGGCGAAAGAAGAATTGCGGTTCAATACTCACAGAAAACAGTGGGAAAAAGAACCTATGGCGGAAAGTCGACACATATTCCGCTCAGAATAAATACGGCGGGCGTTATACCGATTATCTTTTCTTCTTCATTAATGCAGTTCCCAATCGTAATTGCATCTTTTCTCGGAAAAGACAATGGAAAAGGAATCGGCAGTGAGATACTCAGAGGAATGAATCAGGGGAACTGGTGTAATCCGGAGCAGCTGAAATATTCGTGGGGACTTATTGTATATATCCTGCTTACAGTGTTTTTTGCTTATTTTTATACGTCCATTACCTTTAATCCGCTGGAAATCGCCAACAATATGAAAAAGAGCGGCGGTTTTATTCCCGGTATCCGTCCGGGGAAACCGACGGTTGAATATTTGACAAAGATATTGAATTATATTATCTTTATCGGAGCTTGCGGACTGGTGTTTGTACAGATAATCCCAATCTTTTTTAACGGCTGGCTTGGAGCGCAGGTTTCATTCGGCGGAACATCGCTTATCATCATTGTGAGTGTGATTCTTGAAACGATTAAACAGGTTGAATCACAGATGCTTGTACGCAATTATAAGGGATTTTTAAATAACTAAAAGTCATTTTCAACTCGCGGAATTTATAATTTCGCGGGTTAAAATGCTATAAGGAGGACGACTTATATGAAAATAATTATGTTAGGCGCACCGGGCGCAGGAAAAGGGACTCAGGCAAAGAAAATTGCAGCAAAGTATGAGATTCCTCATATCTCGACAGGCGATATTTTCCGTGCAAATATAAAAAACGGAACGGAATTAGGGAAAAAGGCAAAAACATATATGGATCAGGGGCTCCTTGTGCCGGATGAGCTGGTTGTTGATTTGGTTGTAGACCGCGTAAATCAGGAGGACTGTTCGAAGGGATATGTCTTAGACGGATTTCCGAGGACGATTCCGCAGGCGGAAGCGCTCGATAAGGCTCTTGCGGGGATGGGACAGAAGATGGACTATGCAATCGATGTGGACGTCCCGGATGAGAATATTGTAAAGCGTATGGGCGGACGGCGCGCATGTGTGGGCTGCGGGGCTACATACCATCTTGTATATGCTCCGACGAAGGAAGAGGGCATTTGCGACGTATGTAAAAAGGAATTGATACTCAGGGATGACGACAAGCCGGAGACGGTGCAGAAACGCCTGAATGTCTATCACGAACAGACACAGCCTTTGATTGATTATTATACAAAAGCAGGCATTTTAAAGACTGTTGACGGTACAGTTGACATGAATGACGTATTTAAAGCGATTGTTGATATATTAGGAGAGTAGCGGCATGCCAATAGAAATTAAGTCGGCAAGAGAAATTGAGCTGATGGCCGAAGCCGGGAGAATTTTGGAAATCGTGCATAATGAACTTGAAAAGGCGCTTCATCCGGGCATGAGCACGATGGACATTGACCGTCTTGGAGAAGAGGTAATACGCAGCTATGGCTGTATCCCTTCCTTTTTAAATTATAACGGATACCCGGCGTCTATCTGCGTATCAGTCAATGAAGAAGTCGTACATGGAATACCAAGCAGCAAGCGGATTTTAAAGGACGGTGACATTGTCAGCCTGGATGCCGGGGTGATTTATAAGGGATATCACTCGGACGCCGCAAGGACGCATGGTATCGGGGAGATTAGCAAAGAGGCAGAAAAGCTTATCAAAGTTACGAGGGAATGTTTCTTTGAGGGTATAAAATATGCCAAAGAGGGCAATCATCTATTTGATATTTCCAGGGCGATAGGAACCTATGCAGAGAGCTTTGGGTATGGGGTTGTCCGTGATTTGTGCGGCCACGGAATCGGGACAAAGCTCCATGAATCGCCACAGATACCCAATTATGTGATGGCCCGCAGAGGCGTTGCGCTGAAGGCGGGAATGACGCTGGCAATCGAACCTATGATTAATATGGGGACATGGGAGGTAGACTGGCTTGATGATGACTGGACAGTTGTGAGCCGGGACAAATCCCTCTCGGCGCATTATGAGAATACGGTGCTGATAACCGATGGCGAGCCAAAGCTTTTATCATTGAGCGGAAGCGGGAGGCAGGCTTAGGATATGAATGAAAACTATATTGGGATGCTTGCCGCTTCATCCGCAGGTCATGATAAGGGCAGTATTTATGTGATAATTGATGCAGACGGCGCATACGTATATTTAGTGGACGGAAAAACGAGGACGCTTGACAGGCCGAAAAAGAAAAAATACAGGCATATTCAGATTATTAAAAAGCAGTATGATATCCGCGGCATTGAAGATGCAAAGATTCGGCGGATTGTGAAAGAGTGGAAAAAGGAAGAGGTAAAACAGGAGGATTAATATATGTCAAAGGCTGACGTAATCGAGATTGAAGGAACAGTAGTAGAAAAGCTGCCGAATGCCATGTTTCAGGTAGAACTGGAAAACGGGCATCAGGTGCTTGCACACATCAGCGGAAAACTTCGTATGAATTTTATAAAAATCCTTCCGGGGGATAAAGTAACTTTGGAGCTGTCTCCTTATGATCTTTCCAAAGGAAGAATTATTTGGAGGGACAAATAAATAAGAGAAAAATCTGTTGACTTTGTTGAAATGGGGTGCTATACTATATAAGCGCGTTTTCGGGCATTTTTATGCGTAAATGTGGCATCCGGCCGGTATTTACATGGAAAATGCGTCTGTAAACCGTTGGCAGAGCAATGGATGAAAGGAGGATTTGACGTGAAGGTTAGATCATCAGTAAAACCAATTTGCGAGAAATGCAAAGTAATTAAAAGAAAAGGAAGCGTTCGCATTATCTGCGAAAATCCAAAGCATAAGCAGCGTCAGGGTTAGGCTTGAACACTTGGCGATAACGAGCCGCAAGGCGAAGTTAAAGCTTAGTGGGAAAGCTGTTCGATGCCCCAGGGAATCGAACTTCCTTAGATATGCTTATGCAGTAATTTAGGCGGCTGATAGTCGGACACACCAGGGCGTGTGTAGACTATTTCAAATATACAAGGACACACCTTTAGCCGGTGGATTCCTCGTATATTGCTTCTAATGCCGGCCCGTCATTACCGATATATTAAAGTATATCCGGTGGCCGGAAAGGATACGGGTATACCGAACCGTATCTGGACGAAATAAAGTCGTCCCTATTAAAGTCAGTATGAAAAACAAAGAAAACGGAGGAAAATTACATGGCTCGTATAGCAGGTGTAGACTTACCAAGAGACAAACGTGTTGAAATCGGATTAACTTATATCTACGGAATCGGTAGAACAAGTTCAAACCGTATTTTGGCAGAAGCAGGAGTAGATCCTGATATCCGCTGCAGAGATTTGACAGATGACGATGTAAAGAAAATCAGTACAGTCATCGATGAGACACAGATGGTAGAAGGTGATCTCCGCAGAGAAATCGCTCTTAACATTAAGAGATTACAGGAAATCGGATGCTACAGAGGTATCCGTCACAGAAAAGGTCTTCCGGTCCGCGGTCAGAAGACAAAGACCAATGCAAGAACCCGGAAAGGCCCCAAGAGAACAGTGGCTAATAAGAAGAAATAACTTAGTGAAAGCAAGCTGAAAGCGCAGCTTGAGCTTAGGTATTTCTTCGTTCTTCGAGCAAAGCGAGAAGAACTTCAACAAGTTTTTTCCGCGCAGGCAAAAGTGGAAAGAACTACTAAAAACATCTAAAAATTGAACAAATATAGGAAAGTGTAGGTTAGTTTTATTATGGCAAAGAAAGTTACAAAGAAAGTGACAAAGAAACGTGTCAAGAAAAACGTTGAACGGGGACAAGCACATATCCAGTCATCTTTTAATAACACAATCGTTACATTAACTGATGCACAGGGCAACGCTCTTTCATGGGCAAGTGCAGGCGGTCTTGGTTTTAGAGGTTCAAGGAAATCTACCCCCTATGCAGCTCAGATGGCGGCTGAAACAGCAGCTAAAGCAGCATTGGTGCATGGATTGAAAACCGTTGACGTATTCGTTAAAGGACCTGGTTCAGGAAGAGAAGCGGCGATTCGTGCTCTTCAGGCATGCGGAATCGACGTTACAAGCATCAGAGACGTTACACCGGTACCGCACAATGGCTGTCGTCCGCCGAAGCGCAGAAGAGTCTAATGAGGATAGGAGGGAGATAAAACATGGCAGTGAATAGAGTTCCTGTTCTTAAAAGATGCAGATCACTTGGTATGGATCCTGTTTATTTGGGAATTGATAAAAAGTCAAACAGACAGTTGAAAAGATCAAGCAGAAAGATGAGCGAGTATGGCCTTCAGCTGCGTGAGAAACAGAAAGCAAAATTCATCTACGGCGTATTGGAGAAGCCTTTTAGAAATTATTACAAGAAGGCAAAACAGATGAGCGGCATGACAGGTGAAAACCTGATGGTGCTTCTGGAGTCCAGATTGGATAACGTTGTGTTCCGTCTTGGGTTTGCAAGAACCAGACGTGAAGCAAGACAGATCGTAGACCACAAGCATGTTCTTGTAAATGGAAAACAGGTTAATATTCCATCATACCTGATTAAAGCAGGAGATGTGATTGAAATCAAAGAAAAACACAAAAGCTCACCGAGATATAAAGAGATCGTAGAAGTTACCGGCGGACGCATGGTTCCTGACTGGCTTGAGGCTGATGCGGAGAATTTAAAAGGAACTGTTAAAGAGCTTCCGAATCGCGATGCAATTGACGTTCCGGTTGACGAGATGCTGATTGTCGAGTTGTATTCTAAATAATAACCCGTAACACCACAGGAGGTGGACTTAGTGTTTGATTTTAATAAACCCAATATTGAAATTACAGAGATTTCAGAAGATAAGAAATATGGAAGATTTGTTGTAGAGCCGTTAGAGAGAGGCTATGGCACAACATTAGGAAACTCCCTTAGAAGAATCATGCTTTCGTCTCTGCCTGGCACGGCAATCAGCCAGGTAAAGATTGACGGCGTTCTGCATGAGTTCAGTTCCATTCCCGGGGTGAAAGAAGATGTTACTGAGATTGTCATGAATTTGAAATCGCTGGCTATAAAGAACACATCCGAGACAGATGAGCCGAAGACGGCATATATTGAGTTTGAGGGCGAAGGTGTTGTGACGGCGGCGGACATTCAGGTTGATCCGGATATTGAGATCATGAATCCGGAGACAGTCATTGCGACATTGAACGGCGGGGCAGACAGTAAGCTTTACATGGAAATTACCATTACAAACGGCAGGGGCTATGTGAGCGCAGACAAAAATAAGAATGATGATTTACCGATTGCTGTCATTCCGATTGATTCTATCTATACACCGATTGAGCGGGTGAATTTGACTGTAGAGAATACGCGTGTAGGGCAGATTACAGATTTTGATAAGCTGACGTTGGATGTATACACAAATGGAACGCTGCTCCCGGACGAGGCAATTAGTCTGGCGGCAAAGGTACTTAGCGAACATCTGAAACTTTTCATCGATCTTTCGGAAGTGGCGCAGGCTGCGGAAGTTATGATTGAGAGAGAAGATGATGAAAAAGAAAAAGTTCTTGAGATGAGTATTGACGAACTGGAACTTTCCGTACGTTCATACAATTGTCTCAAGAGAGCAGGTATTAATACTGTGGAAGAGCTGACAAACAGGACTCCGGAAGACATGATGAAGGTAAGGAATCTTGGACGCAAGTCTCTGGAGGAAGTGCTTGCAAAGTTAGATGAGCTGGGTCTTAGCCTCAGTAAAGGCGAAGAGTAGGCTGTCTGCACAATTTGGCTTAGACTAAAAAATAATAATTTCTGCCAATAAGTCCGAAGCGCATGGCAGAGCATTCGGTTCACTTTGTTTTAAGATACGGCCGGATGTAAATAATGGAGGATTAGAAAGATGGCAAAGTATAGAAAACTCGGCAGAACATCAAGCCAGAGAAAAGCATTATTGAGAAATCAGGTAACCGCTCTGATTAACAACGGAAAGATAGTTACGACAGAAACGAGGGCAAAGGAAATCCGCAAGATTGCAGAGCACTTGATTGCCCTGGCAGTAAAAGAAAAGGATAATTTCGAAGAAGTTACGGTAAAGGCTAAAGTTGCCCGCAAGGACAAGGACGGAAAGAGAATCAAAGAAGTAGTGGACGGTAAGAAAGTTACTGTTTATGATGAAGTCGACAAGAAAATTAAAAAGGATATGCCAAGCAGACTTCATGCGCGCCGTCAGATACTTAAAGTCCTTTATCCTGTAAAAGAGGTTCCTGCGGCACAGGCCGGAAGAAAGAAACTTACGAAGCAGGTAGACCTTGCAGCGAAATTATTTGACGAGATTGCACCGAAATATGAGAATCGTAACGGCGGTTACACAAGAATCATTAAAATCGGACAGCGCAAAGGCGATGCTGCGATGCAGGTTTTAATCGAATTAGTATAGTATAATATTTAAAGTATGCGAATGCATCCTGAGAAATCAGGGTGCATTTTTTACGTTTCATTTTACCCCAAACTTGTTATTGCAATATAGAAACTTCTGTTATATAATTATACTAGTTAAGTAGTACAATAGTATAATAATACAGAAAGGAACGCCATATGGGTAGATTGATTGAGATTAGGGATATGTACAAAATATATCATCCCGGCGAAAATGAGGTGCATGCCTTGGACGGAATCAGCCTCACTATTGACGAGGGAGAGTTTGCGGCGGTTATCGGGCATTCCGGCTCAGGAAAGTCAACGCTGATGAATATGATGGGATGCCTGGATACGCCGACAAAGGGAACTTACTGTTTAAATGGAAGGGATGTATCCCAAATGTCGGATAATGAGCTTTCTGATATCCGCAATCAAGAAATCGGGTTTATATTTCAGGGATTTCATCTAATTCCCAATTTGGACGCACTTTCCAACGTGGAGCTTCCCTTGATTTACAGAGGGCTCGACAGGCGTTCAAGACGTGAGATTGCCATATCCTCGCTGGAAGCGGTAGGACTTGGCAATAGGATCCGCCATAAGCCGGCGCAGATGTCCGGCGGACAGCAGCAGCGGGTTGCGGTCGCAAGAGCTATCGCTGCCCGTCCGCCGGTGATTTTGGCTGATGAGCCGACAGGCAATCTGGATTCTCATTCTACCAAAGAGATTTTGGATATCCTGAAGGAATTGCATAAAGCAGGGAGGACGGTAATTGTCATCACTCACGATTCTGAGATTGCGGCGCAGGCAGAACGGGTGATCCGGATAAAGGACGGAAAAATCATCGACGACGATTGGAAGGAACAGGAGGATATGAAGAATGAGTAAGGAGCGCAGAAGAAAATACAGGAGAAGAAGAAAAAAGCTTCCAGGATGGGTGATTCTTCCGATTCTTGCGGGCATGGCCGTTATTTGTTTTGGAATTTCGAAGGCTGTCGGCGGAAACGTAGGTGAGGTAAAGCTGAATGTGGTTGAGGCCGGGTATGAGAGCGTAAAGGAAGTGTACCATACGTCAGGGACGGTCGTGAGTGAAAGGAGTAAGACTTTTTATTCGCCAGTGAATGCGCCAATCAAGGAAAACAAAGCCAGAGTCGGTGAAGCGGTAAAAAAAGGGGATAAGCTGATAATATTTGATACAAAAAATTTAGACAGGGACAATCAAACTTCAAGACTTCAGACATTGTCCGCAAAATATACGAGCCAAGACGCAAAAGAACAGAGCGGGCGGGCGGCAAAGAGCATGGGGGAGGTAAAAAAGCAGCAGGATGCTGCAGTTTCAGAGCTGAAGACGCAGATTAAGAAGAAAAATACAAAGATACAGAAGCTTGAGAAACAGGTGAAGGAGTCAGCGAAGCAGAGTGAAAAAGCTGCCGGTGAAAGAGCCGGTATCCAAAAGAAGATGGCGGATAATCTTGACAGCCAGAGCGTATGCAGAGCAAAAAAAGAGAATGCCCAGCGTCAGCTTGATAATCTTGGGGAGGAAGAACAGGACGGCGGCCAGACGAAGGCACAGTTAATCGATGAGGCGCAGAACGCAACAAATGAAATCAGCAGGCTGGAAAGGGAGTACCGTACGTTTGAACAGGAATTAAAGCAATTGGGGGGAGATTCTTTGGAAGGCGGTATTGGCGGCACAGAAGACAGCACGCTAGTCCAGTCCCTTGCACAGGCGAAGCAGGAGCTTGAAGCGCTGAAAAGCAGCCTTGCGCAGGCGGAAAACAGCAAGCAGGCAACGGCGGATGCGAAGCTTACGGATGCGCAGATAAAGAATTTGAAGGTATCAGAAGATCTTGCACAGATGGCGGAGCTTACGTCAAAAGAATTGCTGGAAAAAGGAAAAGAGGGCATCAGGGCGGAATTTGACGGCATTATATCCGATGTTAAAGTCTTTGAAGGAAGCGATGCGATTCAGGGAGGAGAGCTGTTCACACTGGTGAGCAACCGTGATGTGTGTGTGGAGCTTGAGGTTTCGGCCGGAGATTTTGACAATCTGGTGACAGGAGAAAAAGCAGTGGTAACAATGGGAAATCATACCTATCAGGGAACACTGGAATCAGTCAATAAGATAGCTCTAAAAAATGAAAAGGGAAATCCGGTTATCGGCGCAAAGCTTAGCATTGACAATCCGGACGACGACATCTATATCGGCGTCAGCGCAAAAGTAAATATGACGGTGGCAGAGAAGGAGAATGCGCTCTGCCTGCCCAATGAAGTTATTAACACGGCGGCTGACGGAGATTTCGTCTATGTACTCAAGGACGGGGCGGTAAAAAAACAGAAGGTAGAAGTAGGCATTGTCTCTTCCAGTAAGTCAGAGGTTCTTTCGGGCATTGAAGAGGGCGACCAAATCGTGTCCGATATATCAGGCAATATAAAGGAAGGCATGAAGGCGGAAGGAATCAGGCAGGAAGCTGCGGACGGGGAGTAGGCATATGGGACAATTCGTCGAATATATAAAGATGGCGCTGTACAATATAAAAGAGAATAAGGGACGCTCTTTCCTTACTATGCTTGGCATCATTATCGGTATTTCCTCGGTGATTACAATTGTATCCATCGGAAACGGCCTGAAAGAAGATGTGATGTCCGGTACGGAGGTAAAGAGTGTAACGGTCATGCCGAATCCGGAGGAAACGGGCAGGTGCTCCAAGATTACGTGGGAGGATCTTATGGCTGTGAAGGAATCTCTCGGAAACCGTGCGAAGGGCGTGGCTTCAAGCAGTATCGTTCAGGGCAGCGTGGAGACGGGAAAGGGGAGCTTTGATGCATATGTCGTATTGACGACTCCGGATGCAAAGGCGGACCCGGCACAGATGCCGATGCTGTACGGAAGCTTTTTTACGGAGGATGACGTGGCAAATGGAGCTTTCGCCTGCGTTCTTGACAAAGCAAGCGCACTTTATCTGTTCGGGACGGCCGAGGTCGTGGGAATGGATTTTGACGTGACGGTCGAGGATGCCATTGTAACGGTTCGTATTAAGGGGGTACGTGACGCAGATCCGGAGGTTATGGAAGCGAACAGACAGGTAATGGAGATGTTTGGCATGTCGATGCCGGTTTACATGGAGCTTCCCTACACGGCGGCGGAAAGCTGGGGAGAGAAGGTTGATGATTTTCAATCGCTCAGCATTTTCCTTGCAGAGCATGAGGAAGAAAATGCAGTGGCGAAAGCTGCGGTCCGGACATTAAATGCCAGACATAGGAGCGAGGGTGAAAATCTGTTTATAAAACAGCAGGCTATGGATATGGCGAATGCGATGGGCGGCATATTGGATGCGGTGACGGCGTTTATCGTATTTGTGGCGGGGATATCCCTGCTGGTTGGAGGAATCGGGGTAATGAATATTATGCTGGTGTCCGTTACGGAGCGGACGAGGGAAATCGGTATCCGGAAAGCGCTTGGTGCAAAGACGTCTTCTATTATTTTACAGTTTTTGTGTGAGTCGGCCATTATATCAGGAATCGGCGGAATGATAGGGATTGCGGCAGGGGCGGCAATTTCAGGAATTGTATCGGCGCTTCATATAGGCGGGCTTTCTGCAAAGCTGTCGCCGGGCGCAGTGATTGCCACAACCCTATTTTCCTGCGGCGTAGGAATCATATTCGGTATTTATCCGGCCAAAAAAGCAGCCAGGATGAGTCCGATAGACGCATTAAAACAATTGTAGCGGACGAAAAGGAGGAAGAAAGCTATGTTTAAACCGACAAAATTATTAAAGGTGGTATCTGTTCTTTTTATTATTACAGGGATACTTGGAATGATTGGAACTGTTGTAAGCTATATTATGATACCCAAAATGAGTGAGATACCGGGGATGGATATGAGTGTGATTGAGGCGACGCTGACTCCTCTTAATCTTGTCATGTCCGTTATCAGTTGCACATGTTCCGTTGCGGCGGGTATTTTTGGATTTGGAGGGCGCGTAAAAAAAGGGGCGGTTCTATGTGTGGCAGTCTATACGGCGGCGCTTTTTGTGTCAGTGGCACAGACGGTGATGAATGGGACATTTACAGTTTTTGTGTCAATTGATTTTATTCTGCCGGCATTGTACTGGTGGGGGCTGTATCAGTCTGAGCCGCTTTATTGATTTCCTTGCATATAAACATGTGGTTATATCTATTATGCGTTCTGTGTATTTGCGGAAGGTATGTTTCTGCTCTAAACTTAGAGATAGATGGGAAGGGTAAGCTTTCAGGCTGTGGATATGCGGAGGGAATTATAATATGTGTGAATGGGAAAGGCTTCTGGAGAAAGAAATATTAAATGGAGAGGAAAAGCGGGCATTATGTCATGAACTGCTCACGGATGACCCGGATATGGAGCGGATGATTCTTAAGTTTTTTACGGAAGAGGATTTCAGGGAAATTGCTTCCCGGAGAATCGGACGCGGACAAACGGGGGGAAAGGCCTGCGGCCTTTTGCTGTCGCAAAAGCTGATAGAGGTGCGTATGCCCGGATATCTGGAATATCTGGAGCCCCATCATTCATTTTTTATCGGTGCGGATACATTTGAGGAATATTTGGAAATCAACGGATGCGGTATGATGCAGGAGCTTTGCCGGTCAGAGGACAGGGGGAAGCTTTTGGAAAAATATGAAGACAAGCTTCTTTGCGGTTTTTTTTCGGAAGAAGTCAGCGGACAGATTAAGGATGTTCTGAGACATTATGACGAGGAGCCTTTGGTGATTCGTTCCAGCAGTATTATGGAGGACGGATTCGGGCATGCATTTTCCGGAAAATATGAATCTGTTTTCTGCAGTAATCAGGGAACGTTTGATGAGCGGTTTGAAGAGATGCTTATGGCGGTGCGCAAGGTCTATGCAAGCGTATTCACAAAGGAAGCGCTGGAGTACCGGAAAAGGCATGACTTGCTGGAGAAAAGAGAAAAGATGGGGGTATTGATTCAGCGGGCGGCCGGACAGCGTATTGGAGATTTATATTTTCCGGTCGCAGCAGGAATGGGATGTTCTTACAATCCCTATAAATGGTCTGAGAACTTAAATCCGGAGGCCGGGATGATCCGTATGGTGGCAGGATTTGGAACGAGGGCGGTAGCCCGTACTCCCGGAGACTATCCGAGGCTGGTCAGCCTGGATCATGCAAAAGCAAATATACGTACGACTGTGGCGGACCGTCACAAGTTTTCTCAGCGCAAGGTTGATGTTATCGACTTGAAGGAAAAAAAGATGGTGACAGTATCCATCGATACACTTTTTGAAAAAGTTCCGAAATCATATCAGAGATTGGTCTTAAGCCGCGACACGGATGCGGAGAGCCGGCTTGCGCAAAGGCGGATCTATAGGAAGGTTTATTTTGCGGACTGTCAGGGGCTGGTTGATGATGATGATTTTATTGATATGATACGGGCTATGGAAAAGGTTTTAGAAAAGACATACCGCCGCCCGGTCGACTTAGAGTTTGCGGTTACGATGACGGACGAAAGCTGGAGAATCAATCTTTTACAGTGCCGTCCTATGAAAATGACGGCTGACGGTGTGATACATATACCGGAGGGAATCGACCATGAGATATTATTTGATATCCGCAGGACTTCCGTTAGTTATTCCAGAGAAATTTCGCTGGACTATATTGTATGGGTAGATCCGCAGAAATATTATGAATATGATTACTATAAGAAGCCAGAGGCAGCAGCTTTGCTTGGCAGGCTGAATGCTGCCTTTGACGGAAAAAGGAAAAATGTTATCCTGCTTGTGCCGGGAAGGATTGGGACATCATCCCCGGAACTTGGCGTACCTGTGCTGTATTGCGACATTCATCAATTTTGCGCGGTGTGTGAAGTGGCTTACAGCAAGGTCGGTTACAATCCGGAGCTGTCTTATGGCAGCCATATGTTCCAGGACTTGGTAGAGGCGGATATCTATTATGGTGCAATTAACGAAAACAGCAAGACAAGAATCTTTTCACCGGAACTGTTAAAGAAGTGTAATAATGTACTGGGAGAGTTTCTTGAGGATGTGAAGCCAGAGCTTCGTGATATTGTATACTTATACGATGTCACGGACAGGAAATCCGTATTGATGCTGGATGCAAAGGCAGGCAGGGCAGTATGCAGAGTATGCGGTTAGAGGGGATTGTTAAGTGTGGGAGCGGATGATGTGAATTGTTCACAATTCACATCATTGTATATTGTCAACAATTAACAATTTACAATACGAGGAAATAGATTTAAAATAAAATAAATAAATCTATTAAAGGAGAAGAAATTATGAAAGCGTACGAAAGATTTCTGAACTATGTGTCTGTATGGACGACGAGTGACGAAACAAGCGAGACAGTTCCTTCGGCAAAACGGGAACTCGTATTGGCAAAGATGCTGGCGGCAGAGATGAAAGAGATGGGAATTTCCGATGCCAGAGTGGATGAGAAGGGATATGTATACGGATATATTCCCGCAACGCCGGGGTATGAGAAAAAGCCGTCTCTCGGCTTGATTGCCCATATGGATACCGCGCCGGATGCGTCGGGGGAGAACGTTAAGCCTCGCATTATTAAAAACTATGACGGAGAAGATGTCAGCCTCGGAGACAGCGGCAAAGTATTGCGTGCGGCCGATTTTCCTCATCTGTCCGGTCTGAAAGGGAGAACACTGATTGTCACAGACGGCAATACGCTTCTGGGAGCGGACGATAAAGCAGGAATCGCTGAAATATTGACGGCTGCGGAGGAGCTGCTCGAAGGAGAGATGCCTCATGGAAAGATTTGTATCGGATTTACTCCGGATGAAGAGATTGCAAGAGGGGCGAAACATTTTGACGTAGAAGGATTCGGGGCGGATTACGGCTATACGTTGGATGGAAGCGCAGAGGGTGAGATTCAGTATGAGAATTTTAATGCGTCCACAGCTGTTTTCACCATTCATGGGGTGAGCGTCCACACCGGAACGGCGAAGGACGTGCTGGTAAACTCCCAGACCCTGGCGGCGGAGATTCACCGGATGCTGCCGGTAAGTGAGCGCCCGGAGACGACCGAAGGCTATGAAGGGTTTTATCATCTGGTGAGTGTCAATGGGACGGTGACGGAGACGAAAATGAAATATTTTATCCGCGATTTTGACCGCGAGAGCTTTAAGGCAAGAGAAGAAAAGCTGCGCGAGGTTGCTGCGGCTATGAACGAAAAATACGGCGAAGGGAAAGTGGAAGTGGAGATAACAGAATCCTACCGAAATATGAGAGAGATGGTAGAGCCTTGTTATCAGCTGGTGGAATATGCGCTTGCAGCTATAAAGGCGGCCGGAGTGGAGCCGGACGTGGCGCCGATTCGCGGCGGTACGGACGGGGCAAGGCTTAGCTTTCGGGGACTTCCCTGCCCGAATCTAGGAACCGGCGGCTATGCGTTCCACGGTGTATATGAGCATATTACTGTAGAAGGAATGGATTTGGCCGTAAAAATTGTAAAAGACATAATCAGGCGGTTTGCTGAATAGGAAAATATAGGAGGACACCGTTATGGGTGATACAAAAAAGATAAAATGGACTGCGCTCGCATTCATGGCATTTTCGACAGTTTGGGGATTTGGGAATGTATTAAACGGATTTATTTATTTTAATGGCATTCAGGTAGTTTTAAGCTGGATTCTGATGTTCGGCCTTTATTTTATACCATATGCGCTGATGGTCGGAGAGCTTGGCTCTGCATTTAAAAACAGCGGAAGCGGCGTAAACTCGTGGATCTATGAGACGACGACGCCGAAGCTTGCGTACTATGCGGGGTGGACTTACTGGGCGTGCCATATCACTTATATTGCAAGCAAGGGCAGCGGGAGCCTTAAGGCTTTAAGCTGGGCGGTATTCCGCAATGCAGAGACTTATGATACATTTCCGACGGTTGTGGTTCAGTTAGCGACATTGGGCGTATTTTTAGTTGGCTGCTTTATTGCAAGCAAAGGATTGAATCCGCTTAAGAAATTGCTTTCACTGGCAGAGACCAGTATGTTTGTCATGTCGATATTGTATATTATTATGATGCTTGCGGCGCCGGCAATTAATCCGGGCGCAGATTATGTAACGATGGATTTAAGCCTTAAGAATTTAATTCCGAATTTTAATGTGGCGTATTTTACTTCCTTGTCCATCCTTGTATTTGCGGTAGGCGGGTGTGAGAAGATTTCTCCGTATGTAAATAAGGTGGAGAATCCGAGCAAGGGATTCCCGAAAGGAATTATTGCTATGGCTGTGATGGTATTGGTATGTGCGATACTTGGCACGGTTGCTATGGGAAAGATGTTTGACCCGGCGCTTATCAATGCCAGCGATGAGTCCTTTAACTCCTATGCGGCCAACGGTTCCTACTGGGCGTTCCAAAGGCTGGGCGAGTATTACCATCTGGGAGATACATTTTTAGTAATCTATGCGCTTTGCAACCTGATTAGCCAGTTTGCAATCCTTATTCTTAGTATTGACGCTCCGCTTCGGATGCTTTTAGAGAATGAGAAAACAAAAGAATTTATACCGTCCGCAATGCGCAGACAGAATAAGGACGGCGCATATATCAATGGTATCAAGCTAATCATTGTTCTTGCGGGAGCGATTATCGTGGTACAGACCTTTATGCCGGGTGCGGCAGCAGTACTCCAGCAGCTTACCAGGCTAAATTCTGTATGCATGCCGATGCGTTACCTCTGGGTATTTGTGGCATACCTTGCACTTCGGAAAGCCTATGACAGAATCCCGGCGGAGTACCGTTTTGTAAAAAATCAGAAGATTGCAATATTTTTTGGCGGATGGTGCTTTCTTGTGACGGCGGCATGTTGTATTATGGGTATGTACAGTAAAGAGCCCCTTACCCTGGCGCTGAATGTAATTACGCCGATTGTCCTGACGGCATTGGGACTTATCATGCCAAAGCTGGCGCAGCGGGAGAGGGCGAAAAAGTAAAAGATATGAAATAAAATAGTTAGGAGGGTTTGCTGTGGATATTAAGACAATGTCGGAACTTGCCTCATTTATAAAGAGTGCGCCTACTGCATTTCACGCAGTGGAAAAGATAAGCGGTATATTGAAGGAGAACGGATTTGAGGAGCTCAAAGAAAGAAAAAAGTGGGTACTTGAGCCGGGAAAGTGTTATTATGTTACAAGAAACCATTCCAGCATTATAGCTTTTAAAACAGGAGAAGAGCTTGAGGATTACAGTTTTCACGTGACGGCATCCCACAGTGATTCACCGACATTTAAGCTAAAAGAGAATGCGGAGCTTGAGATAAAGAAAAAATATACGGTGTTGAATACGGAAGGGTATGGTGGTATGATTTGTTCGTCATGGTTTGACCGTCCCCTTTCCGTAGCGGGAAGAGTAATCGTAAAGACCGAAAACGGCATGGAGACGTGGCTTTTGAATTTGGACAGAGAGCTTGTGATGATTCCAAGCTTGGCGATTCATATGGACAGGTCAGTCAATGAAGGACATGCATATAATAAGCAGGTGGACACGCTTCCGATATTGGCAGGCGAGGGAAAGGAGCCGGGAGTGATGAAGGAGCTTGCGGCACAGGAGCTGGGTGTATCAAAGGAAAGCATCTATGGGATGGACTTATTTCTGTATAATCGGATGGCTCCTGTGGTGTGGGGATGTGAGAATGAATTTTTCTCTTGTCCGCAGCTGGATGACCTGCAGTGCGCATATGCGTCTTTGATGGGGTTTTTGTCAGGCTGCCATAAAAAGAATGTCAATGTATATGCCTGTTTTGACAACGAGGAGGTTGGCTCCGGCACAAAGCAGGGGGCGGGCTCTACCTTTCTTTTTGATACGCTGTGGAGAATTAATAAAGCGCTTGGAAAAGATGAAGAAGATTTTTACCGGGCGGCAGCCGGAAGCTTTCTATTAAGCTGTGATAACGCCCATGCGGTACATCCTAATTATAAGGAAAAAACGGATACCGCAAACTGTGTCTATATGAATGAAGGAATTGTGGTAAAGTCTCATGCCGGACAGAAATATACAAGCGATGCTTTGAGCATTGCCGTATTCAGAGAAATCTGTGAAAGAGCAGAGGTGCCGGTGCAGTTTTTTGCAAATCGTTCTGATGAGGCGGGCGGAAGTACGCTTGGCAATATCGCCATGTCCCAAGTGTCTATGAACGCAGTGGATATCGGATTGCCGCAGCTTGCCATGCATTCCGCTTATGAGACGTCAGGTGTAAAGGATACGGGGTATCTGATAAAAGCGGCGTCAATGTTCTATGGAATCCATATCAACATGCTTGGAGACGGGTCATTCCGGATAGAGGAATAAGAAAACTTTAACAAGAGAGGGATAGTGTGAAGATGAAGAAGATACTTATGATTGGGACAGGCGGTACAATTGCTTCAAAGGAGACGGAGGAGGGCTTGAGTCCGGGACTTACGCCGGAGGACATCCTGTACTATATTCCGGATGTGAAAAATATCTGTGATGTGGAGAGTATACAGGTATGCAATTTGGACAGTACGAATGTAAAGCCTGAGCACTGGCAGCTGATTGTCAAAACGATAGAACAGAATTATTATAGTTATGACGGATTTGTCATCTGCCACGGCACGGACACGCTGGCGTATACCGCCTGTGCACTATCCTATCTGATACAAAATTCTAATAAACCAATCGTCATTACCGGGGCGCAAAAGCCCATCAGCCATGACGTCACGGATGCCAGGACGAATCTGCTTGACAGCTTTATCTATGCGGCTGACGGCCATTCGCAGGGAGTGAATATCGTGTTTGACGGCAAAGTCATAGCAGGGACAAGAGCCAAAAAGGAGATGTCAAAAAGCTACAATGCATTTTCAAGCATCAATTTCCCCTATCATGCGGTAATCCGGGACAGAAGGCTTATCCGCTATATTCCGGAGATGCCGTATAAAGAGAGGGTGCATTTTTACTATAATATGAAGGACAGCGTGTGTGTGCTGAAGCTGATTCCGGGGCTGAAGCCGGATATTCTCTATTATCTTTTTGAAAATTATGACTGTATTGTGGTGGAAAGCTTTGGAGTGGGCGGCATGCCCAAATCTCTGACCGATGTGTTCCGTTCAGAGATGAAAAAATGGGAGCAGGAGGGAAAACACGTAGTAGTGACGACGCAGGTGGTCAACGAAGGCAGTGACATGATGGTGTATGCAGTTGGAAAGACTATAAAACAAGAGTTTAACCTGATGGAAGCATATGATATGACTACAGAGGCGGTAATTACAAAGCTTATGTGGCTGATGGGCATGGACGGCTTAACGAAAAAGGAGTTCAGGGACTTGTTTTATCAGCAGATTAACTACGACATATTATTTGCAGAGTAACAGGAAGGGCGCAAGGGTTAACAGGGATTACGGCTGTCGTCCGGAGAGTGGAAATGAGCATTTGGAAATATCAATATTTTGTGGATGTCATTGACTTGAAGAGTTTTACAAAAGCGGGAAAGAAAAATTATGTATCGCAGACGGCAATAAGCCAGCAGATTTCGCAGCTGGAAAAAAGTGTCGGCGGTAAACTGATTAATCGGGGAAATGGAGAAGTAACGCCGACACAGTTGGGAGAGCTTGTCTATAGAAGAGCAGTGGAAATGCTGCGGATTGACGAGCAGATGCTTAGGGAGATTGAGGCGATGAAGGAGTCGGCGGTTCTCCGGGTAGGAATTGACAGTTCGATAAGCAAGTCGTTTTGGGGAATGATGCAAGAGCTTCTGGATACTTATTACAATGAAGATGATTTCCGATTCAGCAGACTGGATTATACAACTGGATCTATGATGCTTCATAAAAATGATTTAGATATCTATATTGGCTATGGGATGAATCTTAGAAACAAGAACCCGAATATTGGAGAAATTTTGCTGTGCAGGAACCGGCTGGGTGTATATACGGGAGATGCGTGGATTAAAGCAGAGGAGAAAAATATTGTTTTTGAAGATCTTCGGGGCTATCCGGGATATGCAACGGCAAGCTATCCATGCAGTATGCAGATTCTGGATTCGGCGGGAGTGCCTGATTTTGCCAAGGATGTAAATCTGATAGGGAATCTGGAAACCTTGTCTCTTAAGGTGGAGATGAACAACGGTTATGCTTATGCGGATAGCCGGTATTTTTCTTTCTGTACAGGAAAGATGCATTTTGTGGATGGGCTGACGCAGATGTCCAGCTTGAAGATGTATTATAGGATGGACTGTTTAGAAAAAGAAAGGATCCTGCGGGATTATATTGACAAGGTAAAAGAGATGGTGTGAGGAGCTGCAGCGTGGCAGCTCCTTTGTTAGTGCGGACATTTCACGATTAGCTGTGGTTTTCCGTAGTTTTAAGTTTATGCGAAGGAGTGTTTGTTATTTAACAATAGACAAATGTACAGGAATGTTGCTATACTGGAATTGAGAATTTGACGAGACAGAGAGGTTGGGGCATGGCAGAAATATATTTTCGTACATTGCGGGAGAATGTAGTTGAAGCAATCCGCAATAAAATCATTAATCAGGAATTAAAGCCCGGAGAGCGGATTGTGGAGATGGAACTGGCGAAAGAATTTAACGTAAGCAGAGGGCCTGTCCGGGAAGCGCTAAGGCAGTTGGAGCATGAAGGCCTTATTGAATATACCCGTAACGTGGGGTGTACCGTAAAGAACCCGGATCTTCAGGAATCTTTCGAGGTTTACCTGATAAGGGTGAGTTATGAGATTCTTGCAGTTAAATATATGAATGGAAAAGTGCCGCCGGAAACCATATCGAATATGGAGAAGGTGCTTAAAAAGATGGAAAAGCTTGATGAGGAGCAGTATGCGCAGGTCTATCTTTATGACAATGAGTTTCATAGCGAGCTTGTGAAGATGACGAAATTAAACCATCTTTACAAGCTGTGGAGCGAACTGAATTATGGAAATATTATAACCGGATACAACAACGTACAGGATAAGGTGGGTGTAGCGAAACGCCAATACAAAGTGCATAAAGAGATTGTGGATGCCTGCCGGACCGGAGACAGCGGAAAGATTTGCAAGGTGATTTCGGAGCATTATATGCGGACGATTACAAGACTTATGAAAGAGTTGGGCGTGTCGGAGAGCGAAGTGCCGTTTTCCAGAGATTTTTTGCTTTGAAATGTGGGATGAGGATAAAAAACAGAGTAGGATACCGTATCTGCGGTGTCCTTTTTTTGTTAAGATATGTCTGCTGGTAAGAGAGGGTATATTTTTTTCTTATAGTCCGGATTAGTTTTATATATTGGACAGATACGTTATTAACTTCTAGAATAAATATAAGATTTTTAATAGGAGGCAGCGTTATGGAGAGAAAAAATAGATGGGAAGGCTATTCCGAAGTGCAGCTCGGTGAACTGGAAGAGATATGTGAACGGTATAAGACTTCCTTGAATGTGGCAAAGACAGAGCGGGAGAGTGTGAAATTGGCGGTAAAGCTTGCAAAGGATGCAGGATATCAGAATATACGCCAGTGTATTGAAGAAGGAAAACAGCTTGAAGCAGGTGATAAAGTTTTCGCAGAATGTATGGGAAAGACGCTTGTACTTTTTGAAATCGGACAGGAGCCGTTGGAAAAGGGTATGAATATTTTAGGTGCGCATGTGGATTCTCCCAGGATTGATGTAAAGCAGAACCCGATGTATGAAGATTCGAACATGGCATATCTGGATACACATTACTATGGCGGAATAAAAAAGTATCAGTGGGTGGCACTGCCGATGGCTCTTCATGGAGTTGTGGTGAAAAAAGACGGAACGGTTTTGGAAGTGGTAATCGGCGAAGAAGAGAATGAACCGGTATTAGTCATCACAGACCTTTTGGTACATCTTTCCCAAGAGCAGATTGAGAAAAAAGCATCAATTGTAATTGAAGGAGAAAATTTAGACGTCCTGATTGGTACAAGGCCTGCAGTGGAAAAGGAACTGACAGATGAGGAGAAGAAAGAAAAAGTAAAAACACAGATTCTGCGTCTTTTAAAAAGCAGGTACAATATAGAAGAAGAGGATTTCTTATCAGCGGAGCTTGAAATCGTTCCAGCCGGAAAAGCAAGGGACTGCGGTTTGGACGGCAGCATGATTATCGGCTATGGACAGGACGACAGGGTATGTGCGTTTCCTTCACTGTTTGCCCTTTTGGAGACAAAACACCCAAAAAGGACAGCATGCTGTATCCTTGTTGACAAGGAAGAGATTGGAAGTGTGGGAGCCACCGGAATGCAGTCGCGCTTTTTTGAAAATACAGTAGCGGAGCTTGCAGCGCTTACCGGAGGGGAGTCTGAATTAAAGACGAAACGTGCCCTGGCAAATTCTTATATGCTTTCCTCGGATGTAAGTGCGGGCTATGACCCGTTATATGCAAGTGCTTTTGAAAAAAAGAACAGTGCATATCTTGGACGGGGACTTGTATTAAATAAATTTACAGGCAGCAGGGGAAAGGCGGGCTCTAATGACGCCAATCCGGAATATATCGCAAAGCTCCGCAGCATTTTTGACAGAGAAGATATTGGATTTCAGACCGCCGAGATGGGAAGGGTAGACCTTGGCGGCGGCGGTACGATTGCTTTTATTATGGCAAACTACGGTATGCAGGTGATTGATAGCGGAGTGGCGGTGCTCTGCATGCATGCGCCATATGAGGTGACAAGTAAAGCTGATGTTTATGAGGCATACAGAGGGTATAAAGCATTTTTGAAAGATATGGCATAAAATTGTTAAGGATGATGTGACGGGCTATTTCACCCCCGATATAAAAATAAATCAAGAATACGCAAAGAGTCTGCGGATGCAGGCTCTTTGCGTGCGTGGAGAGAAAGAGAAATGGAAAAAGAGCAAATAAAGAAAATAGTAAAAGAATATGGAATCTTAACAGCTGCGACTATAGGAACAATCGTAGAGAATTATTTATTTAAATTTCCGAATCACTTTACTTTTGGCGGAGTGACAGGAATAGCAGTACTGCTTAGCGGTGTATTCAAAGGAACACCAAGTACCTATGCGTTTATTATAAACATACTGTTATTCGGCTTGGGATTTCTTGTGCTTGGAAAGAGTTTCGGCATAAAGTCAATTTACGTTACGCTGCTGTTCAGTGTGGGGTTGGAGGTTATCCAGTATATTTATCCGATTACAGAGCCAATTACAACACAGCCGGTATTGGATTGGATATTTGCTTTTGTAATCACGGCGGTCAGCTCAGCGGTGATTTTTAATTTGGGGGCATCAAGCGGCGGGACAGATATCATCGCTCTGATTCTAAAAAAATATACGAATATAAAGATAGGGAAGGCTTTGATGATAGTGGATTTTGCGGTAGTTGTATCTGCATTTTTCATATATGGAGCGACAGTCGGCTGTTTTTCACTGGCTGGATATCTGGCTAAAGCCTTTTTTGTGGACAGTGTAATTGAAAGCCTCAATTCTTACAAATATTTTACGATTATTTCCGAGGATGCGGATGCAATTTGTGGTTTTATACAAGAAAAGTTAAATCACTCG
>CAJTUQ010000002.1:64281-83552 GCA_910579335.1 uncultured Dorea sp. | reverse complement strand
AGGGTTCCTTTACCACTATCGGCATGGTAAAACAAAAGCCCTCCGGCACCGCTATGAAAAAATACTGGAACCCGGTCACTCAGGACTATGAAGCGCGCTCCGAAAAACAATATGGCACGCCGGTTTCCGACTCCGCACTGGATATCGACGGGCTTCCCTATATCCATAAGCCGAAGCAGCAGCCGTTTTACGCGGCATATACGGGCAGCTATGTCGTTCGTAATACACACAGCGAGGTAGACGAGTCCTGGTGGGGCATCGGAGCCAGCAGCGTTATCGCCGAGATGGAGCCTTTTGAGGACTGCGTGCCGGATCATCCGGTAAAACTTCATTTTAAAAAATCTCTCTATGGAAATATTACAGACCGGATGCTCTCCTGGATCTGGTTCTGGGACTATGAAAATCCGTCTCCCGAACCGTTAAAAGCCGGAAAAACTTATATCATGGCACTTTACATGGACTCCTCTCTTGAATACAGGGGAATCCTTGACAAGGAAAAATACAAAGACGTGTCTATCGTCTGGACTCCGTGGCTTACCAACCAAGGCTCCCAGTACCAAAAGGACGGTTCGCAGATTAAGGATGAAAAGCATAAAGGGCATTTCTTTGATGAAGTGACGGACGGATTTTATGAAACGTCCGAGGGCAAGCGCTGGCTGAATATTGTGAAAGGATTTGAAATCACGAATTACAGCATCCCCGTCACTCCGACCGAAGCTACAAAGCTTTTGATGTATTTTTACAACGGAAACGCCGGAATTACAGAAGGCCGTGATATTACCGAAGAAGAGTATGCCTCCGGAGCGAAGGTATGCCTCATAGACAATAAATTTGCGGCCAACAATCAGCTCAAACCCGGAGACAAACTTCGGCTGCCTCTTTACTATGCGGATTACTCCGCCCCGGCATGTTACTATTATCCCTACTGGGGGGAACAGACCATCTCCGAAAAAATTATTGATGCAGACGGGAACCTCTACGAAGTATTTGAGGAAAACGAATATGAAATCGCCGGCATCTATCAAGTAACCGGCGGAATGCAGGATCTCACCGGATTTGAGGCTCCACAAAACGGCGTCGTCGTCCCTGCCGCTTCCATAGAAAACAGCGATGCGGACAATATTCTGAACTATGCGCCGATGAAAGACAGCAATACCATCTTTCAAATTGAAAACGGGACCATTGACGATTTTTGGAAAATCTGGGAAAAAAACAGCGTCGACGGACTGGAAATCACGTTTCAGGACAACGGATACTCCGAGCTGGAACGTAGCTTCGAAAACACCCGCAAGATGTCCGTCGTCCTTCTGGGCGCAGGAATCGGGACAGCATTCCTCATCCTCATCTTCTTCTGCCATATGTTTATTACAAAGCAGAAAATGCGGACGGCCCTTGAACGCTCTCTCGGAGTGCCAAGAGGAAAATGCCTCGTATCTTTATCGGGAGGCATTTTACTTATCGTGTTGATTGGTGTTATAATCGGAAGTACGGCAGGCGCCATGTTTACAGATAAAACATCGGACATGCTGAACAGTAAGAGCGGATATTCTTCCGCTTTCAGTGCTAACCGGACGGCAGCGGAAGAGGCCGTGCTTCCTGAAAACTTTTTAAAAGAAAACCATATGGGCATCCTTCTTTCGTTGTTTTCCGGAACGCTGATATTTACGGCTGCATTTGCAACAGCCTTTATCATGGCAGAAAGCAGCCTGAAAAAAGAGCCGCTTAAACTTTTATCCGGAATAAAGCAGGAACACTAGCGAAAGGAGGGGAAGACAGTTGCGGATTAACAGGGATAATTTTCTTGTGCGTCTCAGAGCGAGGGACGAACGCGCACTGGAATTTGTGCTGGAAGAATACGGCGGGCTTCTTATGTCTGTCATTAAGCGGCATCTGTCCTGTCTTCCTCAAATGCAGGAAGAATGCCTGAACGACGTACTGCTTCGCATATGGGAGCACATTGCACAGTTTGACGAGAGCCGCAGTACATTTAAAAATTGGATTGCCGGCATTGCCAGATACCAGTCCATCACTTATCTCAGAAAATACAAAAAATATCTGGATGAGCGTTCTCTTGATTCCTGTGACGCCGGCGCAGAGGATTTGGAGCTTCTTCGCCTTATCGAACGAGAGCTTTCGGATGAAACGGAACGGATGCTTAGCTGCCTGAAGGCGGAGGACCGCTCCATTTTTCTGAAGCTCTACTGCGAGGGACAAGGCATAGAGGAAGTAAGCCGGGAAACCGGCATAAAAAAATCGGCCATCTATCAGAGGATAGCCAGAGGGAAGAAAAAAATTATAAGCCTGAGAAACAGGGAGGTGAATTGATATGTATAAAAAACATAAAAAAGACGGTGAAAACACACTTTACAGTATGCTGAACGACATATCAACCGACTTTTCTGATTATCCCGAAACACCGCTTACAAGAGACGAACATTGGAAATACCGGGAGAACCTGCTTGAAAGCCTGGGTAAGGCTTCCAGCAAGAAAAAGCAGCGTATCCGGCGCCTTGCTGCGGCGGGATGTGCCGCCTGCATTGCCATCATCTCCATCCTCCTCTGTCTGCAGCCTGAGGATGACAACTTACGCGCATCCGGCGAGACGAATCATTACAGTTTAAGCTCTATGCTGGGCGTAAGCAGCCAGGTTGAGGATTATGCACTGCACATAGATGAAAATCAAACGCTAGAAAACGCCTCCGTCACTTTAAACTCCGTAGCAGTAAGCGGCAGCCAGCTTTCTGTATACAGCACCTATTATTATGAAGAAACGCAGGAAATCCCGCGCCTTTCAAACGGGGGGTGGCAGAGGGACCTCGATGATTCATTTGCCGCCACAAGCGCCTGCTTATTTAAACCCGTCTTCCCCAAGAATACGGACGGCCCGTACACTGCGAACTTTAATTATGTCGACTCCAAGGAAGTCCCCTATATCCAGCGTCTGTTTCTTAACGGGAAAGAAATCCTTTGCACGGCAGAGAGCGAGCTGTATGCCAGCGCCAACGGCGTACTGCAGGATACGGCCTCTTATTTCTTTGATACGAAAACGGTGGATTTCCCGGCGCGAGCTGTGCTGGAAATCTGGAAAGAGCCTCAGGATAAAGCGCCGGAAGCTGTATTCGAATTTACTCTCACCAAAAAGAACCTTGTCCCGGACAAAATAGATGTAGAGCTGAATCAAAGCGTTTTGCTGCCGGACGGAAGAATCATTCATTTTAAAAGATTTGTATACAATTCTCTCACCCTGCAGGTAGAGGCGGAATTTGACGGCACAAAAAATGACAATAAAAAATACGGTCCGGTTTATCTGAACTGTTATGACAAGACCGGCATCCTCCAAATCTTACGCGAACGGGAGCTTGAGGGAAAAAGGCTAATATTTTCTATGAATCATATAAACGTGCTCTACTCCAAAATCGAATCTATGGATGTATTAGAGTTTGAAATTATTCTGTACGACGGCATTGGCAGCCGGATATGCCTTGACGAAGCCTTAACGATTCCTCTTTCAAACACCTGATTGCAAAACAGGCGGAAACACTCAAAAAATCCTGGTTTCCGCCTGTTTTTCTGTCATCATTTTGTTTTAATTCTTTTTCTTTAGATTTCCCAGCACCGACTGCAGCACTATGAAGAAACAAAGAAGCGCCGAGAGCACGATGCGCACCCACCAGCTTGAAAGCGTTCCTTGTGTCGTTATCAGACTGGAAATCGTTCCCTTAATCAAAACGCCGAAAATCGTTCCAAACGGAGTCCCCACGCCGCCGCTTAGCAGCGTGCCGCCGATAACCGCCGAGGAGATGGCGTCCATCTCAAGTCCCTTTGCCTGCTCCACGAATCCGGCGCAGCTGTTCAAACAGAACAGGAATCCGCCGCAGCCCGCCAGCACTCCGTCTAAAATGTATGCTTTCAGTTTCGTTTTCTTTACGTCCAGCCCCATCATCATGGCGCTCTGTGCATTTCCGCCCACCGCATATACGCTGCGGCCGAATTTTGTGAATTTCATCACCAGTATGATGATTACCACGATAATGAGTGCTATCACTACCGTCGGGTAGATATAGGCCGGCAGGAATTTCCCTCTCCGGCTGTATGAGCCGATGGGAAGATAGATTTTATAGTTTGCCCATGCAAGAAATGTTTCATTTTTAATAGAAATCATCTCTTTGCTGATGACAGCCGTCATGCCGCGCCCGAAGAACAGGCCCGCCAGCGTAACGATAAAGGGCTGAATCTCCAGATACGCCACCAGAAGCCCCTGCACAAGACCGTAAGCGACTCCGATGCCAAGCGCTATAACCACTGCGGTATAGGCGCTCATCCCCATATTCTCCATAGAATACGCAGCCGCCATACACACAAGAGCCGTCACGGAACCAACGGATATATCAATACCGCCGGAGATCATCACGACCGTCAGCCCCATACTGATGACAAGGAGCCCGGCATTTGTGATAAACAGATTAAAAAACATCTGCGGCTTTGCAAATCCTTTATCTGAAAAAACAATCATCCCCGCAGCGTACATAACAGCAAACAGGATTACCGTAATCAGGAGCAGAAAGCCCGTTCCGCTTATTTTTCTCTTATTCTTGCCCATTACTGATTACCTCCTTCCGCCGCTGCTTTCGGCACGGTTTTCTTTGCCTTCAGTCCGGCCGTGTATTTTTTAAATACCGGACTTTGCAGTACAACGATGATGATAACGACAATTGCTTTGTATACCGGCAGCTGATCTCCTGACACGCCCATCGCATACAATGAAGTCGACAACGTCTGAATCGTCGCTGCCCCGATAACGGAACCCATCAGGCTGAACTTGCCGCCGCTTAAGATATTGCCGCCCAGCGCAACTGCAAGAATTGCGTCCATCTCAAGGTTTAAGCCCAGATTGTTGGCATCTGCGGAGTAGATGCGGCTGGATGCCACGATTCCCGCAACGCCCGCCAAAAGCCCGCAAAGCACATAGGTAAGAAGCTTTATCCTTCTGGAATTTAATCCGACAAGACGGGAGGCGTTGCCATTGATGCCGACACTTTCAATGTAAAGTCCCAGCGCCGTCTTCTTTAATACAACATACGCAATTACAACTACGATCGCCGCAATAATAATCGGTGTCGGAACTGCGCCCACATATCCGCCCGCCACCATATAAGAATCTACACGGACATACGTAATCTGTCCCTTTGTAACCAGCTGCGCAATTCCGCGTCCTGCGGTAAATAAAATCAGCGTTGCAACCATCGGCTGGATATCTAGATACGACACTAATACTCCGTTAAACAGTCCGCATACTCCTGCTACGACAATACCTGCCAGCATCGCCAAAAGAAGCGGTGCCGCAAGCTTTGTGACAGACACCTCTCCGCCGGAAAGAATCTGGCAGCACACTGCGCCTGCAACCGCCATCACCGCACCCACGCTGATGTCCTGCCCGCCGGAAGCCGCCGTAACAAGCGTCATGCCGACTGCCAGAATCGCAAGCTCCGATGCACGGTTTACAACATCTATCGGATATCCGTAGAGCACTCCGTTTGTAATGGAGATTTTAAAGAACCCCGGAATCGTAACCGCCGCCACAATCAGCATGGCAATCAGACATACGATTGGCAGGAATAAGCGCATAGATGTAAGCTTTTTCATGTCAAAACCATTTTTATTCATCGCCCTCACCTCCTGCAATCGCTTTCATAATACCTTCCTGGGTAAGCTCATCTCCTGAGAGCTCGCCCACTTTCCGTCCATCCCTCAGCACGCCCATGCGGGAACACGTACGGAGCATCTCTTCCACCTCTGAAGAAATAAATGTCACGGCCATTCCCTTGTCCGCCAAATCAAGCACCAGCTTCTGTATCTCTGTCTTTGTCCCGATGTCAATACCACGGGTCGGCTCGTCAAGAATCAGATATTCCGGATTTGTCAAAAGCCATCTTCCGATAATAACCTTCTGCTGGTTCCCTCCCGAAAGACTTTTAATCGGCGTCTCACGGCCCGCCGTCTTTACCTGCAGCATCTCAATATATTTGTCCGCCGCCTCTTCCATTTCTTTTCGGCTCATCAGATGAAACATGCCCTTTTTTGCCTGAAGCGCAATGATAATGTTCTCCCTCACGGACAAGTCCGCGATAATTCCGTCTTTTTTCCTGTCCTCCGGCAGATATGCCATACCAAGTTTCATGGCGTCAAGAGGCGTATTGATTTTTGTTTCCTTTCCGTTCACCTTAAGCTTCCCGCTGTCCGGCTTATCCGCACCGTAGATTGCACGCACAAGCTCAGAACGCCCGGAACCCAAAAGTCCCGTAAGACCTACGACTTCTCCTTTATGAACGGCGAAATCAAACGGCTTTATGCTTCCCTTTCTTCCGATTCCCTCCGCCTCAACTACCGGGATAAACTCCTTAAGCTCACCGTGGGCGCTCTTGATGTCCGCCAAGTCGTCAAAGTCCTTCCCCATCATCTTTGCCACAAGCATCACTCTCGGAAGGTCCTTTGTCTCATATTCGCCCACCAGCTCTCCATTTCTTAATACGGTAATACGGTCGCATACCGCATATACCTGCTCAAGAAAATGAGTTACAAATATAATGCCGACGCCCTCTCCCCGAAGTTTTCTCATAAGTACAAACAGCTTTTCAACCTCATCGTCATCCAGCGAAGAGGTCGGCTCATCGAGAATCAGCACCTTACATTTCATATCAACTGCACGCGCGATGGCTATCATCTGCTGTTTTGCCAGCGAGCATTCCTCAAGCTTATCCGTCGCGCCGGCATCTATATCAAGACTCTTCAGCAGTTCCGAAGACTTTTTATTCATCGTTTTCCAGTCGATAAATCCTGCTTTTCTCGTCTCACGGCCGATAAAAAGGTTTTCTGCGACCGTAAGGTTCGGACAAAGGTTTACCTCCTGATACACGGTACTGATTCCGTTATTCTGCGCATCCTGAGGCGACTTGTTGACAATGGGCGCATTGTTTCCCGCCATTTTAATCTCGCCGGCCTCAAAATCATGTACGCCGGTAAGAACCTTAATCAATGTGGATTTCCCCGCTCCGTTCTCTCCCATCAGCGCATGGATCTCACCCTCCCTGAGAGTAAAATCCACGTGCTGCAAAGCTTTTACACCCGGAAACGTCTTGGAAATATCCCGCATGGTCAATACAATATTTTGTTCCATATCAGGCTCACCTGCTTTCCTTTCTACCCGTAAATTTCCTGTTTTGGACGTAAAGAGAGCGCCGCAGAATGTCGGGTCTTTTCCCTCCTGTCCTGCCGCGCCCTTTTACTCAAACAGGAAATCTCCATTTCCTATCGCATTCTTAGAAAGATGCTTTTTAGTATTTACGTCCGTCGATAACTTCCTGTGTTACTTCCGTTACCTCGTAATCCGTTCCGTCAACTGTAACCTTGGCAACATCTGCGCCGTGCGCATAGATTCCTTCATCTACATATGCAATCTTTTCAAGCTCCTCGCCTGCCTCAAGCTTTTTAATAAGCTCTGCCACGCGCGGTCCGTGAAGCGGGTTGCACTCTACGTTACAGATAATGTCGCCTGACAAGGTAGCCTCGATGCCAGCCTTAACTGTATCAAAAGAAATTACAAGGATGTCTCCGTCCGGGCCGACTGTCTTTCCTGCCGCCTTGATTGCATCGATAGCTCCGAATGCCTCGTTGTCGTTCTCACAGTATACAACGTTGATGTTATCATGCTGCTTTAACATGGACTCCATAACTTCCTGTCCCTTTGCCTGTGTAAACTCGCCGGTCTGCTGAGCCACGATGTTCCATCCGTACTCTTTTGCCGCATTCTCAAGACCCTCTGTACGGCCAATCTGTGCAGATGCGCCGATTGTCCCCTGAATGTGCGCAATATTCAGCTCTTTCAATCCTTTGGCGTCTGCATATGCCTTCAGCCACTCGCACGCCTTAGCGCCCTCAAGCTGGAAGTTTCCGCCTACATAAGACACAAACAAGCTGTCGTCAGACACGTCTACCATACGGTCAACTGTAATAACCGGGATGTCCGCATCCTTCGCTTCCTGAAGAACGGTATCCCATCCTGTCTCTGTAACAGGTGCAAGAACTATGTAATCAACTTCCTGCTGGATGAAGTTGCGGATTGCCGTAATCTGGTTCTCCTGCTTCTGCTGAGCGTCGTCAAAGATAAGCTCATATCCGTTTGCCTCGCTGAACGTCTCCTTCATAGATTCAGAGTTCGCCGTACGCCAGTCGGACTCAGCGCCAACCTGTGCAAAACCAACCGTAATCACATCACTGCCGCCCTCTTTGGAGCCCTCGTCGGAACCTTCGGAAGAACTGCCGCCGCCATTCCCGCCGCATCCAACTGCAAGTGCAGCAGTCATTGCTGTAGCCATCAAAGCTGCTATTAATTTTCTTTTCATTCTCATATCCTCCTTTTTCTTTGGTTGACTACGCGTCAATCATCTTGATAATATGTTAAAATATTATGAACAAACGATAAACAGAAATTCATTTCCAGTTTTTACATTTTTTTATGATTTTTTATTAAAAGTTTGATTTTTTACACAAAAGGTTGAATATTTTCCGCACGCATCCGCACAGTCACCTCTGTTCCTTTATCCGGACGGCTTGCATAGGTCAGGCCGTACTCCTTTCCATAATAATGGCGTATCCTCTGGTTAACATTTATAACTCCAAAGCTGTTTACATTGTTATCCGGCTTTTCTTTTTGTATATTGCTTCGCAGCTGTGCAAGCCTTTCTGCCGTCATGCCTTTTCCGTTGTCGCGCACCTTGAAAATCATAGCCTCGCCGTCCTTCTCTCCGGTAATCCATATCATTCCCTTTCCTCTCTTATTCTTAATGCCATGATACAAGGCATTTTCCACCAATGGCTGCAGCGTCAGTTTCGGCAGTACATATCCGCGCAGTTCTTCATTGATTTCTATACGGTAGTCTAAAATATCCTGATATCGAAACTGCTGGATTTCCAAATAGCTTCGGATATGGGACTCCTCTTCCTCAACCGTGATAAAATCCCTGCCCTTGCTAAGCGTCGTCCGGAAAAAACTGGAAAGCGCCGTGACCATATTGACTACTTCATTTGTCTTGTGCTCCTCCGCCAGCCAGACAATCGTGTCCAGCGTATTATATAAAAAGTGCGGGTTAATCTGCGCCTGTAAAAGCTTTGTCTCCGTAAGATGGAGGTTCACCTGCTGCTGCTTGATGTCCTCGACTAATGTTCCTATTTCCTCCGTCATCTCATTAAAGCTCTGAGACAGCACGCCTATTTCGTCCATATCCGCTTTCCTCGTCCGGACGGAAAAATCACCCTCCGCCACCTTCTCTGTCATGTCGCAGAGTTCCCGGATAGGCACCGTGACGCTTCTTGTCGCCTGAATCGTCATATAACCGGCTACAAAGATTGCAAATACGGATACCATGCCGCATACCATAAAGCTCTGGCGCATCTTCACGTCCAGCGCCTCTCTGACATTTTCATAATTTGTCGTTTCTATGTATATGTAATCCTGTATCCCTTCCCGAATCAGCGTAGTCAGGTTCTTAATGTTTCCGTCGAAATATTCCATCTGTTCCTGATACATCCAGTCGCCGTGTTTTCCTGCCTCCAGCGTTTCCACACATTTTTCAAGAGAGCGCAGCGTGTTTTTTACGCGCCTGATACGGTTGCGGCTTGTAGCCACTGTCGCCCACTCAGACATCCGGTCGCACGCACGCTCCATCTCGTCGATATATTTATAAGGATTCACTGTGACGTAACCGTTTACAAGCATTTCGCCGTCCCCCAACTCGTCGACGCTTTTCTGGTTGATGACAGCCATGTACATGCTATAATCGATGCGGCCTTTAAAATCCTGCGTATACTGGTTTGCATATACGATGTTGTGGGTAATCTCACTGTAAGCGTCCGTTGCATTCGACAGCGAAACTAATAGATAAATCATCACAAAGAGCATCGGCATAAACACGGTAAGGGAAATCATTATCATCCTCTGGTTCAAAGATGTCTTCAAGTGCTTTCTCATATCTTTTTATTCCTTTCTTCTTGCACGGTAATCCTTCGGCGAACACCCCTGGGTCTTCTTAAACAGGTAGCTGAAATAATGCGGGTCCTTATACCCCACCTCATAACCGATTTCTGAAGTTTTCAAAGAAGAGCACATCAAAAGCTCCTTTGCTTTGTCCATCCGGATTTCTGTCAAATATTCCACGAAGGTTTTCCCCATCTCTCTGCTGAATACGGAGCTGAAATAGCTTGGGCTCATTCCTACTCCTGCGGCTACCGTATTGAGGGATATTTCCTCCAGCATATATGTGCTCTCTATTTTTTCTTTTGCCGCCCCGATGATATCCGAATACCTCCGCCCGCTTATCATGTCCCGAAGCTCAAGCGCCCGGTAGAGAAAACGGCGCATATATTCCTGCATTTCCGCCGCCGTGTGTATATTCTGGATAGCGGCTTTGAAGCTCTCCGCTTCTTTTTGAAAATCATCATCAGAAATTCCCATTTTCTCACAGAATGACATGATGACTATGTATACGTCCATAACGATATATTGCCGCATCAGAAGAGATTTGAAATTATCCTCCGGCATTTCCTTCATATATACCTTTGTGAATCCTTCTATCTCCTCCTGAGTCCCGTTATTCAGAAATTTTTCAACCGACTCCCGCGTCCGTTCAAATTCCCCGAACTCCCTCACTTCAAAAGAGCCAAGCTCCTGCATGCCTTCCAGCTCACTTACACGGACAATGCGGTTCAGCCTGCTTAAGAACCTTCCGGAGAACGCATGGTCCGCCTCGCAAAAGGACTTCGGAAGCTCCCTGAGCCTCATTACCGGACTTCCGATTCCGCCAAAGTATTCTAAATCGCCGTAATTGTCCATCAGCTGTCTTATACGTCCTGCAAGACGGTCCGTCCTCTGCTCCATCTGCTGCATATCCTCCGCAGTCAGTAAAAAAGCCCATCCGTCGATTCCTCTCTGAAAAATGTAAATATACGGTATCCTTCCTGTCAGCTCTTCCAGACACTCGCACGCATCCACCACGGAATCGGCATGCTCCTTTACCCCTATCCCTCCAAATAGCTTAAACAAAATGATTTCATATACCTGGGCGCTCAGGTTCATGCCGTACTGTCGGCCGGAATCAATGGCATCTGCCGTGGAAAGCCCTCCTGATATGAGCTGCACAAAAAACTTCATCTTTTCATGCTCCGTATTTTCCTTCATATCCTCCGCATAACGTTTAAGGAGCTTACGCTCCTCCCTCTCCTGCTGGATAAGAGAACTGACTTTTTTTAGCGATTCCAAAAGCTTAAAGGCGCTCACCGGCTTTAAAAGATATTCCGTGACTCCGAGCCTGATTGCCTCCTTCGCATAATCAAATTCATCGTATCCGCTCAGGATAAGTATCCGGATATCCGGAAGCTCCTGCTTTACAAGCCGGCTTAACTCCAGCCCGTCCATAAACGGCATCCGGATATCCGTAATCAGAATGTCCGGCCTCTCCTTTAAAATCATCGGATAGGCAAGCTCGCCGTCACTTGCCTCACCCACAAATTCATAGCCTTCCTTTTCCCACTCGATACTGTTTTTAATTCCGTTTCTTATAACAATCTCATCCTCTACAAGAAATATCTTGATTTTTTCCACTCCATTCACCTGCCTGTCCTCCCTTATACTTATATAATACTTGTTTTCCGGCTTAAAATAGTTTGTTTTTTTATTATATAGGTTCATATTTTTTTGATAGCGTCTCAGGGCATAAAAAAATCCGGACTGCTTGATACCAGCCCGGACCATAGTTTCCCGTATCTGTTTTTATCCTCTCTCCATCCAACAGGCGCAAACCCGCATGCTTCTCCCTACGTCTCGTACAGCCTCCCTGCGTCTCGTCCCGCTTCAAGCCGTATCACCCGCTGGTTCCTGCTCCCTCTGAACTTAAGCGTGATATCTCTCTGGGCTTCAATAAAGGGACCGTCCACCAGCACGTCCAGATAAGAGAGCATCTCCTCTGTAACCTCTGTATATGCCCTGCCGCCTTCTATCATATCAACATCATAAAGATACCCGGAATAGCTCCAGATATCTTTCTGCGGATATTCCTTCTTTACTCTTCTTAACAGCTTCACCAGCTCTCTCTGGTTTTCCGGTTCAAAAGGCTCTCCCCCAAGAAGCGTAAGGCCTTGTATATAATCCGGTGAAAGAAGCCGGATAATCTTATCCTCCGTCTCTTTCGTATATGGCCGCCCATAGCCAAAGTCCCAAGTCTCGGCATTAAAACAGCCCTTGCAGTGATGGCGGCACCCTGACACAAATAAACTTACTCTCACTCCCGGCCCGTCCGCAATATCGCACTCTTTTATATTCCCGTAATTCATAATCCTCTCTCCGCTTTCAAACATCCGCACTAAAGTCCGGCAGATAAAAAGTGCATGCCCCGGATACCAGGACATGCACTGTTCCTCATATTGTAATCTACAGATGCAAAACTCTATCCTTTATCTCCTGAGTCCTGCCCTGATTCCAGAACTGCGTCCCGATATATCCGCAGGTCCGTCTAGCCACAAACATATGGTTCTGGTCCCGGTTTCCGCAGTTCGGACACTCCCACACAAGCTTGCCCGCTTCATCCTCTTTAATCAAAATCTCACCGTTATATCCGCATGTTTCACAGAAATCGCTCTTCGTATTCAGCTCCGCATACATAATATTGTCGTATATAAATCTCATAACGGAGACTACCGCCGGAATATTATTCTGCATATTCGGGACCTCCACATAGCTGATTGCCCCGCCAGGAGACAGCTTCTGGAAATCCGCTTCGAATTTCAGCTTGCTGAATGCATCGATTTCTTCTGATACATGTACATGGTAGCTGTTCGTAATATAGTTCTTATCCGTAACTCCCGGAATAATCCCGAAACGCTTCTGCAGGCACTTTGCAAACTTGTACGTAGTAGATTCCATCGGCGTCCCGTATACCGAATAGCTGATATTCTCCGCCTGCTTCCACTCCTTGCACTTATCGTTCAGCCTCTGCATAACCGACAGCGCAAACGGTCTCGCCTCCGGGTCTGTATGGGATTTGCCCAGCATGCGCACGCACATCTCATAAAGTCCCGCATATCCCAAAGAAATCGTGGAATACCCGTTGTACAAAAGCTTGTCGATGGGCTCGCCCTTTTTAAGCCGCGCCAGCGCACCGTTCTGCCACAGAATCGGAGCCACGTCGGATATCGTCCCAAGAAGCCTTTCATGGCGGCAGCGCAGCGCCCTGTGGCACAATTCCAAACGCTCGTCCAGAATCTCCCAAAAACGCTCCATGTTTCCCTCGGAGGAACATGCCACGTCAACAAGGTTGATTGTCACGACTCCCTGATTGAATCTTCCGTAAAACTTATGGCTCCCGTCTTCATTTCTCTGTGAATCCTCTACCGTAAGGAAAGAACGGCATCCCATGCAAGTGTATACCTCGCCCTGCTTGAGTTCTTTCATTATCTTGGCGGAGATATAATCGGGCACCATCCGCTTGGCCGTACATCTCGCAGCAAGCTCCGTCAGATACCAGTATCTGGAATCGGACGATACATTATCCTCGTCCAACACATAAATCAGCTTCGGAAACGCCGGTGTAATCCAAACTCCCGCCTCATTTTTCACGCCCTGCATCCTCTGAATCAGGACTTCCTCTATAATCATGGCAAGGTCTTCCCTGCCCTGTCCCTCTTCCACCTCGTCCAGATACATAAATATAGTCACAAACGGAGCCTGCCCGTTACACGTCATAAGCGTAATCAACTGATACTGAATCGTCTGGATTCCGCTCTTAATCTCTTCGCGCAGCCTTCTTTCCGTAACCCGGTCGATAATCTCTTTATCCAGGCTCTCCCTGCAGTCCTTTCTCTCCTCAACGACCGCACTGCGTATCTTTCTCCTGCTGATATCTACAAACGGAGCCAGATGCGCCAGAGAAAAGGACTGTCCGCCGTACTGGTTGCTGGCAACCTGCGCGACAATCTGCGTAGCCACATTGCAGGCCGTGGAAAAGCTATGGGGCTTTTCAATCATCGTCTCACTGATAACCGTACCGTTCTGCAGCATATCCTCCAGATTAATCAAATCACAGTTATGCTCCTTCTGGGCAAAATAATCGGAGTCGTGAAAATGTATAATGCCTGCCTCATGCGCTTGTACCACTTCCTCCGGCAGAAGCACTCTTTTCGATAAATCCTTGCTGACCTCGCCGGCCATATAATCCCGCTGCGTGGAATTGATAACCGGGTTTTTATTGGAATTTTCCTGGTTCACCTCTTCATTCAAGTGCTCAATCAAAGCAAGGATGCCATTGTCAGTCGTATTGGATTTGCGGGTGAGCTCGCGCTTATAACGGTAGCGCACATATTTTTGAGCCACCTCGTAGCCTCTCATCTCCATGATGCCGGTCTCAACCATATCCTGAATATCTTCCACATGCACCGCATGTCTCATCTCCTGCACTTTCTGCGCAATCGTATCCGCAATGGCCATCACCTGGTATTCATTCATCTGATGGAGCTTATCCACTTCCCGGTTGGCCGCCTTGATTGCATTGACGATTTTATCCAGATTAAACCCAACCTCTTCACCATTACGCTTAATTACATTTGTTTTTACTTCCATTCGCTCTCTTGACCCCCGAAACTATATTCTACAAAATATTGGTTTTTTATATCACTTCACACACTATATATTGTGGTGCCTTTCTATAATACAACAAAATGCAGAATTTGAAAAGAGGTAAATTTAATTTTTTATCCTTTAAATAAGCGGGTACTTATCTGTCAATTCCTTTACAAGATTTTTCGCTTTTTCTACGGCATCTTCACTCTTAATGACCATCGCCACCGCCTCGGCGATAACGTCCATGTCCTCCTCCTTCATTCCGCGGGTCGTAACCGCCGGAGTGCCGAGACGCACGCCGCTTGTAACGAACGGCGAACGAGGGTCATTGGGAATGGTATTTTTATTGCAGGTAATATGCGCTTCATCCAGACGTCTTTCAAGTTCCTTTCCCGTCACCGTCTCTTTACTCAGATCAACAAGCATCAGATGGTTGTCCGTTCCGCCGGACACGATTTTTACGCCCCGCTTCATCAGTCCGCTGCACAGAGCCTGGGCATTCTTTACTATCTGCTTTTGATATTCTTTAAATTCCGGCTGCAGCGCTTCTTTAAAGCACACTGCCTTGCCCGCGATTACATGCTCAAGCGGTCCTCCCTGTGTTCCCGGAAATACGGCTTTGTTAAAATTAAACTTCTCCGCCGCCGCCTGATTGCACAAAATCAATCCCCCCCTGGGGCCTCTCAGCGTTTTGTGGGTCGTTGTCGTCACCACATCTGCATAGGGAATCGGGCTTGGATGAAGGCCTGCCGCCACAAGCCCGGCGATATGCGCCATATCTACCATAAGATAGGCTTGCACTTCATCCGCAATCTCACGGAATCTCTTAAAATCAATTGTCCGCGCATATGCGCTTGCTCCGGCAATGATAAGCTTTGGCTTTTCCTCAAGCGCCGTCTTTCTGACAACATCATAGTCTATAACGCCTTCATCATTGACGCCGTAAAAGGACGTCTCAAAATATGAGCCGGACATATTGACAGGAGAACCGTGCGTCAAATGCCCGCCGTGGTCAAGATTCATTCCCAGAATTTTATCTCCCGGCTGCAAAAGCGCAAAAAATACGGCCATATTAGCCTGCGCCCCGGAATGGGGCTGTACGTTTGCATAATCGCACCCAAATAGTTTCTTCGCCCTGTCTCTTGCCAGATCTTCAACCACGTCCACGCACTGGCAGCCTCCGTAATACCTCTTTCCCGGATAGCCTTCCGCATATTTATTTGTCAGCGGGCTTCCCATCGCCGCCATGACAGCCTTGCTCACCCAGTTTTCTGACGCTATCAGTTCTATATGGGAATTTTGGCGCTCCATCTCATCCGTGATTGCCTGCGCAATCTCCGGGTCGGCATTTTTAATCTCGTCAAATGAATACATCACACTTCCTCCTTGGCATTTAATAAAATTACATCCATACAGTTAAAGATTATTCTATCATATTTTGCGTGCGGATAAAAGTTCCTATTCAATCATTTCATATTTTACCGACAAAACGGTTTTTTTACTTTTTTCCTCTCACCAAACGGATTCCCTCCAGAACCTTCTCCCTCGCTTCCTTTGCTTTCTCCGGTCTCATATCGTCAATCCCTTCAAGGGGATACGAAAGCCCCAGCTCCCTGTATTTGGATACTCCCATTGTGTGATAAGCGAGCACCTCAAGCCCTTTCAGATTCGTCCACCTTCCAATCAGGCGGCCCAGCTCCCTAAGCTCATCCTCCCCGTCTGTTATCCCCGGTACCGCTACATGCCGGACGATTACCGGAACCGCCGCATTTTCAAGCGCCTTTGCAAATGCCAGCACAGGCCCCTGCTCTTTTGACGTAAGCTTGAGATGGCCTTCTCCCGAACTGTGTTTTACGTCGAGAAGCACCAGGTCCGTCACGGCAAACAGCCTATGGAACTCCTCTTTTTTTCTGTCGCTGTATAGAATCCCCGATGTATCGAGGCATGTATGGATTCCTCTCTTTTTCGCCTCCGAGAACAGCTCTGTCAGAAACGCAAGCTGCATCAACGGCTCTCCGCCGGTCGCCGTAAGCCCTCCGCCCCGGTAGAACGCCTGATTGCGCCCGTATTCCTCCAAAAGCTCCCCCACCGTCCTTTTGCTCCCGCCGGCTGCCGCCCACGTATCAGGATTGTGACAGTACTTGCAGCGCATCGGGCATCCCTGGAAAAATACAACAAAACGAACTCCGGGACCGTCCACGGTCCCGAAGCTTTCGATAGAATGAATATATCCGGTCATATTCTTTCCCATATCATTCATTGCCTTCCCCTTCCTTACATGCTACATCCCTTCATGGAAGGTTCTTGAAATAACCTCGTCCTGCTGCTCCTTCGTCAGCTTGTTAAAATTCACCGCATACCCGGATACCCGGACGGTAAGCTGGGGATATTTTTCCGGATGCGCCTGCGCATCTAAAAGAGTTTCCTTCGTAAATACATTTACATTCAGATGATGCCCGCCCTTCTCGGCGTAACCGTCAATCAATTGTACTAAGTTGTCTACCTGTGCCTCGCTGATATTCATAATCATATCCTCCTTCTAAATCTATAAATCGCTCTCCGGGCCAAACTCTTGCCCGCTGCGCTCCTTTACTCGTCTCTGTCATCTGCGGCGGACCACTCCTCACATGCGCAGTCCGGCTCCATAGAAAAGCTCAGATCATCCAGGCTGAGCTCGTCAAACAATACCGCATCTTCCTTTCCGAGTGCGCCTGGGATGATGGAAAATGTATTTGAAATACCGTCCTGCGCATCCTTAAACGGCAGCTTTGACACCGAGCTTAAGGATGCCACGGCTCCTTTGCTGTCCCTGTGGTGCATCGGATTGGCGCCCGGTGCAAATGCATCTCCCGCCTTACGTCCGTCGGGCGTCGAGCCGGTATTTTTCCCATATACCACATTTGACGTAATCGTAAGAATGGAGGTCGTAGGGATACCGCCTCTGTACGTGTGGTTCCCTTTAATATAATGCATAAAGTCGCGCACGACGTCATATGCGATATTATCCGCCCTGTCGTCATCATTCCCGTATTTCGGGAAATCTCCCTCAACCTCATAATCAATTACAATGCCATTCTCATCACGAATCGTCTTAACCTTTGCATACTTGATTGCAGAGAGGGAATCCGCCACTACAGAAAGCCCCGCAATGCCCGTCGCAAACCATCTTGTCACCTTCTTGTCGTGAAGCGCCATCTGGATACGCTCATAGCAGTACTTATCATGCATATAGTGGATGACGTTAAGCGTGTTCACATATACCTGCGCCAGCCATTTCATCATATCGTCAAACCGTTCCATAACCTCATCATAATCAAGATATTCGGAAGTAATCGGACGATACTTCGGACCCACCTGCTTCTTTGAAATCTCATCCACGCCGCCGTTAATCGCATAAAGCAGGCATTTCGCAAGATTGGCCCTCGCACCGAAAAACTGCATTTCCTTGCCGATGCGCATAGAAGATACACAGCAGGCGATTGCATAGTCATCCCCATGCGTCACGCGCATCAAATCGTCGTTTTCATACTGTATGGAAGACGACATAATAGAAGTCCTGGCACAAAACCGCTTAAAATTTTCCGGAAGCCTTACCGACCACAGTACGGTAAGATTCGGCTCCGGTGCAGTTCCAAGATTCGACAGCGTATGAAGATACCGAAAAGACATCTTCGTAACCATAGAACGCCCGTCAATCCCCATTCCACCGATGGATTCTGTAACCCACGTCGGGTCTCCGGAAAAAAGAGCGTTGTACTCCGGCGTCCTTGCAAACTTAACAAGCCTCAGCTTCATTACAAAATGATCTACAAATTCCTGAATCTCTTCCTCCGTAAATGTACCGGCTGCCAGGTCCCTCTCCGAATATATATCGATAAACGTGGAAGTACGCCCCAGCGACATGGCCGCCCCGTTCTGCTCCTTGATTGCCGCCAGATAGCCGAAGTACATCCACTGAATCGCTTCCTTAACGTTTGCCGCCGGACGGGAGATGTCGAATCCGTAGATAGAGCCAAGCTCCTTTAACTCCATCAGCGCCTTAATCTGCTCAGAGAGTTCCTCCCGCTGCCTTGTAACATCCGAATACATAATGATTCTCGTCCCGTCCTTCTGCCGCTTTTTGTCTTCGATAAGACGGTCAAGCCCGTAGAGCGCTACGCGCCTGTAGTCCCCGATAATGCGCCCGCGCCCGTATGCATCCGGCAGGCCGGTAATGATATGGCTGGAACGGCACGCCCGCATCTCCGGAGTATATGCGTCAAATACACCGTCATTGTGGGTTTTTCTGTGTTTCATAAAAAAGTCCACGATTTGCGGGTCTACATGATAGCCATTATCCTCACATGCCTTTACTGCCATCCGTATACCTCCGTAAGGCTGCAAGGCGCGCTTAAAGGGCTTGTCCGTCTGAAGCCCGAAAATCTTCTCCTTGCCTTTATCTAAATACCCCGGTCCGTGGGAAGTGATACCGGATACGATTTTCGTGTCCATATCAAGCACCCCGCCTGCCCTGCGCTCCTCTTCTGACAGCTTCATAACCTGCTCCCAAAGCTCTTTTGTCGCCTGCGTAGGACCCGCGAGAAATGATTCGTCCCCGTCATACGGAGTA
>CAJTUQ010000002.1:61473-64271 GCA_910579335.1 uncultured Dorea sp. | reverse complement strand
CCCGGACATTAATCTCTTCCTCCCAGACTCCGCCGTTAAATGATGTCCACTCCTGTCTCATAAATCCCTCCATTCTGCTTTCACCGCACTGTGAAAAGTAACCTTTTATCCAATTTTGTTTTGTCCTTTCTGACGAGTAATAAGATACCTTACAGCCGGATGCATGTCAAGGCTCCTGCTTGTATGTTTTTGAGAACAATTATCATTATTTGCATTTTTCCTGGAAATTATGTATAATTGGAATATATTCCCTTTCGAATAACATTTCTTCGTCACGGGAATATAATAATACTGAGACTCGTGGGCAATTATAGTTAGAAGGTGATAGATGTGCAGGCGTTTTTGATTTTGATGATTCCGTTTCTTGGAACATCGCTCGGTTCGGCGATGGTATTTTTTATGCGCGGGAAGATGAATGCGAAGGTAGAAAAGCTTCTCCTGGGATTTGCTTCAGGAGTCATGATTGCGGCCTCCGTATGGTCCTTATTGATTCCGGCAATCGAGCTTTCCAAAGAACAGGACATTGCAGGCTGGATACCGGCAGCGGCGGGTTTCCTGCTTGGCATAGCGTTCCTGCTTCTACTAGACAGCCTGATTCCCCATCTTCATAAAGGAAGCGATACGCCGGAGGGCATGCCCGCAAAGCTTTCCCGCACAACAATGCTGGTATTTGCGGTAACACTCCACAATCTTCCGGAAGGCATGGCAGTAGGCGTTACACTTGCCGGAGCGCTGCTTGGCAATACAGGTATCACTCTGGCAGGAGCATTTATCCTGTCCGTAGGCATTGCCATCCAAAATTTTCCTGAAGGGGCAATTATCTCCATGCCTCTCCGAAGCGAAGGCACATCCCGCAGACGGGCATTTACTTACGGAGTATTATCCGGCATTGTAGAACCGTTAGGCGGAGCGCTAACCATCCTGCTCGCAGAATGCATCACACGCATTCTCCCGTACATGCTGGCGTTCGCTGCCGGCGCCATGATTTATGTGGTCGTGGAGGAACTGATACCGGAATCACAGAACGGGAAACACTCCAATATCGGGACAATCGGCGTCGCCTTAGGCTTTACGCTGATGATGGTTCTGGATGTGGCGCTGGGATGACACAAAAAATGCGGACTGTATAGTAAGCCAAAATAGCGCAAGCTTACTACCGTCCGCAAAATAACCACGTCACACGTTCAGTTTTTCTCTCCATTCCGCTTCCTTAAAACCTGTAAGCACAAAATCCTCTCCTACAAGCACCGGACGTTTTACCAGCATGCCGTCCGTCTCTAAAAGCTCATAGATTTCTTCCTCCGTCATCTTCGGAAGCTTATCCTTCAGTCCCAGCTCTCTGTACTTCATGCCGCTGGTGTTAACAAACCGTTTTATCCCAAGTCCGCTTCTTTTATGCCATTCAGATAGCTCCTCTTTTTTCGGATTCTCCTCCACAATATGCCGCGGGGAAAAATCAATTCCATTCGTCAAAAGCCACTCCTTCGCTTTCCTGCATGTGCTGCATTTTGGATATTCCACAAATAAAACGCTCATTCTTTTTCTCCTTTAAGACACTTTGTCTTTCTCCCGTCCTATACGGCTAACCAAGTACAACCGGTTCTGAAATGACGATATCAGCCGCCGAAAGCCCTCCGGAAATATCTGCGCCTGCCGGCATTGTATCAACCGGCACAGAAACCTCAGGCGATACGCTATACGGCGAATAATCCATATACCTTTCCTCTTCGTCCCTGTTTCTGAACTGGAACGCATGGTTTACATCCGCAAGATGGCCTTCTAAGGCAATTCCTCTGTCAGCCAGCTTTCGCGCATTCTTTTTCTTCTGCAGTTCAGCCTTCAGCTTCTCGGCCTTCTTCTTTTCCGTCGTCTTCTTTCTCTTCAGCTTTGCAAGCTCTTCTTCATTCAGACGGCGTATCTTACGGCTCCCCCGGACCAGCACCTTCTGGACGGAGCTAAGCGCTGCGCGCGCTTTTGCTTTTTCCTTCTGATTTCCAAGACTTGCCACCATACGGAGCGTTCCCATGCTGCGTCTGGCCTCTCCCATCGCCGAACGGACCTGGGCTTTAGAAGTGGCTCCCGCCAGCCGCGCATAGATTCCGGATACGGAAAATGCGGAGGACGACACCCGGATACGGCTTTTGTTCTTAGCAGCCTTCATCTCCTCCGTCATCTTGTTCATCTGCTCAATCATACGCTTTTCTTCTGCAAACGGGTCTTCCTTCTCCTCCCCGCCGACGGCCGGCTCCTTGGCCGCCCACATTCTCACTCCGTCCAGGCCCACATGCGCCCCCTGCGAAACAAACCCTTCGCCGTCTTTCGAAAGCTGCGCAAGCACCTGCTTAAGAACCGCCTTTCCCTTTTCCAGAGACTCGGCATCCTGCCCCATCTGCCGGAGCCAATCGTCCGATACGATAAGATGCTTTCCTTCTCCAAGGCCGGCTGCCAGTTCCGCCAGATTACTTTCGTCTATCCCTGTTCCTATGAATATATGAACTTTCGAAAAATCCTTCTGTAGTGTAAAAAGCTCTTCAATCACCGCTTTTCTAAGCACCGCCTGCTTCGGCCAGCCCGCCGAAAGCTTAAGTTCATCCTTCGGGCTCTCCTTCCTGCCGTCAGGCTGCTCTGCCAAAACCTCTGACTTCGGGGATGCCGTCTGGATATTCTTACCTGCAACCTGTGAAACCGCACTGTTTATCCTGCTCATCGAACCCCTCCCTATACTGATTCTTCCTATATAATAGTATATCGTCTAAGCTGCGGAAAAACTAATAAAGCGCTCTTAAAAAACATCTTCA
>CAJTUQ010000002.1:47180-61440 GCA_910579335.1 uncultured Dorea sp. | reverse complement strand
TCTGTCTTTTTGCTTTCCCCTCAATCTCTGCGGGTGCTGCCTCTACATCCTGCCCTTTTTCCCACACGGTTATCCTCTCATCTCCTTTTCCTTCCAGATAAACGGCTGAATTTTCACACTCTACAGTAACGCCGTCCTCTATCACATTTCCCGAAAGCGGATAGATAAAAGAGCATCTCTTTATCGAGTTTCCTCTGCCAAAAAACTCTTTCCTGAATCCAAACCAACCTTTATATTCACCGGTAACCTGATTATTTTCCACAGCTTTCTCCAGATTGCCCGTATAACTTATCGAACACGGCTTCTCTACTTCCGCAGTAATATACAGATATCCGTTGTTGAGCTGGTACAGTTCCGTGATGCGTACATCTTCCGCCTTTATCCGGGTATCAAACAAAGGAAATTTCCCAAGCTCTGTGCCCATGAATGAGCCGTTCAGCCCCTCAAGCAGGAAAACAAAGATAAAAACAGCCGCCAGCACCGCTACCAGCATCCCGGTCTGTCTCATCGAAATCTGTTTTTTTATTTCCTTAATCACCGAAACTGCGGCCTGTCTTATCTTCTCTTCGGAGAAGGCCCCCTCCTCGTCCTGTTTTATCCGCCCCTCCGGAATCCCTTCCTTCAGCGCCTCGTAGTAATCCCGGCATTGTGCGCACTCCGCAAGATGCTCCTCTATCAAATCCCTGCTTTCTCCACTGCACACCTCATCTACATACAGCGGAAGCAGATCCTTGTTTACATTACATGGAATCTTACTCATGAAACTCCCTCCTCTACATTATATAATCCCTGATTTTAAGCTTTGCCCTATGGTATGTCACCCTTGCCCAGCTTTCGCTCTTGTCAAATATGTCGCCGATTTCCTTATATGTCAGTTCACCCAGCATCCGCAGGCTAAATACCTCCTTGTACGGCTCATCCAGACAATGAAGCGCTTTATAAATGGAAATCACCTCTTCCCTCCGGACAACCGCCGTTTCCGTCCCCTCTTCTTCCGGACTGCCATCCGATAGTTTTTCCCTTGCTTCCTGAAACTTTTTTCTGCGCCGAAAGTCATCGATATACAGATTTCTGGCTATCTGGCACAGCCATGATTTGACAGAGCACGTTCCTTTAAAATTGTCGACTTCCTTTAAAACCTTGAAAAATGTTTCCTGCGTTATGTCCTCCGCAGCCGCCGGGTCTCCGCTCATAGTGAGCACAAAGAGATATACGTCCTTAAAAAACCTGTCATAGATATCCTCAAAATTTATTTTCACTTCATCACCTCTTTCCCCCGGTGCAAACTTTTTATCAAAATAATTCCTGCAGTACTTATTTGCCTATTAGACGAATAGAAAGATATTTTGTTACAGAATTTCGAAATAATTAATTAAATTTTTCAAATCTGTCACTCTTTTAATTCCGGGCAATTCTTGATTTCCCCCGCTCTTCATGCTATACTAACAATCGTTGCAGCACCGAGTGTTCGAGACCTTCCACTCGTAAAACAAAACTAAAGGAGAACAAAATTATGAAAAACAAACATGCAGCTTTTTTGACCCAGGCGGCTATGATTGCCGCCATCTATGTGGTACTGACACTTCTGTTTCGGCCTGTCTCTTTCGGAGAAATTCAGGTACGGATAGCAGAGGCGCTTACCATACTTCCACTGTTTACTCCTGCCGCCGTGCCGGGAGTCTTTGCAGGATGCCTGATTGCCAACATTCTCGGCGGCGGCATTCTTGTGGATATTATCTTCGGAAGTCTTGCCACGCTTATCGGCGCCGTGCTTACTTACCGTCTTAGGAACTGCGCGCCCCTTTTAGGGCCGCTCCCTCCCATTGCATCCAATACTGTCATCATACCTTTTGTACTGTTCTACGGATACGGCTTCAATCTGCCGATTCCGTTTATGATGCTGACAGTCGGTATCGGAGAGGTGCTTTCCTGCGGTCTGCTTGGCCTGACGCTTTACTTTGCACTGAAAAGGTATAAGTTCGTTTTGTTTGGTTCCGCGCGCATATAGTCTTTTGCAAAACCGCCCGGAAATATCCGCGCATAAATGCGCATAAAAAGAGGCAGCGCACACATGCCGTGTGCAGATGCCTCTTAATTTTATGCGTCGGTGCCTTTCTACGCAATGTAGGTATGCCCGCTCGCCTCCGTCATTTTCTCCATCTCTTCCTGCGAGGCCGTATGCGTCTCCCCGTCATCAGCATCAATATAGATAATCCTCGTCTCCGTATATCCCACCAAAAGAATTGCCTCCTTCGCATCCTTCATAGCAATCACCGGCTTGTCCTGATTAATTATATACAACAGCTCTTCCGGCGTGCACCCGGTCAGGTCAAGCCCCGGCGCCCCGTTAAGCTGTGATACTGCGTCAAGCGGCGCCGTACCTGCATTGAGCTGGTTTCTCATATTTTCTATCAGCGCACTCTTTCCGCTGATCGTATACCGAAGGCTGCGGTTCCCCCTCTCCCAGATATATTCCTGTCCGTCGGACACTACCACTCCGTTATATGCGTCCGCCTGCTGCACCGCCTCCCCCGCTTTTTCAGTGATACTCTGCAGTTCACCGTATCCGTACACCAGATAATGCTCCTTTTTTGGCTCCTCGTCAAATGAGAACACTCTCGGCTTCTCAAACAAAGCTTGCTTCGGCGTCAGTATCTTCGGTTTCTGATTCTCGATCCCGTCTCCAAAGACAATGCGCATCTGCCGCTGTTTCAGCGAAGTCGTGTAAGAACTGATGGTAATCTTTTCTTCTTTTGGCTCCTCATTGTTTGTAATATATTCTTCTATAACAGGATTGTACACCTCATTGCTTTTTGCCACCCGGTTCAGCGTAATCATATTATCGTCAAACAACGTACTGAGGATATAGGTCCCTTCATCCTCATAGGTCTTAATCACCTTTCCTTTGCGGCTCTGTATCTCAATCCGGTACATCGGCGCAACGCTCTCACCGGACAGCGTCACTCCTTCGTCCTCTTTCCTTGCATAGCCGCACACAAAATCAGCGTTCATAAAACCAAGAGGGATTATACTCTGCCCTTCGTCGCACTCCGCCGTTCTCTTCTTTCCGTCTGCAAAGGTAAGCACTGTCACTTCCCTTGACTTGTCCTGCCTTTTTCCACTCTGATAGGCCATACGCGTACCATCCTCTGAGATGACATACTGTCCCTCTTTTAGGTCTGACGCCAACTCAAGCATCCTCCCTCTGCCGACCTCAATCTGGTACAATACCCCGTCCGTCAGCACGTACATCGTATCCTGCTCTACACTGTAGCAAATCAGCTTTCCAAGTTCCAGCGCCACATGTGCATAAGATTTCTTTGTGGAAATAAACGCCTTTTCCTCCACACAGCTTTTTTCCGCACTATAATAATAGACTGCAACGCCGACCTCTCCCTCATGTTCGCCCCGGTTCATATACCCGTACACGGCAAAGGAAAGGTTCCCTTTCTTATCCATATCAAGAAGCTTTATCTTATGCTGCGCAGTCATATTTCTCTCATCTTCTCCCTCACCGGAGGCAAAACTGAAGATAAGAGACAATTCATCCGCCTCTTTGTCATAATTCCAAAGCTCGTCCGCCTGAACAAAGGCGGCCTGCGTCCCGTCCTTATTAACCATATACGGCACGTCCGGCGCCGCAATGCCAAGAAGCACCCCCTTCTCATTGAGCACCCTCTTTTTCGCATCAAAAATCTGTTCCATCGTCCGGTCATAATCCAGCAAGAGCACTTTTTTACTGTCTGCTTTGTAGCGGATGCGGAAAAATTCTTTTACTTTGTACCTGTCTTCTTCATTTTCCTCGCCTTTGCCGCTGATTCGGTACTGAAGCTGAACCGAACAGGACGTATCATTAATTTCCTTTATCAGCCATCTCTCATTACCTTCTACCCTGGGTTCCAGCTCCCCCCATGTCACATGCTCGTAGTCTGAATGAATCGTCACATGCTGGAGAGTGGAATTGTCCCCGGTCTCATCCGGCTCAATCGCCGCACCTATGCCGACGCCCTCCGCTTTAACCAGAGAATTTTCATGGAAATCTTTAATATAACTCAGATATTCCAGTATATGTTTATCCTTCTCGTCCAGAATCCTTGTATAATAATAGACAGGACCGCCCTGCGAAAGATTCAGTACGATTTCAAGCACTCTCTCCTCGGCGATTATGGACGGATCCTGCATTGCTACCGAAACCGCTTCCCCCGGACTTTCCACTTCCGCTTCAAGAAGCTTCTCCTTTCCATCCAGGGTAAAGATTTTGCACTGCATACTGCTGATTTCATTTTCGTAGGGCTCTATCTGAACTTCAATCTTCCCATTCGCTATCGGAGTAATGGTATCCCGCAGGGACGCCGTCTCCATCTCCTGCGAATATCCCGGCACACAATTTACAGTGTATCCATTGCTGGAAAAAGAAATCTGCGGATAAGCCGCCGCATCCATATCAGCAGTCATGCTTCCATTATCCCGGTTTGTATAAAAGCCGAATATCACTGCCGAAATAATAAATATCACAATCAAAAAAGCCGCTTCCTGTATATATCTCTTTAGCTTTCTCCTGTTCATCCTCTACCCTCTTATCTGTCTAACAGCCTGCCAACAGCTGGTGATACATGTAGAAACTCTTCACATGCTTTTATACTTTCCCCCGCACGCTCCCTGCCCTCCGCGCCCTTTGTCCGCACCGCGCGGAGCAGGATGTTCTTCGGCGTATGCTCCATTTCAATAAACTCCAGCACCTGCACATGGTACCCTTCCCTCTCAAGATACTGTGCGCGCAGGCCGTCGGTAACAAGCGCCGCCAGACGTTCTTTCAGCAGGCCGTACTTCATAACCGGCTCAAGCGCCAGGAGACTTTCGTCCCCGCATTTTTCCGCCCGCTGCATCTGCGCATTCAGCTCATGCTGACAGCAGGGCACGGATAAAATAACCTCGGCGCCCCACCCCAGCGCCTTCGCCAGCGCATAATCCGTCGCAGTGTCGCAGGCATGGAGCGTAACTACCATATCGACCTTGTCAACGCCCGTATAATCCGCAATGTCGCCTTTTAAAAACGTAAGCTTTTCGTAACCGTATTTAACCGCAAGGCTGCTGCAGCCTGCGATAACCTCCTCCTTCAGATCCAAACCGATAATGCGGATATCATAGTTTTCCATCTCATGCAGATAATAATACATGGCAAATGTTAAATATGACTTGCCGCATCCAAAATCCAGCACCGTAATTTCCCTGTCTTTTGGAAGATGAGGCAGAATATCCGCAATAAACTCTAAAAATCTGTTAATCTGCCGGAATTTATCGTACTTGGAATGGACGACCTTTCCCTCGGCCGTCATCACTCCCAAATCTATAAGAAACGGAACCGGTTCACCCTCTTTGAGAAGATAGCGTTTTTTCCTGTTGTGGGAAAGCTCCTTTCGTTCCTTTGGCTTGCTATGGCTCTTTTTCTTTACCGTGGCCTTTCCTTTCCTGCTGACTAGCACAGTGTATGATTCTCCTAAAGTCTCTATCTGCAGCTGTCTAAAATCTTCCATATAGAAAAGCAGTTTCCCGCACGCTTCTTTCGCACCAAGATTTTCATGGAATACTTGGTTGTTTTTAAAAATCTCCAGTTGAAAACCCACACCGCCTCTATGCAGGATTGGGCGGACCTTCACCTTCTTTATCCCGCCACTGCTCCGGGGAGCGCTTAAAACCGCAGATAAAAATTCTTCATTTAATTGTTCCTGTAATATTTTTCTTAACTCGTCCATAATATTAACATTGTAATGTTTTTTTCCATAAGGTGCAAGTAACATTAGATACTTTTACACAATTTACATAATTAGTGCTATAATGGGTACATATTATTCTGAAAGCAGGTAACAGATGTGGATAAACTAGATATAAAGCTATGGACACTTGCGGCAAGAGGACACATCGTCCCGGACCGTTCCCTGTTAAAAACTCCGGCGCAGATTAAAGCAATTAAAAAAAGCGCGGCCCTGAATACAGCCGTCCTTGACCATGTCGCCCGGCATATACGCGCCGGTATGAATACTGAAGAAATTGACCGGCTTGTCTATGACTTCACGAAAGCCCACGGCGGAATCCCCGCACCGCTCCATTATCAGGGGTTTCCGAAAAGCGTGTGCACCTCTATCAACAATGTCGTCTGTCATGGCATCCCGGACAAATATGAATTTCTGGAAGACGGGGATATTATTAACGTAGACGTATCAACCATTCTGAACGGCTATTTCTCCGACGCATCCCGGATGTTTATAATCGGCGAGCCTTCCCCGGAAGCCAGGCAGCTTGTCCGTATATCAAGAGAATGCGTTGAATTAGGCTTAAAAGCCGCAAAACCCTGGGGGCATCTTGGAGACATTGCCCACGCGATTAACACGCACGCCCAAAGACACGGCTATTCTGTCGTAGAAGATATCGGCGGCCACGGAATCGGCCTCGAATTTCACGAAGACCCATTCGTAAGCTATGTCACCCCAAAGGGAAGCGAAATGGTCCTTGTACCAGGCATGATGTTTACGATTGAACCTATGATTAACGAAGGCAGCCCTGACTTTTTCATAGACGAAGACAATGGCTGGACCGTCTATACCATCGACGACGGACTGTCCGCCCAAACTGAATATATGGTTCTTGTAACGGAGACAGGAATTGAAGTATTATCAAAATAAACGGACAGTTCAGCTGTGATACATGGCTGAACTGTTTTGTTCTTTATCATTGCGGTATTTTGTAATCTAACGAATGCTCTCTACAACAAGCGCCGACTGCGCTCCCATATTCACGACCAGCTCCCCTCCGCGGACGAGATACTCGTCAGGGGATACCGTATAACCCTTTACGTAAGAATACATAAGTCTCTTCATCTTGCCGCGCATCGGCACCCCGATTCTCCACACCGGAACGGTAACCTCCGCAAAATCACTGCGGTTATTGATAATCACCACAATCTGTTCATCCTCTGTAAACCTGCCGTATGCGATAATATTATTCTCCCCGTATAAAAGCTGGATAGAGCCATTGCGAAGCGCCTGGCTGTTCCTGTGAATTTTTATTATGTCCCGGTGGAACTCAATTAATTCCCGGTTTTCATTGCCCCACGGGTAAGTACGCCGGTTATCCGGGTCGGTAAAGCCGCATACGCCCGCCTCATCCCCGTAATAAATAGTGGGCGCCCCGACCCATGTCATCTGCACTACAACCGCCTCCCGCATAACTGCGGGATTGACATATTCTTCCGCCGCCTCCGGTCCCTTTTCCGCAACTCTGCCTACAACATGGTTCGTCCGCGTAAGAAATCTGGAATGGTCATGGTTGGACAGCTCGTTCATTGCCACTTCCAGCGACGGCGTAAGCATTCTTGACATATAATGGTTCATGGAACTTGAAAAATATTCCGCATTGCCGAGAAGGTCCTCGTTCCTCTCGTCACTGTGCTTTTCCATTCCGGTCAAAAACCAGGTAAGCGGCTCCATAAATGCGTCATAATTCATCACACTGTCCCATTCGTCCCCCTGAAGCCAGCTGCTGGGATCTCCGTAATGCTCGGCCAGTATCAGCGCCTCCGGATTAGCCTCCTTTACCTTTTTGCGGAATTTTTTCCAAAAGCCATGATTGTATTCGCTTCCGTGGCCCAGATCGGCAGCCACGTCCAAACGCCATCCGTCCGCATTATACGGAGGCGAAACCCATTTCTGCCCTACCCTTAATATATACTCCTCCAGTTCCTTTGAACCTTCATAATTAAGCTTAGGGAGGGTGTCATGGCTCCACCAGCCGTCATAGCTGCGGTTATACGGCCATTTTTCTTCTTCATCCTCCCTGAAATCAAAATAACTGCGGTACGGGCTCTGCGCGCTGACATACGCTCCCGGCGCATACTCCTTTTGGTTCTCATAAATCCGCTCTCTGTCCATCCATTTATTAAAAGAGCCGCAATGGTTGAATACACCGTCAAGGATAACCTTCATCCCCCGCCTGTGAAGTTCCTCCACAAGCTTTATGAACAACTCATTGCTCGCCTCAAGGTTCGCAAGTCCGGCAACCCTTTTCTGATATTTCGTGGCATTGGCATTGTCTCTGTCGCCGTCTGCAAGAACCTCGCCGCCATCCTCGCAGATAACCCCGAAGTGCGGGTCTATATAATCGTAATCCTGAATATCATACTTATGGTTGGAGGGCGACACAAACAGCGGATTAAAATAGATCACCTCTATTCCTAAATCCTGCAGATAATCTAATTTGTCCAGTACTCCCTGAAGGTCACCGCCGTAAAACTCCCGAACTCCCATCGTATCCGGATATTTATTCCAGTCAGTTACCTTGCGGCTGTAATCTCCTATATAAAAATACTCGTTCGTCTCCACGTCGTTCGTCTTATCGCCGTTATAAAACCGATCCGTATAAATCTGGTACATGACGGCACCTCTTGCCCATTCTGGCGTGGAAAACCCAGGAACAATCTTAAAATCATACAAGCCGGAACGTACGTCAGACACCCCGCACCGGCTGAAAAAGCATACCTGTTCCTTGTCCGAAATTTCAAAACAATAGCTGAACGGTTCGCTGCCAAGTTTCCAGTCAATAGAATAGTAGTCAAATTCTCCTTCTACCGACTCTTTGCTCACATTATACCTGTCTTCTCCAACAACAAGACAGACTCGGACAGCGTCTTCCTTTGCAGTCCGGAATCTTAATGTCACTATTTGATCGCAGTCCGGCTCCTGCGGCGATACATACCATCTGGAGCCGTCACAAAACAATGCCTGTTTATTCATAGCTCTCTTCCTCTCAGCTGCCTATTTATTATATCCGTACCAGCTCTTCTAAGTCCTCTGTGCCTTCCGGTTGAAACAGTGCCTCGAACTCTTCTCTGGAAATCTTCTCCTTTTCCAGAAGAAGCTCGGCGCAAGAATGAAGAACACCGTCATATTCCTTTATAATCGCTTTCGCTTTCGTGTAACATTCATCAATGATACGTTTCACTTCCTGGTCGATAACCGTCGCAATGCTCTCTCCGTACCCTCTCTGCGCATGTGCAAGATCGCGTCCGATAAACACCTCGTCACTGTCATTATCGTAATTGACAAGACCCACCGCCTCCGACATGCCAAATTTCGTTACCATCGACTTGGCAAGGCCTGTCGCCTGTTTAATGTCCTGCGACGCACCGGTCGTAATATCGTCAAAAACTTCCTCTTCCGCAACACGGCCGCCAAGAGAAACGATAATATCCTGAAGCATCTTCCCTTTCGTATTAAACATCTCATCCTTCTCAGGAAGCGGCATCGTATAACCGCCCGCACCTCCGGTCGGAATAATCGAAACACTATAGACAGGGCCCACGTCCGGAAGCACGTGGAACAGGATTGCATGGCCGGCTTCATGGAACGCCGTAATCTTCTTCTCCTTGTCGGAAATAATCCGGCTTTTCTTCTCAGCACCGATGCCTACTTTAATAAACGCCTTTTTTATATCATCCTGCTTTAAAAACACCCGGTTATCCTTCGCCGCAAGAATCGCCGCTTCATTAAGAAGATTCTCAAGATCCGCCCCTGTAAATCCCGCAGTCGTCTGCGCAATCTGTTTTAAATCAATTTCCTCGCTGAGCGGTTTGCCTTTTGCATGGACAGCAAGGATTTCCTCTCTTCCCTGGACATCCGGACGGCCTACCATAACCTTCCTGTCAAACCTTCCAGGACGTAAAATCGCCGGATCCAGAATATCGACCCTGTTTGTTGCCGCCATCACGATAATTCCTTCGTTTACGCCAAATCCGTCCATCTCTACCAGAAGCTGGTTCAGCGTCTGCTCCCTCTCGTCATGGCCGCCGCCCATCCCGGTACCTCTGCGGCGGGCGACCGCATCGATTTCATCTATAAAAATAATGCACGGTGCATTTTTCTTTGCCTCCTCAAACAAATCCCTCACGCGGGAAGCGCCGACGCCGACAAACATCTCCACAAAATCAGAACCGGATATCGTAAAGAAAGGCACGCCCGCCTCACCCGCCACCGCTTTCGCCAGAAGCGTCTTTCCTGTTCCCGGAGGCCCTACAAGAAGTACTCCCTTCGGGATTCTTGCTCCCACCTGGATGTATTTTTTCGGAGACTTCAAAAAGTCCACGATTTCTTCCAGCTCTTCTTTCTCCTCCTGAAGTCCCGCCACCTTCGAAAAGGTCACGTGATTATCGCCCTCCGTGCTCAGCTTCGCACGGCTCTTTCCGAAATTCATCGCCTTTGTGTTCGCACTGCCGCCCTGACGGTTCATAATCATAAAGAGCAGGGCAATTCCGCCTACCATCAGAAGCATCGGCAGTATCGTGTTGGCAAACCAGCTTTCCTGCGGGACATTTGACATCGTATAATTCTCAATCCCTATATCCTTTAAATACTTCTGGACTTCATTGACATCAGATGTGTAAAGATACTTAACATCCGTATCTTTTCCTTCGGGGCCGCTTTTAAGCTCAATCTCAACCCGTCCGGTCGGCACATTTTTATTCTGTGTGATATTGACGGACTTCACGTCCCTGCCCGCAATCACCTTCTCAAATTCCTGCCAGTTTAATTCACTGTCCCTTTGATCCATCTGGTTCGTAAACCACAGTGCGCCAAATAAAAATAAAATGAATATCAGCACGCTCATGCCGCTGATTCCTCTGGTCCTTCTCTCGTTCAACTTTCAAGCCTCCTTCTACTCAACACCTTCTACAACACCGATGTATGGTAGATTCCTATATTTTTGAGCATAATCAAGCCCGTATCCGACCACAAACTCATCCGGTATCTCATATCCCGTATAATCAACCTTTACGTCCTTTACCCTGCGCTCCGGCTTATCAAGAAGCGTACAGAGCTTTAAGCTGTTCGGCTTTCTTTTCTTGAGGACGTCCATTAGATAAAAAAGAGTCCTTCCGGAATCAATAATATCTTCCACGATGATAACATCCTTCCCCTCCAAAGATTCATCAAGGTCCTTGACGATTTTAACAATTCCGCTGGAGGCGGTGCCGTCCCCGTAACTGCTCACGCTCATAAAATCCATAGAAACCGGCACAGTGATTCTCTTTGCAAGCTCGCACATAAAAAACACCCCGCCTTTCAGGATGCAGATAAGATGTACCTGACGTCCCGCGTAATCTTTACTGATCTGCTTTCCAATTTCTTCAATCCTCTTTGCAGCCTCTGTCTCCGGAATCAACACTCTTACTGTCTCCGCCATCTGTTTCTCCTCCGTAAATACTGATTTCCAATATTCTTTTTGTATTATCTGTAACCTGATATGCCTGACTCTGCCTGTAGCCCGCAATCCACATTATTTCTTTTCCGTCTGCTGCCAGCCAAATACTGTCCCTGATCTCCTGCGGGATTTTGGTATTAATAAAGTATTGTTTCAGCTTCTGCTTCCTTCCTTCTTTATCTATCACAATATAATCTCCAGGCTGACGGTGTCTGATTTTTACAGTATTGGTAATTATATCATAATCAAACCAATTCGTGTAGTTTTTTTGCGAAAATGTTAATGTTTCCGAATTTTTTTCAAAAACACGCATCCGATATACCGGTTTCTCTTCTTTTCCGTCGGCAAGCTTTTTCTTGCAGATGCGGACTCCTTCATAACACCTGACAGCCTCAAGCCCGTAAGGAAGGTCGGCTCTGCGGCCCGTCTGACCGGCAAAAAGCGACTGTACCCGCGTTACATGTATCTGCCCTATATCTTTTCTTCTGCCCGCCGCAGCGCATAGAACCTTATGCAGCACTTCTGTCTTTAACGCATCCGGCACCTGCCCGAAAAGCTCCTGTATAACGACCGTTCTGCCTCCCTCTTCCGTTTTTGTGCAAAACTTCTCATACCTCTCTGTCTCAGCTTCTATATATTTTCCGATAGAACAAAGCCTTTCAGCGCACTCTGCAATATGCACCGCTGTTTTGTCATTCACATATCTTTCCAGATACGGGAATACATGGTTGCGGATTCGGTTTCTTATATAATCATCCTCCAGATTCGTCTCATCCGTACAATAAGATATTCCCCTTTTTTCCAGATATGATTCAATTTCCCTGCGTTCCAGGCAAAGAAGCGGCCGTATCCATATGCCATTTTTCGGGGAAATTCCCCCCAGCCCCTTTAAGCCCGTTCCGCGGCAGAGATTCCACAGAACCGTTTCTGCATTATCATTCTTGTGATGCGCTAAAGCAATACAAGTCCCTCCCTGCTCTCTCAGCACTTCCTCAAAACGGCTTCTTCTCACTTCCCGCCCAGCTTCCTCTTCCGTAAGCCTGTGCTTCCTGGCATATCCCTTCACATTTTCATGATATACAAAAAGCTCTGCGCCCTCTTTTTTGCAGACACTCCTGACATACTCCTCATCTCTGTCCGCACTCTCCCCCCTGAGTCCGTGATGGACATGCACGCAGGCTATCTGAAATCCCATTTCCTGTTTCAGCCTTAAGAGCATAAAAAGGAGGCATATGGAATCCGCTCCTCCCGATATGCCTGCTATCACCTTATCCTCATCCCCAAGCATCTTATGTGTTTTTATATACTCTCTGACTTTTTTATACATTTCCCAACCTTTTATTTCGTTTTGTTGTTATTAATATATAAAAATTCCACGCAAAATGCAAGATTTATAATTTCCAGAGCCCTACCGCCATAATCGTCATGTCGTCCGCAGGCTTCTCGCCGCTCCATTCCAGTACCTTCCCAAGCAGGCTGTGCGCCAGTTCCTTCGGGTTGACCGTATTCGCTTCCCTTATAAATTCCGCCATCAATGTATCCTGTTCCTTTGCCGGAAGCGCATCCATCACACCGTCCGTAACCATAATAACAAAGTCTCCCGATGAGAGTTCCCTTTCCACCGACTCAATTTCCATATCCTTAATTACACCGATAGGAAGCGTTGCCGAAGTAATCTTCTCCACGCCGTCCGCTCTCTTTATAAATGTTGCGGACGCACCCGCCTTTACAAACTCGCAGCTTCCGGTATACAAATCAAACAGGCAGACATCAATCGTAGAGAAACGGACGTCCTCGCGCCCGATAACCAGCGCGGTATTCATAATCTCAATCGCCATCTTCGCCGGAAAGCCCGCTTCTAAAAGCTCCTCAAGCATCTCAACCACCATCGTGCTCTCCCTGCACGCCTCTTCTCCTGAGCCCATGCCGTCAGAGATTGCCATTCCCTTTTTTCCGCCCGGCAGGTCAGCCATAAGAAAGGTATCTCCGGAGGTGTGCTCACAGTCCTTTCCGATTTTTGCCACCCCTTGAAGGGTTTGGTAGCGCGCGCTTTCCACACAGGCAATCGTGCAGTACTGCCCTCCCACGATTGGCCTTTCGCCCTGCTGCGGCATCATAATCCTGCCCACGCATCCTCCCACCTCATAAGCCAGTTCCTTCGTCGCAACACAGATTCCCTTCACTGCTTTTACGGTCAGGTGTATTTCATACTTGCCCTGCGCCGTAATGTAAAACACCGACGAAAGCATCTTGATACCAATTTTCTTCAGCCGGTTCTTCAACTTTTTTTCCAAATGCTCGTCTTCAAAAATCCCTGCGTCAAGTTCCCTTGTCGTATACTGGAGAAGCTTTGCAAAACTCTTTAACTGTCCTGCAAATCCCTCTCTGTTCTGTACGATTTTATTGTTCCAGAGGAGAATCTTTTTAGCATTCTCATACACCTCCAGCGTTTCCCTGAGAAATCTGGGAGCAAAGAGACATTTTTTCTGCAGCCCTCTTTTTAGCTCCACGTTCAGCTCCGCCCCGTAATCCTCCACCGCACATAGAATTTCATACATCATCTGATACGTATATACCCTGTTTTCCTGCAGACAGACTTCCCTCCGTTCACAGTTCTCACACACCTTGTCCGTAACTTTATGAAACATCTCCTCAAATTCTTCTTTGGAAAACGTCCCCCTGTATCCTTCCAGTGTAAAAAATGTTTTTGAAAGATGCACCATTGAATCCGCAAATTTATCCATTTGAATTACATACGGATTTAAAAAAGTACCCTTGTCCTTGATTTCTTCCATCTGAATCTGCTCCCCTTACTAAGTCAATTGATGTCAAAAAAGCTTTAGGATATACATCCTAAAGCTTATCATTCGTATCGGCATCACTCTGCCTTAAATATTATTTCATCCTCATAAACCAGACCGAGTTTTTCCCTGGCCATATCCTCCACATACGCATCCGTACCAACGTACTTTTCCAGCTTATCAATCTCTTTCTCTTTCTGTTCTTCTTC
>CAJTUQ010000002.1:0-47106 GCA_910579335.1 uncultured Dorea sp. | reverse complement strand
TGCCGAATCTCAAGCTCCTGTTCCTTGTAAGCCTTCTCTTTTGCCCTCAGCGTCATACTATTTGCGAACACGATGGCGCCCAGCAGTATAATGACGGCACTGACCACAAGCACGCTTCTCTTGTGCCCCCTAAGACGCCTTTTCTGCCTGCTGCTGCGGCTATGGCGTTCCTGCTTTATCTTTTTCATAATTTATACTCACCCTTGCTGATAGGTCCAAACCATATCGTTAATCCATCATTATCTTATCTTTTTTTTTCGCTTTACGCAACATTTTAAAAAATATAATTTTTAAATTAACGTAGATTTTTTTTTACCTTTTTCGGAAACGCCCAAGCATTGCCTCGCAAAAAACCGTCCCAAATACAAGACCTAGTATAAAATACCATCTGATAGCACCATCACTTGTATGGTAAATTTGCACAAACACATACAGCGCGGCGCCGAGCCAAAAAATAATGTCCTCAATTCCAATTATAAACAGACTGTGCTCTACTAATTGACGGAAAACATTCATGCTTTGGTATGCCAGACGCAGCATAATTCCGGTGGTTACCGACACCAGAAATATGATAAGTTCTCCCCTGATCTCCGGCATCCGTTACCTGAACAGCTTGGAAAACAAGTTTTCCCCCTGCTTTGGCCCCGCATGGACATCCGAATAAGAAATACTGTCAATATTTCCTGACAGGTCTACCTCGCCCTTCTCCAGATTCAGACGATTCACATGCAGATCCGTTCCCTTCACCATCATCATCCCCTGCTCCGTCTCCAGAAGAATCTCATTTAAATCAAAGGATAAAACATCCAGTACTCCCGTTACCAGACTCGTCTTACGGTTATTAACGACTAATTTATGATTTTTCTGTGCAGTCCGTTCTTCCATACACATCACAACCTTTCTTAATAATCATATGAAAGGTTGTTCGCATTTATTACAGATATTTGAACAGACCGGCAGCTTCTTCTTTTTTTGTTGTTTCCTTAATTTCAAGAACTTCCACCTTCACCGATTTTGTCCCAAACTGAATTTCAATAATATCCCCTGGTTTTACTTTGACCGAAGCCTTCGCCGCACTGCCGTTCACCGTGACGCGCCCGGCGTCGCACGCTTCGTTTGCCACTGTCCGCAGGCGGGATACTTTTAAAAATTTATCTAATCTCATACGATTACCACCTCACCATAGAAAAAAAGACAGAGAGCCAACGGCCCTCTGCCTGTTTATCCCTAAAAATTACTCATTCACAGCATCCTTTAAAGCTTTTCCTGCTTTAAACTTCGGAGCTTTGCAAGCCTCAATGTTCATAACCTTTCCGGTCTGCGGGTTTCTTCCCTCTCTTGCTGCTCTCTTTGTAACTTCAAAAGTACCAAATCCGACTAACTGAACCTTATGCTCTTTTTTCAGTTCTTCAGTTACAACATCAACAAAAGCTTTCAAAGCCTTTTCGGAATCCTTCTTTGACAATTCTGCCCTGTCAGCAATTGCTGCTACTAATTCTGTTTTGTTCATGGATAATTTCCTCCTCTTGTTATCACCTAAAATATCATTTTAGTCTTTCCTTACGAGCGGTCACGCATATCCTAACTATATGCTTTTTTCGCCTCATGTTATAGTTATAACTATTTTCCCACTGTTTGTCAAGGATATTTCCCCTTTTTAAGCCGTTTTTACGGTTTTGTAAATATTTTCCAGTTATATCTTACAGCATGGAATCTATCATAGCCACAACCTTTTCGCCAAGCTCCTCGGATTTCTTTTCCGCATCTTCAAGAGACGTCCCTTTAATTCCATAATAGAATTTTACTTTTGGTTCCGTACCGGACGGCCGCACGCAGAGCCATGCGTCATCCGTCAGATCATAATAAAGTACGTTGGATGCCGGAAGCCCGGTGCCCGTAACTTCACCCGTCTCAAGATCTTTAATGGTATCCGCCTGATAATCTCTTGCCTTCAGCACTCGATATCCGCCAAATTCCGTAGGCGGATTCTTTCTTAAAGTCTCAAGTATCTCCTGAATCTTCTGAAGTCCTTCAATTCCCTTCAATGTGATGGACTGGATGTCGTCTTTGTAATATCCGTATTTTTCATACATATCCATCATTGCGTCCCAGAGCGTCTTTCCCTGCGTCTTATAGTAAGCCGCCGCCTCGCACAGCGCCATCGTCGCCACAATCGCATCCTTGTCCCTCGCATGCGTGCCGATTAGACAGCCATAGCTCTCCTCAAATCCAAACAGGTAATTTCCCTTTCCCGTCGTCTCAAAGCCAAGAATCTGCTGCCCGATGTACTTAAAACCCGTCAGCACTTCTATTAGCCCCGCGTCATACTCCTTCGCAATGGCATCAGCCATATTGGAGGTAACGATGGTTTTAATAAGATACCCGTCGTCCGGAAGCCCCTTAAGCGCCTTCCGCTGCCCGATTTCGTAATCCGCAAGAAGACATCCTGACATATTGCCCGTCAGCGTATGGTATTCTCCGTCCTTATCCTTCACGCGCACGCCAAGCCTGTCCGCATCCGGATCCGTGGCAAGTACAAGATCCGCATCAATCTCCTTTGCAAGCGCAAGCCCCAGTTCAAACGCCTCCTCCGCTTCCGGATTTGGATAAGAAACGGTAGGGAACTCTCCGTCCGGAAGTTCCTGCTCTTTTACTACATGTACATTACGAAAGCCAAGCTCTTTCAAAATCCGTCTTGCCGGTACATTTCCCGTCCCGTGAAGCGGGCTGTACACGATTTTTATTTCATCGCCGACCGCATCAATCGCATCCTGATGAAGCACCTGCGTCTTTAATTGCGCAATATACCCGTCATCAACATCCGCTCCTATCACCTGATAAAGGCCGTTCGCTTTCGCCGCATCCAAATCCATTGTCTTCACGGTATTGTAGTCTGTGACCGCCTTTACCTCGTCCATGATACCCTTGTCGTGAGGCGGCGTAATCTGTGCCCCGTCTTCCCAATATACCTTATAGCCGTTGTACTCCGGAGGATTATGGCTTGCCGTAATATTGATTCCGGCAATGCAGCCCAGCTTCCTTACTGCGTAGGATAGCTCCGGCGTCGGGCGGAGCGCGTCAAACACATACGCCTTGATTCCGTTCGCCGCAAGGCAGAGCGCCGCCTCGTCCGCAAATTCAGGCGACATCCTCCGGGAATCATAAGCTATCGCCACCCCTTTTTCACACGCATCTTTTGCGGCAATATAATTCGCCAGTCCCTGCGTCGCCTTTCTTACCGTATAGATATTCAAACGGTTCGTCCCCGCGCCGATAATACCTCTGAGTCCCGCAGTCCCAAATTCGAGATCTTTATAAAAACGTTCTTTTATCTCATTATCATCGTCTGCAATTTTCTTTAGTTCTTCTCTCGTTGCCTCATCAAAATACGGATTATTCATCCATTCCTCATACCGCTCGCGATATTCCATATCTGTACCTCCTGTCTCGCTATTGCTGTTAATTATTATACACCAACAGCCTACAAATGAAAAGCAAATATATTCTCCATAAAGCGTTCTTTCTCTTTTGTCTGCCGGATTGCCGTGTTTAATTTTTCCACATTTTTGACGGAAATCCATGCTTTATTCGAATGATAGTAGGAATTTGCAATTTTCCAGAATTTTTCCGGATAGGCAAGACGGATTTTCAAATACTCCATCTCCTCGTCCGACAACGGGCAGATAGCGGAATACGCATTGAGCATATTGTCGCCGAGCCGTTCCTTCCACCCGTGTTTTTCCATTACCTTTCTGAAAAAATAATACAAATCCTCTACCTGTATATCCTGCTTAAATTTATCAAAATTGGTCGTCGCCAGAAGCTTTGCCGGCGCACTATATATTTCTTCCCCCTTCATCAAAATATTGTGGTAATTGTACTCTCCATGCGTCAGGCGGTTTCCCTCCATACTCTCCTGATAGAGCCGTTCGTAATCTGATTTTGCCAGCAAGTCGTCCGCGGCTTCCGCCCACTGGTACATGGAGTCAAAATATTTCAAAAACGACACCTCAAATTCTCCTTTAGACGTCATGGAACGCACAAATTTTCGGACCTTCCGAAGCTCCCTGTCATGCCGCCCGTATTCCTCGCAAAGCCGCTCCGCCCTCGCTGACTGTGAAAGCCTCACCCTCATAATGATATGAAGCTTTGCCAGATTCCCCGATGCTTCAAGGAGCTCCGCCGGCTTTCTGAAATCACACTCGCGTCCGGCAAACCAACGCCGCAGCATATATCTTTTTCCGTCTTCAAAAGCCGTGACAAACTCCCCGTCCTCATTCGGCTCAATAGAATCCACGCCCTCATAGCCATGTTCAATCAGATGCGCATACAATTCACATAGTGCAGGAATACGCCCTGCCGGCGCCGACACCTCTTTTAAGAGAAATACCCCCCGGCTTGTGTCGCATAAAACAGCACCCCTCACTTTACGGGTGCTGCTTACGTCAATTTTATATTTTTCCAAAATATTCCTATCATAATCCTGCATATTGACATCCCCTGCACTCTACATTACGTGTTCTTTTTAAAATATGTCGCAGACCTCTGAAATATGAATCAGGGCGCAGACTTTTTTTGTCCGCGCCCTGATTACAGGCTCTTATTTCTTTTGTACGATATACTGCAGAAGCTTCTCTTTCGTATTAAGCTTTGGCTCCTCAATTACCAGTTCCAAAAGCCAGGCAAGCTTCTCGCCGATTGCCTTCCCCGGCTCCATACCGGCCTCAATCAGATCCCGGCCGCTAACGGCCAGTTCCTTCAAGGACACGCACTGTCCCCTCTTTACAATCTCCCGGTAAAGCTTTTCTATCTCATCCAGCTCCCTTAACTTTTCTTCCCGTCTATACAGGCTCTGCGCAAGCACGTCCGCCCGCCTCACCTCCAAATAATACGGAAAGAGGCTGCTGCCGATCTTATTCATGGCGCGCCTTACGTTTTTCGCCTCGGCAGGCATCCGGTAATCATGGTAATATACAAGCTGCGTTACCTTGTGGAACGTATCGTTGTCAAATTTAAGCCGCCTCAAAACTTTTTTTGCAATAATCTCGCTCTCAAACGCATGCTTCTTAAAATGCGCCCTTCCATTCTCATCTACCGTCTTAAACGCAGGCTTTCCCATATCGTGAAGCAGCATGGTCAGCCGCAAAATCTTATCCGCACGCACATTCTCTATGGCATGTATCGTGTGCTCCCCCACCGTATACATATGATGAGGCGTCTCCTGCTCCGTTTCCATCAAAAGGTCAAACTCCGGCAGAAACTGCTTCGTGATACCAAGCTCGTATGCCTCCCTAAGAAGGCCCGGCCTCTTTGACTCAAGCATCTTGACAAGCTCTGTCTGTATCCGCTCGGCACTGATGTTTTTGAGGGTATCGGCAAGCTCTCTCATTCCCGCCCTTGTCTCCTCGTCAATCGAAAACCCCAGCTGCGCCGCAAAACGGATACCTCTTAAGATTCGGAGCGCATCCTCCGAAAATCTGGCTTTCGCATCCCCCACGCACCGAATCTTTCCCGCTTCCAAATCCTTCAGTCCGCCGAAAATATCAACGAGCCCCTCTTTCTCATTATACGCCATCGCATTAATTGTAAAATCTCTGCGGAGCAGGTCCTCTCTGAGGCTGCGGGTAAATGTCACCTTCTTTGGATGCCGGCTGTCTTCATATTCCCCGTCGATTCGGTAGGTAGTCACCTCAAAGCCTTCTCTGTCAAGAAGCACCGTGACCGTACCATGCTCAATACCCGTATCGAAAGTCTTTTCAAACAGTCCCTTCGTCTCCTCCGGCATGGCGGAAGTCGTGATATCCCAATCCTTTGGCGTTCTTCCCAGAATAAAATCACGCACGCATCCGCCCACCGCATAAGCTTCATACCCCGCATCCTGCAGGGTATGAATAATTCTATTCACTTTTTCAGGCAGCCGGATATCGCAATTTCCCATCTTAATACGCTTTGCCCCAGTATGCCATATGCTTCGCCGGCTTGCCGCACCAGATACATTTATCCGAAATCATCTCTTCGTCTTCAATCAGACATCTTGTCGCCGCTCCGCCTGTCACATATTTCACTTCGCCCTCGCATTCCGGGTCGCCACACCAGCAGGCCTTAACAAATCCCCTGTTCTGCTGGAATTTCTCCTTCATTTCATCCATTTCCACAGCCGTATCAATATGTGAATTGAGGAAATCTTTTGCCCGGTTGTACATATCCTGCTGAATCGTCTCCAGGATATCGCGCAGCTTTCCGGCAATCTCGTCCATAGGAACGATGATTTTTTCTCTGTTATCACGGCGCACGACAACAACCTGGCTGTTCTCGATATCCTTCGGTCCAATCTCAATACGCGTCGGGATTCCGAGAATCTCCTGTTCGGCGAATTTCCATCCCGGACTCTTATCGGACGCATCAATCTTCACTCTGTAGCCTGCTTTTTTCAGCTCGTCAAACAGCGCATATGCTTTGTCAAGCACTCCTTCCTTGTGCTGCGCAATTGGAATTACCCGGCACTCGACCGGCGCCACATGCGGAGGCAGTACAAGTCCGTCGTCGTCGCCATGAACCATAATCAGTCCGCCGATACTTCTTGTGGACCACCCCCATGAAGTCTCATACACGCTCTGCGGCTCATTGTTTTTATCAATATATTTAATACCAAACGCATCCGGGAAGCCGCTGCCAAAGAAATGGCTCGTCGCAGACTGCAGTGCCTTGCCGTCATGCATCAGCGCCTCAATTGTATAAGTGTCCTGAGCGCCCGCAAATTTCTCATGCTCTGCTTTTCTTCCGGAAACAAACGGAATCGCCAGCGTCTCCTTATAGCAGTCCTCATATACGTGGAACATCTGAATCGTGCGCTCCTCAGCCTCCTCGTACGTAGCGTGGATGGTGTGTCCCTCCTGCCAGAGAAATTCCCTGGAGCGTAAGAACGGCCTCGTAGTTTTCTCCCAGCGCAGCACGCTGTTCCACTGATTCCATACTTTCGGAAGATCTCTGTAGGATTTTACGGTTCTGGCCCAAAGATCGCAAAACAACGTCTCAGAAGTCGGACGGATACATAATCTCTCCTGGAGCCTCTCCATACCGCCATGTGTCACCCACGCAACCTCCGGCGCAAACCCTTCTACATGATCCGCCTCTTTTTCAAGAAGACTCTCCGGAATCAGCAGCGGCAGCGATACATTCTCAACCCCCGTCTCCTTAAAACGTCTGTCCAAATCCGCCTGAATCAGCTCCCAGATTGCGTATCCGTTAGGCAGATAGTTCAGACACCCCTTTACACTTGAATAATCACATAATTCCGCTTCCCGCACAACATCTGTGTACCACTGCGCGAAATTTTCATCGCGGAGTGTAATATTCTTTACTAATTTCTTTTCCTTTGCCATGTTTCCTTCTCCTTTTTCCTAATTATAATCCATATGATTTGCACGCAGGCATAAAAACCGCCGAGATTTCCGCTCCCATAAAGGGACCGAAAAACTCGGCGGTACCACCCTCGTTAACTGCAGCACTGTGCAGTCCTCTCTCTTATCACCATTAACGCCGGTGCTGCGCCGTACTTTCATACGGCGGCTCCAAGGCAGGTTCATCACAGTCCCGTACAAAAATCTCTCAGCCTTCGGATTCTCTCTCTGTAGAACATTATCTGCAACTACTATCCCTCTTCATCGCCTGACCTGCCTTTTGCAGCCAACACTGCCGACAGGTATTCAATTAACCGTAATTCTAATTGATAACAAAACATTTGTCAAGCCCCGAATATTTATTTTCATCCAAAACAGATACGTCCTCAGATTTAGAACTCAAATACCGCAACTCCATACGGCGGCAGTTCGTACGCAAAGGAAAACGGCCTTCCGTCGCACTCCTGCTTCACCGCTTTGTATACAGCCGCACGCTCCTTGCCCGTTCCGCCGTATTTCGCGTCGTCACTGTTGAGTATCAGCTTATATTGCTTTCTTCTAGGCACGCCTACCCGGTAATCCTCCCAAGTCATCGGCGTAAAGTTGATGACGAAGAGAAGATTTTTCTTCTTATTTTTAGAATGTCTCACAAAGCTGAAAATACTGCGGTAAGCATCATCCGCATTAATCCACTCAAAACCATCCCAAATCTGCTCATCCTGGTACAACGCCGGATTCTTCTTATACAGATGCAGAAGGTCTCTCATCCAGTTCTGGACTGCCTGATGCTCCTCCTCTGCAAGCAGGAACCAATCAAGCTCTCTCTCCTCGCTCCACTCGCGCAGCTGCGCAAATTCCTGTCCCATAAACAAAAGCTTTTTACCGGCATGTCCCATCATAAAAGCATATCCGGCCTTCAGGTTCGCATATTTATCAAAACCGAGCCCCGGCATCTTATTGAGCATGGAGCACTTGAGATGAACGACCTCGTCATGGGAGAGCACAAGAATATATTTTTCACTTCCTGCATAGCTCATGGCAAAGGTCATCATATGATGGTTGTCCTTGCGGAAATACGGGTCAAGCTTCATATATTCCGTAAAATCATGCATCCAGCCCATATTCCATTTCAGGCTGAATCCAAGTCCGTCATCCTCCACGTCTCCCGTCACCTTCGGCCATGCGGTAGACTCCTCGGCTATCATCATCGCACCAGGATTCCTGCCTAGTACGACAGAATTTAAATGCTTGAAGAAATCAATCGCCTCTAAATTCTGGTTGCCGCCGTATTTATTCGCAACCCACTGCCCGTCCTGCTTTCCGTAATCCAGATATAATATAGAAGCAACCGCGTCAACACGCAGGCCGTCAACGTGGAACTGTTCAATCCAAAACAGCGCATTAGAAATCAAAAAGTTTCTTACTTCGTTCTTTCCAAAGTCAAATATCTTTGTTCCCCAGTCCGGATGCTCCCCTTTTCTTGGGTCGGCGTATTCAAAGGTCGGCGTTCCGTCAAAATCCGCAAGCCCGTGCGCATCTCTCGGAAAATGCGCCGGCACCCAGTCAAGGATCACGCCAATCTTGTTGCGGTGCAGATAATTAATCATCCATGCGAAATCCTCCGGCGTCCCGTATCTGGAAGTAGGAGCATAGTAGCCCGTCACCTGATACCCCCACGAACCGTCAAAGGGATGCTCTGCAATACCTATCAGCTCAATGTGGGTATATCCCATATCCTTCACATATTTTGCAGCTTCCTTTGCAAATTCACGGTACGTATAGAAGCCCTCATCCTCCCGTCCCGGATGTCTCTTCCACGAACCGATATGAGCCTCATAGACAGATACCGGTTTCTGCATGTGGTTCCATTTTTTTCTCTTTTCCATCCATTCAGAGTCTGTCCATTTCAAATTGCTGATATCCGCAACCTTAGACGCCGTCCCCGGCCTGAGCTCTGCATGGTTCGCAAACGGATCCGCCTTAAACACATAATCTCCCGTATATGTCTGAATACAATACTTGTACATATCATATTCCTTTACTCCCGGAATAAAACAGGTGAAAATCCCTACGGATTCCTGCCGCTCCATCGGATTCGCCTCTATATCCCACTCATTAAACTCACCAATGACCGACACCGATTTTGCATGAGGTGCCCAGACTGCAAAATAAACACCTTCCTTTTTGCCTTTTTTTACTCTGTGCGCGCCCAATTTCTTATAAATCTCATAATGATTCCCTTGTCCGAAAAGATACTGGTCCAGTTCACTAATTTCATATGCTTTCTTTTTCTTTTCCGCCATATTCGTGCCCTCTCCTGCTACGTTGTTTTTAGTACTATTATTATACCCCCCGCCAGCGCAAAAAGAAAGAGTTTTGGCAAATATGGTTCGCCAAAACTCCTTTTTTACTGCTAAATTTTAAAATCTTCCTCTTTCAGAATGATTCTGTCAGAATCATCCGTACCTTTTCCGAATACTCTGCGCGCCAGATGCTTTACATTAACTCTCTGGGAATGAGAAATCGCTTCGTCCATAATCTCCTTTACTTCTGCGACAGACACCGCGTGATCCTCTCTCTGCATCACATCGATACGGCTGTACAGCGCCAGGATACCCATCTCATCCAGCTTATAACCATTTTCTTTCGCATAGGTCTGGCCAAAAGTTACAAGCTCGTCATTAATAAAAATCGGCAGTTCCAGTTTGGAGGTAAACTTTTTCTTAAATTCCGGATTCGCTGTCAAAACCTTCTCCAAAGGCTTTCTCTGATCCTCCAGCACGAAGAGCATCTCGCCCGTCTTTCTCTCCATCAGGTGATTCAATTCCTTCACCGTCCTGGAATTAAGCTTTCCGGCCTTTTCTACAATAATTGCCCCTCCTTTAAGTTTCTGGATGATATTCGGCAGTTCTTTCTTATTTAAAGATTCTCCGGTAACGATTGCGACTTTGCCCTGCTTTAAATTCCTCTGCTTCTGAATCGCTTTTACAATATCCACGGCCAAAACAGTTTTTCCTGAGCCCTTTCTGCCAATGACAAGAAGGTTTCCTGTCTTTGAAGTGCCTTCTCTCTGCGCCCTGCGGTCATTGTCAAGAGCCTCCACGATTTGCTCGCTCATACCCCTGACGGGAACAAAATAGGAAAACAGCTTTTTCTGTTCCTCCGTAAGTCCGGCCTTTAAACCAATCTCACTGGTCGCGCTCAAATCATAACGCCCGGTCACTACAAATCCAGTGTCAAACGGAACGCCTCCGCCGCCCTTCGCCTTTTTGAACCTCTTTTGTATCTCCTCTTCGGAAGGCTCCTCAATCTCAAGCGGAATCTCTTCTTTTAATTCTTCTTCCTCGAAATCCTCCTCATCGAACTCTTCTTCCTCAAAGTCCTCCTCGTCGTCATCCTCCTCAAACTCTTCTTCAGATTCGTCCGTATCTAACTCGTCTTCCTCAAACTCTTCCTCGAAATCTTCCTCATCATCAAATTCATCTTCAACGTAATCTTCTTCAAAGTCCTCCTCGGCTTCGTCTTCCTCGAACTCTTCGCCCTCGAAGCCCTCCTCGGTTTCGTCTTCCTCGAACTCTTCGCCCTCGAAGCCCTCCTCGGTTTCGTCTTCCTCGAACTCCTCGTCCTCAAAGTCCTCCTCGGTTTCGTCTTCCTCGAACTCCTCGCCCTCAAAGTCTTCCTCGGTTTCGTCTTCCTCGAACTCCTCGCCCTCAAAGTCCTCCTCGGTTTCGTCTTCTTCAAATTCTTCGTCTTCCGAGTCCGCCTCCACAAAATCACTGTCTTCAAAAACATCGGCCTGCAGCCCGTCGTCTAAAGAAATATCAGCCGGTTCTTCTTCGCCGAAGTCCTCCGCAAGACTTGCCAGAATATCTTCCTGTTCAGGTACGTCTTTCGCTGTCTCCTCTTTTTGAGACGCAGGAGTACCGGAAACTCTGCTTTCAAGCTGCTCTACAAGCTCCATAATATCGTCCGGAAGTCTCTGCGTTTTTTCCTCCAATATATTCTTTTTCGGTTTTTTAGCTTTGGAAGCATCTCCCGATTCGCCTTTTGCTTTTTTCTTCGCTGCTTCGGCTTTTTTTGCTTCCTCCTCGGCTTTCTTTGCAGCCTCCTCAGCCGCTTTTTTTGCCGCTTCCTCTTTGGCTTTCTTTGCAGCCTCCTCAGCCGCTTTCTTCTTTGCCTCTTCCTCGGCCTTTTTTGCCGCTTCTTCGGCCGCCCTCTTTCTGGCTTCCTCCTCAGCTTTTCTCGCCGTCTCCTCGGCCGCCTTTCTCGCGGCCTCTTTCCTTTTTTCCGCTTCCTTACGTTCCTTTTTCAGCCGTTCCTTATCTTCCGCCTTCTGCTTCTCAATTGCATCGGCATTTAGTTTCTGCTTTTCTTCCCACTCTTGGAGGATGTCTTCTATCTTCATCTGGCCGTCGGCTTTCAGCTCTTCATCCCTGTCCGCCATCGCCTTTTCTTCCTTATTCAGCCCTGCCGCCATTGCAACGCCGCTTGCCAGAGCCTCCTCAAGCGTCGCCCCTGTTACGATTCTCGTAATCGGCGCACGCGGCTTGCTCTTTACTTCTTCAGGCGCTTTTACAGCCTCCTCTTCCTCGGAAGCCTCTTCGGATGTGTCTTTTGTCTCCTCTTTTTCCTCTGCCGCAGTCTCTTCTTTCTCTTTTACAGGCGCACGCTTCTCTTCCTCTTCCTTTTCCGGCTCAGGAATACTCAAATCCTCTTCATCGTCCTGCCCCGGAAGCACAAGATCCTTCGTCTTTTTTCCGGTATGCTTATCATACTTCTCCTGCTGAAGCGGTGTAAGAGGCTTATATTTCATCTTAAGCTCCATTGCCAGATAGACATACTTCCCCTCGCTGAACCAGAGAATCAAATCATCACATTCCTCTATGCATTCCCTGACCATACCAGCCTCGTGATACAGCTTTGCCAGTTCATATGCCCACTTTTCAATGTACTCCGCCTTCTTAAACTCCTCAAGCGCAGCAATCTGCTCCTCAAGAGGCGCCTTCTGTACTTTCAGTATCCTGTATTTCAAGATATACTGATTCGGATCCTTCGGCGCCAGCTTAACAAACTCTTCATAACAATCGGAAGCCTCTTCCGGGTCATTCACTTTAAGCGCCAGTGTAGCAAGCCGGTAAACGACTTTCCTGCTTCCCGGCGAACGGTCAAACGCCATGAACAGAATATCGCGGCTCTTCTGGAACTCTCCGCAGTTTTCATAAACCTCACTAACCGTATTCAGCATAGACGCACTCTTTACCCTGCGCCAGTCAATCGTATCCGCAATTTCCATCGCTTTTCGAAACTGCTTTTTCTCTGTATATTCAAGCAATTGTTCTGTTTTTACCCGATATTCATATTTATCCAAATTCCTCACCTCAATATGTATCTTTCATTTGCTCTTACTGTTGAAATCATTATTATTAGTGTATCATAAGGCTTCTTCAATGTCAAAATATACACTGAATAATTATAAATTTCCAAGGACAGCGCAAAGCCGCAAGCTGTATAAATGCAAAATGTTACACAGCGAAACAGCCACCGGAATGCTCTACTCCAATGGCTGCTATATTTTTATATTCAGTTTAATTTGTTTCTATCTTATAATTCGGAGGAATCTTCTGGATTAACCGTTCCCAAACCTTTTATAACTTTCGTGGTATCTTACTTCAATATGTCTGCAGATTACAAATCCTTATTTTCTCACCGGCTCCTCTTCTCCGAATTTTTAATTTTCATTCAATCTTTTCCGGCTTATCTTAAAAATAATGGTTAAGGCTTTTTCTCCGGGAACTTCCGTCTGCCATACCACTAACATATTGAATTGTTGTCTCTTTTACTGTGTCCACTGGAGTAAGCCTCCTTCCTTCTATATTTAAAAGATTGATTTCTTTTTTGATGTTTTTATGATATCACCGCAGCTTTTATTTGTCAATGCTTTTTTACTATTTTTTATATATTTTTATTCTTTTTATTAGCACCTGATAAATTGTCTGAATTTTATGCGCTATTATTGTTTTTACCTTTGGGCTGTTCCTTTTGTGTATTACATATAACATACATTTTCGTTTTTAAGAAACAGCACTACAATATCAAATCCTCCGTCTTTTTATAATCCTTAAGAGAATACGCTTCAATAACATTGCCACATACTATATACAGTGAATCATCAATGTACAGCCCTCTGGCCGCCCTGCCGGAACGCCCGTTGATTTCTTCAGACAACTTGCAAATAAAACCCGCCTTCTCATCGTAACCGAACAGATAGTAGCGATCCCCGCCTTCCGTATTGCCGGCAAATCCGATAATGTCCCTGCCCGCGTCGATAAGCGCCGCTTTGTAATCGTAAGACACGTCGGTACTGTAAACATTTTTCAGCACAAGCTTATTTTCTTCCTTAACGTCCGTATTATCTGAAATATCAAACATACTGAGCTTCACTCCGTCTGTGACCTGCGAATCTTCGTCCACGTTCATACCGATTCCGAGCAGTTTGTCTTTTCCGTAAAAATGCAGATACTCCGAAAATCCCGGTATTTTCAGCTTCCCTAAGATACGGGGTTTCCTAGGATTTGAAAAGTCCACGCTAAACAAGGGATCCGTCTCCCGGAAGGTCACAAAATATCCCGTATCTCCAAGCAGCCTTGCAGAATACACCCGTTCGTCCTTTGCAAGGTTTTTGATAGAGCCGATTGTCTTAAGCTTTTCATCCAGCACGTAAACCGAATTTGTCTCGCCGACTGTCGCCACAATCCTAAGATTTCCTTTGTACTCATCAATGGAAAAGGAATCGTTAATATATCCTTTCATACTCCCTTGTACTGCGGACGATAATTTTCCGTCCTTATAACCGATTTTCCTTATAACCGTCTTCTCTGCATCCCCGCTGTCATTCCATTTCGTCTCATAGTAATAAATATTTTCATTGCTCACATACAAATTCCCGCCGTCTGTAAATATCGCCCTGCTGTCCGCGGCCTGTGACGGCTTATCAAGGCTGACCGCCGTCACCACCTCGTACATGCTTGCGCATTTAAATGGCGGAAGGCTGATATCCTTTTCCTTTATCAGGCTGTCATTTACCATCGGAATAAACGTGCGCGGCCTGTGGCTGTCAATGTTATTTCCTACACTGTAACTGCTGAACAGATAAAGATATCCGCCAGCCATTCTCGACGAACTGTAATACCCGCTCTGAGTAAGCCTTCCCAGCTCTTTTGGCTTTTCCGGATTTTCAATATCGCAAGTTACCGCCTCTACCTTTTCGAGAGTCTGCAGGCCGCCGCCCAAGTATGCGGTATCCTCTTCATATACAGCAGCCCCTGTCTCCTCATCCGACGACTGCCTTTCTTCATATACGGCCGCAATATATACCAGCCTGTTCTCTTCAGGCACCACATAAAATTCCTCTATCCGCCTGTTCTTCCCTGCACTGATTTCCCCTGTTTTTTTCAGCTTCTCTTTCGTATCTACAATAGATATCTTTTCACCGTTTTCCTTCAGCACATACAGATATCTCCCGTCCGTTTTTACCACATCGGCTTCATCCACCCCTTCCTGACGGACATTTGTCTCAGAGTAAGATGCTCCGACAGCTTCTGTGCCGCCTGTATCAGCGGCGGCCATGACCGATTCCTCCGCCGCGATATCTTCCGTCATTCCCCCGGATTCCATGCTCTTGGCAGTATCTGATTTCGCCGTATCAAAAAGGCGGATCTCCTTTTGCTCTTGTTCCTGCATATCAAGCTTCGCTTTAATATAGGAATATACTTTTTTATAATCGTCCTCTCCCCCGGCAGCATCCTCTTCATCCTCCGGCGTCAGGCCGTCCTTTTCGTCTTTAAGCGCTTCCTTTGCAATCTCTGTCGTACTCTTTGCCGCCTTCTCTGCGGGCATGTCATTTCTAAGGTTTCCCGTAATTTGGATTCCCGCCGCCAGCAAAAGGCACGCCGCCAGCAGGCCTCCAATACGATACGGCGCCATAGTTCTTCGCCTGCGCTTTGTTCCCTTTTCCTCCAAAAGCCGTTCCATCTGCTCTGGTTCAAGCTTCTCCGGCACTTGTATATCCTTTGTTTTCTCTTCTATTTTTTTCAGAATATCCTGCTCTCTTTTTTCCATAAAGATACCCCTTTCTACTCCAATATCTCTTCCATCTTCTCCAGCGCACGGCTTCTTTTTGAGCGCACCGTATTCGGATTCAGATTCAGCGCGCTTCCAATCTCCCTGCTGCTGTAACCGCCAAAGACAGAGAGGGCTACGATTTCCTGTTCCTCCGGCGACAATACGAGGAACGCTTTCTTTACATCCAGCGCCATCCCATAATCCGGCGTTTTCGCAGAATGTTCGGCGAGCTCTTTTATCTCACCGTCCTCTTGTCTCTGTCTGTTTCCGGATTCTTTTAACCTCCTCCTGCACGTATTTGCAAGAATCGTAAACATCCAGCTTTTAAATGCGGCCTCCTTCTGCAGTTGCCGGATATTTTCATACGCCGCAAGCACAGACTCGCTCACCGCATCTTCCGCATCCTGCACATTTCTCATCCTGCACAGCGCAAAGCGGTACAAATCTTTATAGATTTCTTCATACATCTGCGCAAATTTTTTCGCATCACATTTCATATCCTTTCCTCCCTGACGGCATGACAATATCTGCCTACTGCTAAATACACCGTGTCTTTGCAATTTTACTGTCATATATATAAGAGTAAAAAAAACTGCCGGCTGTTGCAACAAAAACATAAAAATTTTTATAATCGGAGGAAAATATAAAAAGGTTCCGAAAGACAGTGCATGTACTCGCTGTCCTCCGGAACCTTCCTCTTTTATTCTATTATCTTTTTGTTATGCAGTCTCTCCTATCCCCATAATAAGTCCCTGTTCCTTCATGGCCGGGCTGCTTGTCAGGAAAAGCACTTTTCCATCCACCGGCGCCTTTATCTCTGCCAGTTCTTCTCCGAAAAAGTCCTCCATGTGCCCTACCGTCTGACCTTTCTTAAGCTCATCGCCGATTTCGATATCACAGATAAAAAGGCCTTTGACCGGCGTATACAGCCACACGAAATTGTCATACTCCACAATGCCCTCCGGCTTTTTCGGCTCTTCGTCAAGCACGCCCACATACCGCAGCACATTGCGCATACCTTTAAGATGCATTTCCACATCATCCTTCTTCAACAATCCGATACCGCCCACTTCGGTAATTACCGCCGGAATGCCGTGCTCCGCCGAATTAGCGTAATTCGCGCCCTTATCCGGCCACGTGCCCTCCGTGCTCGTTGATATCAGGTTCGGGAGCCCGTAATACAGCGCAAGTTCTTTGCTCTTTTTGTCAATGTCCTCGCCGGCACCCGTATGATAAAGGGAAAACGGCTCAAGCTTCTCCACCATGTCGCCGCCGTGGATGTCCAAATGGTAATCCCCCTTTGAAATTACATTCTCAAACAGACAGTTCACCATTACTTCCGTATAGGTACCTTTCTGGCTGCCCGGAAAGAACCGGTTCGGATTCTTCCCGTCAACCGGACACACAAACATGCTGCGGCTTTCATAAGCTTTCACGCTGGAAATCGTCACGACCGTAACCTTTCCATGCACGTTCTTTGGCTCAAGCTCCTGATAAATCCGGATTGCCGATACGATTCCCGGATATTCCGCACCGTGGATTCCCGCTGTTATGACTACATGCGGCCCCGGCTGATCTCCTGTAACAGTTGCCACCGGAAATTGAATTTCTTCCCCGTCCTGTGTCGTAAATTTTAAAATTTCTGTTGTTTTGCCCATCTCAATGTTCCTTTCTGCAATTATTTATTTCTTAATTTTCGTTTGCAAAAAATACCTTTAATACTTTTTCATCCGTCGGTTTTGTAAATATGCTGACTACCACCAGCATTCCGATAGCAACGGCCATTACCGGATAAATCGTGGAGATTCCGCCGGGATGCCCCAAAACTTCCCACAGAACCGTCGTAATACCGCTTCCCAATACAGAACACATGCCGGCTGCCGGCGTAACTTTCTTAAAATAAAAGGCAGCAAAAAGCGCTGGCGCCAGACCGCCCTCCATCGTATATGCAAAATATACCATGTCAAGTACGGACGGGAAGAATTTAACCAATACAAACGCTATAACGCCTACCGCCACAACCATTACGCGGCTCATAACCAGCAGGTGCTTTTCCGATGCTTCCTTATTGATATACTCTCGGTAAATGTCAGTTATAATGTTGGAGGATGACGAAAGAAGCATCGAATCACCTGTCGTTATAATAATCGCAACACCGGCACACAAAAGCACCGCGCCGATTAGCTTCGGAAGCCCCGTCACCGCCAAATGAAGGATAACCGTATCCTGCACGATGTCCGGATACAAAAAGCTTCCGACCGTAGCAAACAAATTGACAAGGAGCACCGCTCCCAAAACAAACGGAACGCTGACTACTACGGCCCGCACGCATCCTTTGTCATCCTTAACGGAAAAGATACGCTGCCAGATCGGCTGGAGCACGAACACAAGACAGAAGGTAGGAAGCGCCGTCGATATGATTTCATTTAAACTCATAGAAAACAGGTTCATCCTTGCTGGTTCCACATTTGCCATAAACGCGCTGAACCCACCGGCGTCATTAAACAGGAACGGCAGCCCCACCGCCAAAGAAATAATTATCAAAAGTCCCTGTATATAATCCGTATACACAACGGAAATCAGTCCGGCCGTAACGGTGTAGAGCAGTATAAATGCAATTGTAATAATCATGCCTACATTTACGTCAAGGCCCGCCACGATATTTAATACGTAACCGCCCGCACGAATCTGATAGCCGACCATCGCCATCTCAGCGCAGCAGACGATAACCGCCGCAATCGTCCGGGTCGCCTTATTAAACCTAGCGCCAAGAATGTCCGGTGTCGTAGACGCCTGATACCGCCGTATCCGCTTCGCCATCATCGCCAAAATAATCAAGGCAATCACACCGCCGATATCAAACCATGCGCCTGCAATCCCGTACTCATATGCAAGCGCCGCACCGCCGATTAACGTACCGGAACCAAGATAAGTCGCAAAAATACTCCCCGAATTTACATACCACGGCACGCTGCGCTCCGCAGTTAAAAATCCCGTTCCCGTACTTATACGCTTGCTGAAATAAAATGAAATACCTGATAATGCAGCCAAAAATGCCAAAATAATAATTAAATATACCATAAACAGTCCCTCCGTATCACAGTTCAGTCTTTTTCTTCACACACATAATGCACACGTCGTCATCCGAAAGCGTCTTCGGGAACTCAAGCTCCACCTTGTCGTCAAATGGCTCCAGCATGCCGAAATCACCAGGCATCAAAAGCTTCGTGCAAAGCTTTGTAACCTCCTCCTGCGTTGCTCCCGCCGCCCGGAAGGCGTTGATAAGCGGACAGTTATGAATGTGCTTTTCCGCATAATCCTCAGAAAGTGCTTTAAATTCCTGCTCAAAAACAATCATTCCGTTCTTGGATGTCTGATTCAGCATACCGTCCATCGCAGTTTCCACTTTTCCGAGCAGCTTTGATTTGTGCAGTCCGTATGTATGCATCGCTTCCATAATGATTTCATCCGCATCAACCTCAGGCTGAAGCTTTTGAATGGCCTTCCATATAAAGTACACATACAATCCCCGATCCTGCATAGCGCCTTCCAGGGCTTTCTTTAAATCTTCCCTCGTTACCGGTTCGTCATACCCGATTTTTTCCTTAAATTCCTGAACATTTCTCTCTTCCTCTGCCCTCATACGTCCTCTCCTTCCTGCAAACAGCATTGCACGTCTCACATAATTTACACTGTGTCGATTATCGGTTATCGACTGTCGACACTTTACGTTTATAAAATAACACATATATGTATAATTTGTCAATGTTTTGTTCGAATTTTTCTGATTTTATGTTGATTTTTCATAATTTTTCTGGAATTTCACCAAAAAGACCCCTGCGGCATTAAACAAATCTGCCAAGAGCTCTTGCTTCTCCCTCTGTTTTTTTGTAGAATAAGGTACAGAGCACATATTATTTTGGAGGGATATTAACTTGCTGCAAAATACAAGCCATACACAAATCTATAGAGAGACTATCAAAAGCCAAGCCGCCGCTTACATACGCGAAGCAATCCTCACCGGTCAGATTCTGCCCGAAGAACGTATCGTGCCGTCCGTTATTGCCGATGCGCTGAAAACCGGCCGCGGAGTTATCCGCGAGGCACTGATGGTACTGGAAACGGAAGGCCTTGTTGAAAACATTCCATATAAAGGAAGCTTTGTCTCAAAGCTGAACCGTGATGATATCGGAGAGGTCTGCTCCCTGCGCCTGATGATAGAAACCTACTCTGTAAAAGAAGCGGCTAACGCCATCACCGAGGAGGACTACCATTCTCTGGCCGGAATCTGCAGGCAGATGCAGGAATCCGCATCCCAGAACAGACTGTACGACATTGTGAAATGCGATTCTGCCTTTCACGGGTATCTTGTCAAGAAAGTCAGCCAGAGCATCCTGTACGATGCCTGGGACATAACCAGCGGCAAAATGTCTACGTTGTTTTTCTCAATGTTTACCAGAGGCTACCCCATCCCGCGGGTGGCGGAAGAACATTTCGAGCTTTTAGAAGAACTAAAAAAATCTCCGGAGGCATATCTGGACGCACTGCATTGTCATTATGAAAGGACAAAAAGATGCCAGTGTGAATTTCACGAACCGGGCCGCCATATCTATAAAGAAACCTAAATAAAACAATTCAAAAATAAGGAGTATTCATGTGCGTCATTAAAATAGAAAACCTTGTACGTGACTATGGAGGCGGAAACGGGGTATTTGATGTATCTTTCCATGTTAATAAAGGTGAAGCTTTCGGATTTTTGGGGCCGAACGGGGCGGGCAAGACAACAACCATACGCCACTTAATGGGGTTTTTAAAAACACAGTCAGGAAAATGCACCATTGAAGGCCTGGATTGCTGGAAGGAAAGAGAGATGATACAGGCAAGGCTTGGCTATATTCCCGGCGAAATCAGCTTTTTTGAAGACATGACGGGAACCGAATTTTTAAAGTTTATTGCCGAATACCGAAAAATAGATGCACAAAACCGTAAGGAAGAATTGCTGGAACGGTTTGAACTGAATCCCAAAAGCAGGATTAAGAAGATGAGCAAGGGGATGAAACAAAAGCTTGGAATTGTCGCCGCATTTATGCACGACCCCGATATTCTTATTCTTGACGAACCGACCAGCGGACTTGACCCGCTGATGCAAAGCAGGTTTATTCGTTTAATTGCCGAGGAAAAAGAACACGGAAAAACAGTTTTAATGTCAAGCCATATGTTCGAAGAAGTAGAAAGGACCTGCGACCGTATCGGCATTATACAGAAAGGCAGGATGATTACCGTTGAATCCGCTGCGGCACTGCATGAACGGCATACCCGCAGTTACACGGTAGCTCTTGAAAATGAAACTGATGCCAAAGCATTTGCCGCAGATTTTGACGGTATCCAAAACGGAACAAACGTGACGGTTACAACAAAACAGAGTCTGGAAGAAATCTTCATGAATTACTATGGAGGCAGCAAAAATGATTAGTATGGCTTTATTTAAACGTGAATTAAAAGGCAGTATAAAACTGCTCATAATTTTCTGTGCAATTATTACCCTGTATGTTTCTGTCATCATTTATATGTACGACCCTCAAATGATGAAAACATTAGACGGTTTCGTGGAAGCCATGCCGGAATTGATGGCGTCTGTCGGCATGAAAGCAAACGCCGCAAATCTTTTGGGTTTTATGGTGTCTTACCTCTATGGATTTATACTGTTGATTTTTCCGATGATATTCTGCATTTTGCGCGGAAATGCCTTGATTGCAAAATATGTGGATAACGGTTCAATGGCTTTGCTGGCCGCTGCACCGATAAAACGGCGCACCATTGCATTCACACAGATGAACGTACTCGTAAGCGGAATTTTTTTGCTCGTTTTATACAGCACAATCGTAGAATTAGTCTGTGCCGAAATTGGTTTTCCAGGAGAATTAGATATAACGTCGCTCTTTCTGTTAAACGGCGGACTTTTATGCCTGCATTTGTTTATCGGAAGCATATGTTTTCTTTCTTCCTGCGTATTTTCCGACACCAAATATAGTCTTGCATTCGGAGCGGGCATTCCCGCATTTATGTATGTATTGCAGATGCTTGCAAATGCCGGCGAAGATGCGGAAAAAATAAAATATTTTACATTTTTCACTTTGTTTCATCCGGATGGCATGATTGCCGGTGACAGCAGCGCTGCAGCCGGCGTCCTTATACTTTTTGCTTGCGCCGTCGTATTGTATGTATTGGGAATCAAAGTATTTGAAAGAAAAGATTTATATGTCTGAACAAGAAGCCGGGAACCTATTTTTGTAGATTTCCGGCTTCTTACATATCATTTACATATTCTTAAAAGACTTTCTCTATCCCCGGTAATAATTAATCAGGCAGCCTTTTAAAATAATCTCCCTCTCGGCGTCTGTCATATCGCCGAGCTTCCAGGTAAGCTCCTTAAGCGTATCGCCGACTACGTACGCCTTTATCTCAGCCGCCTTTTCTTCTACCGCCTTGCGAATCTGGGGCACAAAGATATAATCCCCGTTTTTAAAGCTCAACGCTTCATGGTCCTCCTCCGTAATAAACGGGAGCATTCCCCAGTTAATCAAGTTGGAGCGGTATCTCTTTGTAGCATATTCGTTTGCAATATTCGCCCATCCGCCAAGCACCTTCTGGCAGGACGCCGCCTGCTCCCTCGCCGAGCCATCGCCCGGCTTTACCGCAAAAATCGTACTGCCGATGCCGAGATTCGTCCTGTCTATCTCCGTATAAATATCGGTAATCTTTCTGATTACAGGCTTTAACTCCTCCAAAGCTTCTGCCGGACACTTTTCCGCCTCTATAGCCTTCTGCGCCTTCTGCACCTCTTTCGCCCTGCCTACGTACGCCGGATCCTTCCTCGACAATGCAAATTCCGAAAGGCCGAGCGGATTTGAGCGGTACGAGGACGTCTCTCCGGACGGAATCAGCTCGTCCGTCGTCGTAACCGGATCGTGTATCTCGGACACGACTTTCAGGAGAAGATTCTCCGGAAGTTTCGGCATCTTGGGCCAATCCTTGATATTCGGCCCGAACTTAATCTTAACGGACGCATCTGCCTCCCCGTGGCTGTCAAACACACGGTTTGCATAGATTTTTTCATCAAAATGATATTTCTTTCCAGTATATTCCACATCAACCGCCGTAGCAGGGGTAAGGAATCCCTTGTTCGCTGCCGTGGCCGCAATGGAGCGGGCATCCATAAGCGCAACAGAGGATATCTGCCCGCTCTGGAGCTTCGAGCCTTCGCGGTTTGGGAAGTTCCTTGTAGAATGCCTGATGGAAAACGCATTGTTTGCCGGAGTGTCCCCGGCGCCAAAGCAGGGGCCGCAGAACGCTGTCTTCACAATCGTCCCCGCCTCCATCAAATCCGCTGCGGCGCCATTTTTCACAAGCTCCATATAAATCGGCGTACTTGCCGGATATACGCTGAAAGTAAACTCATCCGCACCGATATAACGGCCCTTGATGATATCCGCAGCAGCGCAGATATTTTCAAAGCCGCCGCCTGCACAGCCCGCAATCAGCCCCTGATCCACATAGAGCCTGCCGCCGCGGATTTTATCCTGAAGCGAGTATTCCACCGCACCGCCAAGGCTGACCTGCGCTTTCATCTCAACGTCATGGAGAATATCGGAAAGATTTTCATTTACCTCGTCAATCGTATATACGTTTGACGGATGGAACGGCATTGCTATCATCGGCTTGATTTCACTTAAATTCACATATACCATGCCGTCATAATATGCGATTGCTCCCGGATTCAGTTCCTTATAATCTTCCGGCCTTTTGTGTATCTCATAAAATTCTTTAATCCGCTCATCCGTTTTCCAAATGGAAGACAAACAAGTCGTCTCTGTAGTCATAACGTCAATTCCGATTCTAAAATCGGCGCTCAGCTTCTCAATCCCCGGCCCTACAAATTCCATCACTTTATTATTCACATAGCCGTTTGCAAAAACAGCCCCGATAATGGCAAGTGCCACGTCCTGCGGCCCGACGCCCTTCATGGGCTCGCCGTCCAGATAGATAGCCACGACGTCCGGCATATTTATATCATAGGTCTTATTCAAAAGCTGTTTTACAAGCTCCGGGCCGCCCTCGCCCATCGCCATCGTACCGAGCGCTCCGTAGCGGGTATGGCTGTCCGAACCGAGAATCATCCTGCCCGTGCCCGCCAGCATCTCCCTCGCAAACTGGTGGATGACCGCCTGATGCGGCGGAACATAGACGCCGCCGTACTTCTTTGCGCAGCTAAGCCCGAACATATGATCATCCTCATTAATCGTGCCGCCTACCGCGCACAGAGAGTTGTGGCAGTTCGTGAGCACGTACGGAATCGGGAATTTTTCAAGGCCCGACGCCCTTGCCGTCTGGATAATCCCTACAAATGTAATGTCATGGGAAGTCAGCTTATCAAATTTGATTTGCAGCTTGTCCATGTTTCCCGAAGTATTGTGCGCCTCTAAAATCCGGTAGGCCATCGTATTCTTCGCAGCCTCGTCCGGACGTAACTCCTGTCCCGTCTTTGCTTTCACCTCTTTCGGCTCCGTCGCAATTTCAGCCCCGTTTATCAAATATACGCCTTTATCATAAAGCTTCACCATATTACTTAATTCCTCCTGTCCCTTCTCTTTTCCAATATTTCCTTATTCCTTCACGGAACGCATATGATCCGCTACCATCATGGCAATTTTAAAGGTCAGCGCATCATCAAATACCCTGACGTCAAGACCGGTCCTTTTCTGTATTTTTTCCAGACGGTACACCAATGTATTACGGTGAATATAAAGCTGTCTGGCAGTCTCGGATATATTCAGGTTGTTGTCAAAAAACGTAAATACTGTTAAAAGCTCCTCATCGTCAAACATGCCGTCCACGTCGCCGTCAAAGACCTCCTGCAGGAACATACTGCACAGCGATTCCGGAAGCTGGTGGATTAGCCGGCCGATACCCAGCTCATTATACGCAAGTATCGTCTTCTCCTCATAAAATACCCTTCCCACCTCAAGCGCCATGTCCGCCTCTTTGTAGGATTTGGATACGTCTTTAAGCTCCTCCACAATCGTCCCGTAAGACACCCGCACACTGACCATCGCTTCCATATTCAACGTATCGGCAATCGTCCTGGCCGTCTTCGCCAAATCAGCGTAATCTTCCGTAATCTCCACGGCCTTCACAAGAATGACATGCTTTTCATCAACTGCCGTAACAAAATCTCTCGTCCCGGTCGCATATAATCCTTTCAATGTATCTAAAATCAGGTTTTCCCCCTCATTTCTCGCTTCCACCAAAAAAACCGCCCGTCTGAGCTCTACAGGAATCTTCATTTTCTTTGCCTGATTGTAGATATCGACCAGCAGCAGATTATCTAATATCAAGTTCTGGATAAACCGGTTCTTGTCCATCTTTTCCTTATAGACGAACAACAGGTTGGAAAGCTGGCTCACACCCATCCTTCCCGCCATAGCAAGCGTATTTCCGCCCCCTGCGAGAGCCAGGATATATGTTGGTTTCCCTTCATCATTGACAAGAAACATCCCGTCTGCGTCCCCGATCCGAACCGGCTCTTCCTCCGCCGTCCTGGTATACGCTGAAACTTTCTTATCCAGCCCGACCATCTTCTCACTAGTCATAACAAGGCATATGCCCCGCATATCCCATACCGCACATTCAAATCCGGTTATTCTTTTGATATCCTGCACCGTCCTGTGCAGAATCTGATTTGATAACAACCCTAACACCTCCTGTCCTTCCTCATTCTATCACATGACAGAAATCGTGTCTAATTTTTTATTTCCAAAAAAGCAGCCGGCCTTCGTTCTACGAAAGCCGGCCCCAACTCATGGTATATACTAGTTTGTAATTGCTTCTTCTGTCTCTTTATCAAATACATGAATCTTAGATGCGTCAAGTGCGAACTTCACTGTATCGCCTGTTCTAGCTGTTGTGCTAGGCTCAACCCTTGCTGTCATGCTTGCGCCTTCATAATCAAAGTATAAGAATACTTCTGCACCAAGCATCTCGTATACACGAATCTTAGCTTCAAGAACCGTATCCGGAGATTTTGCAAGGAAGTCAGGCTCATCGTGAACATCTTCCGGACGGATACCAAGAACAACTGTCTTTCCGTTATATCCGCCGTCGATAAGCTTCTTAGCCTTATCCGGTGAAAGCTTAATCTCGGAAGGACCTGCCTGAAGGTATACGTCGCTGCCTTTAACCTTACATGTTGCATCAACAAAGTTCATCTGAGGTGAACCGATGAATCCGGCAACGAACAGGTTGCACGGTGAATCGTAAAGTACCTGCGGCGTATCTACCTGCTGAACGATACCAGCATTCATAACTACGATTCTTGTACCAAGCGTCATAGCCTCTGTCTGGTCATGCGTTACGTAGATGATTGTCGTGCCAAGTCTCTGATGAAATTTTGCAATCTCAATACGCATCTGTACACGGAGCTTAGCATCCAAGTTGGAAAGAGGCTCATCCATAAGGAATACCTTAGGATTACGTACGATTGCACGTCCCATGGCAACACGCTGTCTCTGTCCACCGGAAAGAGCCTTCGGCTTACGCTCAAGCAGTGCTTCCAGGTCAAGGATTCTTGCTGCTTCACGTACCATCTTGTCAATCTCATCCTTCGGTATCTTTCTTAACTTCAGACCGAACGCCATGTTATCATATACTGTCATATGCGGATACAGAGCGTAGTTCTGGAATACCATAGCAATATCTCTGTCCTTCGGCTCTACATCGTTCACAAGCTTGTCGCCAATGTATAATTCGCCGCCGGAAATCTCCTCAAGACCAGCTACCATACGAAGTGTTGTAGATTTACCGCATCCTGAAGGTCCTACAAAGATAATAAATTCCTTGTCTTCAATCTCAAGGTTGAAGTCCTTAACTGCTACATATCCGTTCGGATAGGTTTTGTTAATGTGCTGTAAAGATAAACTTGCCATTTTAATCGTCCTCCTGATTCTTCTCTAATCGCTTTCTTGCTCAACATCATTGCATATCTGTGTTTATACTGTGTTTCGCTTCTGTTAAAGAGTATATAAAAAAAGAAAGGCACGGGGTATACCCAAGTTGAACAATTTTTCTAACGTATTTTATACAAATTGACCAACTGAAGGCCAGGCCCCAGCTTATGCTGCTTATTCCTGATCCAGAAGCATCCGGTAAACGTCTCTTTTTCCGATTCCCCTGTCCTTTGCCACCTGTTTCATAGCGTCCTTTCTGCTTACTCCCTTGTCAAGGTACTGCTCCATATGCTCGTTGAGAGTAAGCTCCTCCCACTGCGCCCGTTCTTCCCGGACGACCTCCTCCTTTGGTTTCCCCTCTATTACAAGTACGTATTCTCCCCTCGCCTCATTCGCCTCATAATACGGCACTGCTTCAAAAAGCGTTGTTAAAACTATTGATTCATGCTTTTTTGTCAGCTCCCTGCATATGCCAAGCCGCCGGTTTCCAAGCGTCTCCTTAAGAGAGGCCAATGTGCGCGAAAGCCTGTGGGGAGCCTCGTACATGACAATGGTGCGCCTTTCATCCTTGAGGGCGGCAAGCACCTTCTGCCGCTCCTTTTTATCCGTTGGCAGAAACGCTTCAAAGGCAAATCTCCTTGCAGGAAGTCCCGATATCGTCAAGCCCATAATACAGGCCGCCGGACCGGGAACCGCCGTGACCGGAACACCCGCTTCATGGCACATGGCCGCCAGCTCCTGCCCTGGGTCGGAGATGCCGGGAGTCCCCGCATCCGTGACAAGCGCAATGCTCTCTCCGCCAAGCAGCCTCTCTAAAAGCCTGCGCCCTTTTTCCTCTTTGTTGTACTCATGGTAGCTTGTCATGGGGGTTTTAATCTCAAAATGATTTAAAAGCTTAATGCTGTTGCGGGTATCCTCCGCAGCTATCAAATCCACTTCCTTTAAAATGCGCACACAGCGGAATGTCATATCTTCAAGATTCCCAATCGGGGTTGCGCACAGATATAAAGTACCTGACATGTATTTTCTCCTTTCACTGTTTCCTTCCGGTCATCCGTGATGTATCCGCATTACCTCGTCCGTATATTTCCCCTCCGATTCATACACGATTAACGGCGGCCCCGCCTTCATGCGCGGATTTCCGCCCTTGATTCCGCCCACAAGAACCATGTTCGGCTCCTTATCTTTAAAAGGATACACCAGACGCATTTCTTTGGGCTCTATCCCCCATGCGCACATTTTAGAAAATATCTCCGGAAGCCTGAACGGTCGGTGGACCATGTAGAATCTTCCTTTTACCTTCAAAACTTTAGAACTCTCGCGCAAAATATCATCCAGCGTGCACAGCGCCTCATGTCTTGCAATATACAGCGCCTCGCTCTTGTTCTCCAGCCCATGCCCGCCTAGCATATACGGCGGATTCGTCGTAATCACCTCAAAAGAGGCCGCCCCGAATAGATGAGCCGCCTCTTTCATATCCCCTGTCACAATGTCTATCTTTGACTGCAGGCCATTGTATGCGACGCTCCTTCTTGCCATGTCCGCACTCTCCTGCTGGATTTCGAGTCCCGTATAATGTTCCCCGTCATTTTTTGCCGCCAGAAGTATCGGCAGTATCCCCGTTCCTGTTCCCAGATCCAGGGCGCGCTCTCCCTTTTTCACCTTTGCAAAGGAAGATAACAGCACTGCATCCATGCCAAAACAAAACCGCCCCGGATGCTGGATAATTTCATAGCCCTTAATCTGCAGGTCGTCAATCCTCTCTCCCTCGCGGAGAAGGCTCTCTTTTTCCATATGTTACACCCTTCTATACCATCCGCAAAAACTACTGCGTCGTACCGTCCTAGTTATCATCCAGCCTGGAATCCCCGGATTTTTCCTCCAGCCGCCGAAGCTCTTCCATTTCCTCTTTGGTAAGCTTCGCATCCCTCTTGCGGCGCCTCGGTTTGAATTTCAGCTCTGACGCCTTATATTCGCGGATTTCCTTCTCATCATTATCTAATGTCACGATTACCTTTATAAGCTGGCGGAGCACATTAACCGACTGGACGTCGCCCTTAAGACCCTCCGGCGTCGTCACGTGGTCCCCGCTGCCCGGAAGCTGGCTGTTAAGCTCCTCGTAGATTTCCTCCTCATTGGTCAGGCAGCACATCAGCCTTCCGCATACTCCTGAAATCTTTGTCGGGTTCAGGGAAAGATTCTGCTCTTTCGCCATTTTAATGGATACCGGGGCAAATTCGGACAGATACGTATGGCAGCAAAGCGCCCTCCCGCAGATTCCTATCCCTCCGCGTATCTTCGTCTCATCCCTCACACCAATCTGGCGGAGCTCAATCCTCGTTCGGAACACGCTTGCCAAGTCCTTGACAAGCTCGCGGAAATCAATGCGCCCGTCCGCCGTAAAGTAAAAAAGGACTTTATTATTGTCAAACGTATATTCCGCGTCAATCAGCTTCATCTCAAGCCCGTGCTTGCGGATTTTTTCCAGACAGATTCCAAAAGCTTCTTTTTCCTTTTCCCGGTTTTTATTTTCCTTTTGAATATCTTCCTCTGTGGCAATCCGGATGACCTGTTTTAACGGCAATGTTATCTGCTCGTCCTCCACATCCTTCGGTCCGGATACTACGGCTCCAAATTCCACCCCTCTGGCGGTCTCCACGATTACTTTATCTCCGGTTTTAACAGCAAGCCTGCCCGGTGCAAAAAAATAAATCTTTCCCGCCGGGCGGAATCTCACACCTATTACTCTGGTCATAGATTAATTCTCCTTTATCGTCAGGAACAAAAGCTCCATTACAAGTTCAAAATTAACATTGGCTTTCAGCCTTGTCTTCGCCCGCTCAAGGCTGGCTATAATATTCTGTATCCCTTCATAAGAGCTTGTCTTCGCCTGCTCCTTAATATATTTTATCTGGTCTTTAAATACAAGCTTGTCGATTTCCTTCGTCGCCTTATACAGGAGAACGTCCCTGTACCAAATCATAATAATATCCAGATAGTCCGTAATCTCTAATTTGTATGCCGTGACATTATTTACCGCCGCAACAACCTCGGAAAATTCCATTTCACGGATATACTTAAGAAGCTGGAGCGCTTCGTCCTTAATTTCGTTGAAATGCTCCGAATGGGCCAGCATGATGGCCCTGCCCATATTCCCCTGGGCAAACGCCGTGCAGACGTCCGCCTTATAATCCGGGACTCCAAGCCGCTCCATCAGGTACTTTTTAATCAGCGTATCCCTGATATTGCGCAGCTTAAGCATGATGCACCTTGAATTTATCGTTGCCAGAAGGGTCTGCGCGTTCTCCGTAAGCAAGATGATGACCGCGTACTCCGGCGGCTCCTCAATCGTCTTAAGCAGCGCATTCTGCGCCTGTTGGGTCATAAGCTCCGCCCGGTCAATGATATATATTTTATACGGCCCCTGATACGGCTTTATCATAATTGTATTATTTACCTGCTCCCGGATATCATCCACGCTTATCGTATTTGGCTTTTCATGGGACACCCATATAATATCCGGATGGTTGCCGCTCTCCGCCTGCTTACAGGAATGGCATACATTACACGGCTCCGGCCCTTTTTTCTCACACAAAAGCGTCATGGCAAACAAGCTCGCCAGCATCTTCTTGCCGGAACCTCTGGCGCCATTCATAATATAAGCGTGCGACACCTTTTCCTTCAGCACCGCATTTCTGATATACTGAATAATATCCTTGTGTCCCACTACGTCTTTAAAGCTTCCCATGTTGTATCTCCCTTTTATCTTTTCTAAAAACTGTAATCTATATTTACACATCAGCCAAAGTATCCCGGCGCCGATTTCTCAGTGCGGCACTAAAACTTCAATGCAGTTTTCCCTTTTTAAACCTTCGATAGAGAACCGCCTTTCCTCATACCACTGAAGCAGGCAGGCAGCTTCCTCGGTAACTCTCTCCCCCGGCACGATTAACGGGCATCCCGGCGGATACAGATATGCGTACTCTGCACTAATATATCCGGCCGCGTCCCGCCACGGCACAAACGCAGTAACCGCCTCCTTTGACCGCACTATTTGCTCCGTCTGCGCAGCACTGTATACGGTCTTTGCACGGGGCAGCGCACCGCCCGTCAAACTTATTCTTTCCTTTTTACAGCTTATCTTATTATCAATCCTAAACAGGGCATTTGTCAACCGTTCCAGGCCTTCTTTTGTATCCGATACCGAAGTCATAGCCAGCACATAGCTTCCCGCCGCCATCTCCATCTGCAGATGATACTCGGAAAGCAGCCGCTCATAAAGCTCCTGCCCCGTAAGCCCTAAATCTCCCGCCGCGATAACAAGCTTAGATATATCATAACATTCCGTGCGAAGCAGCTCAAGGCTTTGAAGCCCGGAAAGTCTTTCCCTGGCCTTTCCAAGCTCCCTTACATACGGCGCAAACATCTCCTGCGCATGGTTTTTAAGCGCCTCCATGCACAAATCTATACTCGCCATCAGCACATAGGACGGACTGGAAGTCTGGAACATGTCCAGATATTTTTTGACTCTGTCCCTGTCCGCCCGATTCCCGTTCATATGCAAAAGCGCCGTCTGGGTCAATGACGGCAGGGTTTTGTGAACGCTGTGGATAACGATATCCGCACCAAGCGTATTTGCATTTTCCGGAAATGCGCTGTGAAAACCAAAATGAGCCCCATGCGCTTCATCTACAATCAAGGGCAGTCCTTTCCTATGCACCGCCTCAGCGATGGCGGCAACGTCCGACACGACTCCGTCATAGGTCGGCGATACGATTACGACTGCCTTTGCCTTCGGATAACGCTCAAGGGCTTCTTCAACGTCCTGCGGTCTGATCTGCGTATTAAGGCCCGCCTTTTCTTCAAAGCCGGGATTCAAATAGACCGGATTCAACTCATTCAAATATATGGCATGATACACAGACTTGTGGCAATTTCTTGCCACAAGTATGGTATCTCCTTTTTCAGTTACGCCGCACACGGCGCTCAAAATCCCGGCCGTACTGCCATTGACAAGGAAGCAGGTCTCCTGCGCATGGTAAACATCCGCCGCCTTCTCCTGCGCTTCCTTTAGAATCCCCCGCGCATGATGAAGGTCGTCAAACCCGTCGATTTCCGTAATATCTATCCCGTACGGAAGCTCCTCGCCCCCGTACGGCTCTACCAAAATCCCCCGCCTTTTATGTCCTGGCATATGAAAGCCGTAGTAATCTGAACTGCTGTAATTTTTTAACTTATCATACAGTGTGCTCATAACACGCTTTTCACATTCTATAATCTTTTGAGAAGCTTTTCTCTCTCTTCTTCATATCCCGGCTTCCCAAGCAGTGCAAACATATTTTTCTTATAGCTCTCAACGCCCGGCTGGTTGAACGGATTTACGCCTGAGATATAGCCGCTTACGCCGCACGCAAACTCAAACATATAGAAAAGCTGTCCCAGTGAATATTCATCCTGCGCCGGGATATTAACCGTGAGATTGGGCACATTGCCATCCGTATGTGCAAGAATCGTTCCGTTCATGGCACTCTTATTAACAAAATCCACGTTTTTCCCTGCAAGATAATTCAGCCCGTCAAGATCCACCGGCTCCTCGCCGATAACAATCTCCTCCTGTGACTGTTCTACATTCAGGACCGTCTCAAACATGATGCGGCTTCCATCCTGAATAAACTGTCCCATTGAGTGAAGGTCCGTCGTAAGGTCTACGGACGCCGGGAAGATCCCCTTCTGATCTTTTCCCTCGCTCTCGCCGTAGAGCTGTTTCCACCACTCAGATACATAGTGAAGGCTTGGCTCATAATTTGCCAAAATCTCTACAGCCTTCCCTTTTCTGTGAAGGATGTTGCGGATTGCCGCATACTTGAGTGCGTCATTATCTTCAAATTCATTGTTGAGAGCCATCTCTCTTCCGGATGCGGCTCCCTCCATCAGCTTGTCAATATCCGCTCCGCTGACTGCAATTGGAAGAAGGCCCACTGCCGTCAGAACAGAGAATCGTCCGCCTACGTCATCCGGAACTACAAACTCCTCATAGCCCTCTTCATCCGCCAGGCCTTTAAGCGCTCCTCTTGCCTTGTCGGTCGTTGCATAGATTCTCTTTGCAGCCCCCTCTTTTCCGTATTTCTTCTCAAGCATCTCCTTAAATACACGGAATGCGATTGCAGGCTCTGTCGTCGTACCGGATTTGGAAATGATATTTACGGAAAAGTCCCTGTCGCCGATTACGTCAATCAGATGCTTTAAGTACGTACTGCTGATGCTGTTTCCCGCATAGTAGATTTCCGGTGTCTTACGGATTTCTTTGGAAACCATGTTATAAAAATTATGGCGTAAAAACTCAATTGCCGCTCTCGCTCCGAGATAAGAGCCGCCGATACCAATGACTACGAGCACTTCCGAATCCGCTTTGATTCTCTCCGCCGCCGCTTTAATTCTTGCAAATTCATCTTTATCATAATCTACCGGGAGGTCAATCCATCCCAGGAAATCATTCCCTGCCCCTTCTCTTCCAAGAAGCGTGTCCTTCGCCTGCAGAGCGATTTTCTTCATAGACTCTACTTCGTGTCCGCTGATAAACCCTGTTGCCTTTGAATAGTCAAATGTTACTTTTGCCATAGCGCAAATCCGTCCTTCCTTCATAAAAATATATTATATTTTTTATACATATAATATATTTTATCAAATCAGCACGCTTTAATCAAGCCATAAACTCCTCCAGTATCTGCCGGATGAGAATCTCTCTCTCCACGGACTTCTGCTCTGTCCCTTCCGGCTCTTCCCTCTCCGCCTTCGGGACGGCCGCCTTTATCCTCTCATTTTTATGTGCTCCCGTAACCGTATCAGGAACGGGATACGGCTTTGGCATCGCAGGCGGAAGAACCTCCGGCGGTGTCTTGGGGGACGGCACCTCTCTGCCCGGCTTCGGTCTTATCGGCTCCTCTTGTGCGGCCTCCACTATAATATCCGTCTCTTCGAACTCATCCTCATCAACCCCTGCCGCTAAAGCCGCACTCTCCCCGGCGTGCTCCTCTTCCAAGTCCCGGCCGGCTCCCTCTCTTGCGCTCATCTCCTTCTGCCGCGCTTTCTCGTAGCGGTGGAGACATACATTCTGCAGATAATCGACCATATAGTTTCGAGCCATCTGCATCCGGTAGTTTTCATCGGTGGTCAGATGAAATACATACACAAGAATCCCAAGCCCCGCTCCGATAACGCCTGTCTGGAGCACCAGGTCGTTCATCCCGTAGACGCTGTATGTAAGGGCCGCCCCCAAAAGACCCGCCACAATACATAAAAGCGCCGCCGCCTTCTCAAGCCTTCTTAAGCTGTGAAGCTTGATTCCAAACACCTTGTAGCTGTACAGATACTTGTCCACAAATACTTCTACATTCTCTACCTTCTCGCTGACCATGCAGGCATGCTCAAATTTTGCGCACACCAAACGCATCAGAGGATGGTTGCTTTTATTCATGCTGCCCGCCGCGCGCACCAGATTCGCAAGTATTGCATTCACCATACATTTGCTTAAAATACCTGCCGCCGTAAAAACCCCCAGCGCTATGACTATTATCTGCTTATCTACTATCATTCTTAACATAGATTAAGCCCTCCTTTCATGGGAATTATACTTGATATTCCAAAGGAGGGCGATGAAATCCGTTCTTCAAAAAACGACATCCGCCTGTCAGCTTTTGTCGATTTACAAAAAAAGGCTCAAAAGCAGCGATTACAGCGAAGCAAGCAGCTCCTTCATAAGCCGCACGCTGTGGGCAATTGCCTGTTTTTCAAACTCCGGATAGTCCATGACTGCACTGTTGTCGGCTTTGTCCGAAATAGCCCGAATTATGACATACGAAACTTTGTTCAGGTAAGCCGCCTGAGCGATACCCGCACCCTCCATCTCCGTACAGAGGGGGTGAAACAGCTCCACTATCCGCTCCTTCGCCTCGGCGGACGAGATAAACTGGTCGCCGCTCGCCACCCTTCCGATAAATGTACGTATCTCCGGATTCGCCTTCTCATTTGCCGCCTTCGCCTTCTCTGCCAGTGCGCTGTCCGCCGGAAACGCCAGCGTATCCATCCTCGGCACCTGCCCCGGCGCATCGCCGAAAATCGTTGCGTCCATATCATGGTGAAGGGCGTCTGTCGAGATAACCATGTCGCCGATGTCGATTCTTGCATCCAAAGACCCCGCAATTCCTGTATTAATCAGCATATCTACATGAAAATGGTCGATAAGTATCTGTGCGCAGATACCCGCATTGACTTTGCCAATACCGCTCCTTACTACAACCGCTTCCCGTTCACAGAGCACGCCCTGACAAAAGACCATGCCCGCAATCTCCTTCGTACCGCGGATTTCCATAGCCTCCTTCAAAGCCGCAACTTCCTCTTCCATAGCCCCAATAATCCCTATCATCTGCCAGTTCCTCCATATAAAACATTCTATTATCCAGAAATAGTATAGCATTCCTTTTTATTCTCTGCTATACTTTTCTTTGATATCTGTACATAACTAAAGGAGGTCTTTCTATGGATTATAAACCGGTCGGCGTCTGTTCGCAGCTAATCCGCGTAGACGTAGAAGATAATGTGATTAAAAACGCCGAATTTATCGGCGGATGCAGCGGAAATACCCAGGGGGTGGCTCGCCTTGTAAAAGGCATGAACGTAGATGAGGCAATCTCGCGCCTTGAAGGAATCAAATGCGGCTTCAAATCCACGTCCTGCCCGGACCAGCTGGCACAGGCTCTTAAGGCCGTCTCCGGAAAATAAACGCAGGCGCATAAAATGGCAGGCAAAAACGCCTGCCATTTTCAGCTCTATAAACCTCTTTTTTGATAAACCCGCTTCTCCAGCCTTCCGAATATCATCTGGTCAATGAAAATTCCAATCAAAACGATAATGACCATCACCAGCATTACTTGATTAATATCTGCAAGGTTCCTGCCGGTAATCAGCGTCTGCCCAAGCCCGATACACGTAGTCATCACCTCTCCCGACATAAGGGCGCGCCACGCAAAAGACCACCCCTGCTTCAGCCCGGAAATCAATTCCGGAAAGCTTGCCGGCAGAATCACGTCACGGTAAATCTGTCCGGGCTCCGCCCCCATTGTCAGCGCCGCTTTCTTATAAATCGGCGGGACATTGCGTACGGCATTGTCCGCCGCAATAGCGATAGAAAACGCCGAGCCCATGACGACCACGAAGATGATTGCCTGCTGTGTCAGACCGAACCATAATATGGAAAACGGTACCCAGCAGATACTCGGAAGCGTCTGTATCCCCATTACTAACGGCCGCAGGTTGCGGCGAAGATACGGGAAATAATTCATCAAAAGCCCTAAGCCGCACCCTATCACGACAGACAGCAGGTATCCGCCAAAGCCCCTAAGCAGGCTGTACCCGACAGCAGGCAGAAGCAAGCCCCCCGAAAGCATCGTCCCAAAGCTTTTCAGCACCCCTGCGGGCGACGGCATGGCATAGGCTTTCCATATGGAAAACACGTCGACGCCCAATATATAAAATAACTGCCACAAAAGAACCAAAACACATAAAAAAACAAACTCTGAAATATATTTTGATTTCCATACTCCACTCTTTTTCATACTTGGACATTCTCCTGTACTTTCTCTAAAATCCTATGGCGGTACTCCATAAATTTCTCATCGTAAACATGGCGCGGACGCTCAAGCTCAATAGATATGATATCGGCAATGCTGTTCCTTGCCGGCGACATGACGATAACCCTGTCGGCAAGGTACACCGCCTCCTCCACACTGTGAGTAATAAACAGTATCGTGCGGTTTGTCTTAAGCCAGATATCCTGCAGTTCTCCCCGAAGCCGGTTGGACGTCTGTTTGTCCAGCGCTGAAAACGGCTCGTCCATCAAAAGCAGCTTGGAGTCAAGCGTCAGCGCCCTCGCCAGTGCCACGCGCTGGCGCATCCCTCCGGAAAGCTGGTGGATGGCATAGTCCCTGCAGTCCTCAAGCTGCATCATCCGCAAATATTTCACAGCCGTCTCCTCCTGCTCCTTCTGCGGTATGCCCGCAAGCTTCATACCGAATTTAACATTTTCTATGACGGAAAGCCACGGAAACAATGCGTGCTCCTGGAACATCACGACCCGTTCCGCAGACGGCCCGTCCACCTGCCTGCCGTCAAGCAGAATCTCCCCGTCCGTCGGTTTCTCAAGTCCCGCTATCAGGTTTAAAAGCGTGCTCTTTCCGCATCCGCTCTGTCCCACAACACAGACAAACTCACCGTCCCTGATTTCAAGGTTGATTCCGTTTAAGACGTCGCCCTGGGAATCCTCAAATGTTTTACTTACGTTTTTCAATACTAACGACATATTAAGAAACCTTCCTGTTATTCAAAATACAGCTCTTTGTAATCCTGTGCGATAAATCCCTGCTCCAGCGAAATATCCGCGAACTCCTTTACGGCGTCCTCATTAACGTCCGTGGTAAATACGATTTTTCCAAAAGCGCCGGCAAGGATATCCTCGCTCAGAGATTTGCCTGTCGCAGAATTTATCTCCTCATTAACTGCCAAAGACGCCTCGTCCGGATGCGCCGCAATATAATCCGTCACCCTCTCATGCTCCGTCAAAAAGGCCTCTACCGCCTCCGGGTTCTCTTCCATAAACTCCCTGCGCACCACCAGTACGGCCACCGGATAATCCCCGTCTCTGTATACCTCGTCGTAATCCAGGACGATTTCTGCGCCGTTCTTTACCAGAGTCGTCCCCCACGGCTCAGGCACCAGCGCCGCATCGATATTCCCCTGGTCCATCATATTCATCACATCCGCATTCTCTACCGCGGTCACCTCTACGCTCCCGCCTTTGTCCGCCGGGGAAAGCCCGGCGTCGTCTAAGAGTTTTAAAAGGCATAGGTGCTGCGTATTGCCGATTTGCGGAACCGCAACGGTTTTTCCGTCCAAATCAGCCGCACTCTGAATGTCCGCCTTCGGCGAGCGCACCAGTACCGCCCCGGCCTTCGATACGCCCGATATAATCCTGACGTCGCTGTTTGATTTCACATTAGCGGTAATGGCTGGCACCGGGCCGATATAACCGATATCGATATCTCCGGCAAACAAAGCCTCCACCTCCGCAGGCCCGGCATTAAACGCCGTCCACTCTGCTGCGGCGCCGTCCGGAAGCACTTCGCTTAACGTGCCCTCTGCTTTCATATAAAGCGCCTGGGCGTGGGTAACATTATTAAAATATCCGATATTCACCGTACTGCCGTCAGACTTCTCCCCGCAGCCGGCCAAAGCCGCAGAAAACAGCAAGGCGCTTACCAGCAGTAAATTTCGTATAAACCGTATCTTCATGTCTTATTTCCTCTTTTTCAATAAAATCTTTATACCCGTTTTTAACGGATGCCGCAGCTTATTTTTCAGGCCGTCCAGCTCAGTCCTCAAGCTCTTAAGCTCATCTTTAAGCGCCTTGTTTTCTTCTTCCATTCTTCTTAAGACGCTGATATCCGACTCCGCCGCAAACCGGATGACATCGTCCAGCATATACGGATTATCCTTCTCCCACTTCTCCGCATCCGGAAAGCTCATCTCAAAGAGCTCTCCGTCAGGCTCATTCATGTACTCTTTTGCGACTTTACGGTTCCCCTGCCGGAACTTTTCCATAAAGTCTTTCGCTTCCTGAACAGAAAACATGCTCCGGGGATACGCCTCCTCGGATATTCTGCTGTAACCGAGCAGGGCACGCCGAAGAAAAAGACTTTCTTTCTCCGTAATGTCCTCAAGCGTATTCACGACCCGCTTGATTTCACATGTATTGCCGGAAAGACTTTGATTTACCGTCTCCTTCTCAAGTACGTATTCATCCGTCAGCTCAAGCCCGATTACCTTCAAAAAGTCCGCCTGAATCAAGCCGTCAGGAAAGCTCCCCCTCTCGTACCTGCGCACGATTATGTTTTCTTTCCCAAGCGCCGCCGATATCCTTTCCAGCGCCGCATAGTAATCAAGCTGGAGATTCTCCGGCACATTGGCAATATATTCCTCCCACGGAATATCTCCGTCCGACTTTTTCAGGGCATTCCCTTTGACGCGCTGTTTCCATCTGGAAACCATGTATACGTCCTGTCTTCTCAAATACACGATTACCTTCACGGCAAAATCATGGCTGCCGCCAAGCTCCTTCAAATCCTTCCACAGCGACCTTCTCAGCTCATAGCTGGCCGCCCAGATACCCTCGTCGGAAAGGATAACATTGTCATACGTCTTAAACAGGTGAAAGACCTCATTCATATTTTCCTCGAAAAATTTCTTTTCTTCCTCTGTCTGGCGCACGCCGTCTTTATAAATGCTCTTTTGGAGGAACATCCCGTTTCTCCGCTTCGAAAAGCCCGCATAAGACGTTTTGAATACCGGATAGCAGTAGCCTTTTTTGTTTAGCGTCTCCTGATTCAATACACAGAGTTCTTGTATGGCCGAAGTTCCCGTTTTCGGCGTCCCTATATGTAAATATAATGTTTTCATCCGCATCCTCCATTAAGATATCAGCTGTTTCAGCCTGCCGAGAATGATATCCACGCACTGCTCGATATCATTCTGCGCAGTATCTATGACGATATCCGCATCTTCCGGCACCTCGTAAGGGCTGTCGATTCCGGTAAAATCAGAAATCCGCCCGGAGCGGGCCGCTTTGTACAGTCCCTTTACATCCCGGCGCTCGCACTCTTCAAGAGACGTGCTGACATATACCTCGACAAAACTGTCCCCGATAATTTTTTTCGCATTTTTCCTGTCCTTCTCGTAAGGAGAAATAAACGAAGTAAGGACGATAAGCCCCGCGTCGTTCATCAGTTTTGCAACCTCGGCAATCCTGCGTATATTCTCAATGCGGTCCTGCTGCCCGAACCCCAGATTTTTGTTCAGTCCCATCCGCACATTGTCGCCGTCCAAAAGCATCGTATGCTTTCCCATAGAAAACAGCTTTTTCTCCAGCGCATTGGCAATGGTGGATTTTCCGGCGCCCGAAAGCCCCGTCATCCACACGGTAACCGCCTTCTGTCCCAGCTGCGCCTGTCTCAGCTCTCTTGTAATATCCATCTGATTCCAGGTCAGATTGCCGCCCTTTATCTCCTCCCGGACCACCACCCCGCACGCCGAAGTCATATTCGTGACCCGGTTAATGAGTATCAGCGCCCCCAGGCTTTGGTGGTTTGAAAACTCATCAAAGACGATACGGCTTCCCACGGAAATACGACAGAGCGCTATCTCGTTTTTACAGATTGTATCCGTCTCGATTTTATTTCCCGAATGAATGTCCACTTTATGCCGAATCTCCAGAACGGTAGCCGGAACCTGCTGCGTCCCAAGCTTCAGGAAAAAATTCATCCCCGCTGACAGGGCACTGTCATCCATCCACAGAATAGACGCAGTAAGCTCAGAACCTACGCTCATGCTGCAGCCCTTGGTCAAAACACAACCTCTGGACACGTCGATTTCCGAATCAAGCTGTATCGTAACGGCATATCCCGCCCCGCTCTTCTCCACGCTCCGATCTCCCTGCAGGATGGAAGCGACGCCTGCCCTCTCCCCACTGGGAAGGACCGTAATCACGTCGCCTGCGGATATCTCTCCCGACTCAATCTGTCCCTGGAACCCCCGAAATTTTCTGTTCGGGCGGCATACCCGCTGCACCGGCATGTAAAATCCGGCGTTTTCATCCTCCTGCGCCACATTTATCGTCTCCAGATACCGAAGAAGGGAAGAACCGGTATACCATACCATCCGGTTAGACTTTTCCGTGATATTGTCTCCCTCCGTCGCCGACACTGGAATTACCTTTAACGTCTTATAGTCAAATTCCGACATCAAGACTTTGATATCCCTCTTAATCTGTGAAAAGCGCGCCTGGTCATAATGAACCAGATCCATCTTGTTGACGGCAAACACAAAATGTCGGATTCCCATCAATGCGCAGATTCTGGCATGACGTTTCGTCTGGAGCAGGACCCCCTTGCCCGCATCCACCAGAATGATGCTCAAAGCGGCAAACGACGCCCCCACCGCCATATTTCTTGTATACTGCTCATGTCCGGGCGTGTCCGCCACAATAAAGCTTCTGTTCTCCGTCGTAAAGTAACGGTAGGCTACATCAATCGTGATTCCCTGCTCCCGCTCCGCCATCAGTCCGTCCAAAAGCAGGGAGTAATCAATCCGCCCGTCATTGGAGCCCACCTTGGAGTCTAACTCAAGCGCCTTTTTCTGGTCGGTAAAAAGCAGCTTTGCGTCATAGAGCATATGCCCGATAAGCGTAGATTTCCCGTCGTCCACACTTCCGCAGGTAATAAACTTCAGCAAGTCATTTTTCATATTAAAAGTATCCCTCTCGTTTCCTTTTTTCCATGCTGGCAGAGCCTCCGTCCGAGTCAATGACCCGGCTCGTCCTCTCCGACTCCACAGCCGCCAGCGTCTCCTCGATAATCTCATCCAACGTAACAGCTTCTGATTCCACGCCGCCTGTCAGCGGATAGCAGCCAAGCGTGCGAAAGCGCACCATCTTCGTCTTTACCTGCTCGCCGGGCAGAAGCTTAAGCCTGTCGTCCGCCGCCATTATGAGATTGCCGTCCCGCACCACCACCGGGCGCGGCTTTGCAAAGTACAGCGGTACGATGGGAATATTCTCCTTTTTAATATACTGCCATATATCCCCTTCGGTCCAATTCGACAGAGGAAATACCCGGATGCTCTCGCCCTGGCTGATTCTCGTATTATAGAGCTTCCACATCTCCGGGCGCTGGTTTTTCGGGTCCCACGCATGGCTTGCGTTGCGGAAGGAAAAGATGCGCTCCTTCGCCCGCGACTTCTCCTCGTCCCGCCTTCCTCCGCCAAAGGCCGCCGTAAAGCCGTATTTATCCAGCGCCTGCTTTAATGCCTGCGTCTTCATAATATCCGTATATGCGGCTCCGTGCTCAAAGGGGTTGATTCCCTGTTTCACACCCTCTTCATTGATATACTCCAGCATCTCTATCTGAAGTTCCTTCGCTCTTCTGTCACGAAATTCTATCATTTCGGGAAACTTCCACGTAGTATTAATATGTAAAAACGGGAAAGGCGGCTTCTCCGGATAAAAAGCCTTCAGCGCCAGATGAAGCATCACCGAGGAATCCTTGCCGATAGAGTATAGCATCACCGGCCGCTCACATTCCGCCGCCACCTCCCGCATAATATAAATCGCTTCTGCTTCAAGTTCTTCCAAATGGTTCATCGTCCACTCCTGTGTCATCTGTATTTTCTATGCCCGCACTGTGCGGCAATATGTATTAATTATCATAAAAAAATTAAACTAATATTAACATTTGGAAAAAATTGCAGGAAAAAGGACGCCCCCATCTTGGCGTCCTTCTCCTTGTTTTCTTTTGTTTCCTCTTATTTCCGGGAAGACTGTGACCCGCACCGCTTTGCAAAAGCATACATACCGCTCACTGCGGCAGTGCTTATCACAGTCCTCCCAGCCGATTCAACAGATGAGTTAATACTGGATGCCGGCAGCAGAGCTGACTGGAATTTTCTCTGCTGCGGCGTGGTCGGCTTACTCGATGAACACTCCGTCCGTAAAGCTATCAGTCACATCATCGTTCGCAGAATGGATGCATGATACGCGGTAATAATAACCGCCCTCCACCTCCAGCTCCTTGCTGGACGACAGCTTGTCCGCATTTTCATCACGCACGATCCAGCTTTCGTACCCTTCCCATGTAGTATCCTCTTCCTTTGCCCTCTCTATCACAACAGCAAGTCCGAGTCTCTCCACAGTGTGGGCCGCAAGCGTCGTGCCTCCGGCATACAGATTGCCATTGGGCAGGCGGACACATTTCGAGTATCCCGCCATCAAGTCCACCCCGCGGGCGCTCCCTCTGGCATAGCCGATGGATTCGCTCTCATCTGTCAGCCAGGAACCGTCTATCTGCTTTTTGCCCTCCTCTGCCTGCGCACGGATACCAAACGCAGACATGCAAAGTACGAGCATCAGGATAAAGCCAACAGACATTACTTTCGTCCTCTTCATCAGTGACCTACCTCCATCTCTCTTAACCCTCATATAATAGACACATTACCCGCCAAAAACTGACGGCATTTTCACTAAAAAAATAAATTTTCTAAAATTATTTTAAAATCCTTCTTCTCCATGCTCCCAAGCAGGAAGTACTCCAGCTTCCGGTAGGTAAAATGCGCCGAATACTTTATCTCCTCCGTCTCCTTTAGCCGGTACGCAGTCAGCTCTATCACATGGCCGTCCACTTGAAGCTCCTCCCTCTCCAGAACCTCGTCGTCCGCATCTATGCCGAAAGAAGAGCCGTAATACTCCGCACAAATAATAAACCAGAAGTTTTTCTCATTATACTGGTACAAAAGCTCTGCAATCTGCAGATTTTCATCCAAGTCCGCCCGCACAAAGCTCATGCCCTTTTTCTGATTATACATTCGGACCGGCTCCGTTCCAAACACTTCTTTCAATTTCTGATACACTTCTTTCTCATCCTCATTTTCCGATATTTTATTCTCCTTATCAGAATTTACTTTCACAATGCGTCTCCCTCCGACAGCCTGCTCGATTATGGATGCGATTCGCTCGGCCCCGCCCAGGCTTGTCATGCCTGCGGCAAGTGCCAGCATGGCCGCAGCAGCCGATGCCGCATACAGCCTCCGCTTTCTTTTTCTGCGCACCGTATCCGCTTCCAGCCGTTTCTCCTGCAGCTTACGTCCGAGCTTAAGGGCTTCCCTATCCTTCTCGGAAAGTGCTGCGTACGCCCGTTCCTCCTCGTAAGCGTCTATCCGCTCCTGCAGCCTGAGCCGGATGCCGTCCTTAAGGGTCGTCGGCATTTCCTCCGTCTCGGACGCATCCACTTCCTTAAGAATCGCCTCCGCCTCATTGTACAGATTTTGTTTTATTACCTGTTCCAAATCATCTTTGTGCGCTGTCATCGCAAATACCTCATAAAACAGGCCGTCCGCCCGTTTCTTTCTCTTGACCAAACCCTGTCAGTTTGTATAATATATAAGTAGCAGTTCAATTGTTGCTGACTATTAACTGTTTAAAGATTTTTTTAAGTAGTTAAAGATTTTCTTTTCGGAGGTTCTTATGAAACGTATTATCTTAACAGGCGGCGGGACCGCCGGTCATGTCACTCCTAATATCGCACTCCTTCCCCGTCTTAAGGAGCTGCAGTATGACATCCACTACATCGGCTCCTACAACGGAATCGAAAAAGAGCTAATTGAACAATTCGGAATCCCTTATCACGGAATCGCCACGGGGAAGCTCCGCCGGTATTTCAGCCTTCAGAATTTCACTGACCCGTTCCGCGTATTAAAGGGTATGAATGAAGCAAAAAAACTTGTAAAGATTTTAAAGCCCGACGTTATCTTTTCGAAAGGCGGCTTTGTGTCTGTCCCGGTCGTGCTTTCCGGGAAAAGATGCCGCGTTCCGGTTATTATCCACGAATCAGACATGACGCCGGGGCTTGCCAATAAGCTTTCCCTGTCGGCAGCGACAAAGGTATGCTGCAACTTCCCGGAGACGTTGGAGCTCCTTCCGGACGGCAAAGCTCTTCTTACAGGCTCCCCAATCCGCCAAGAGCTTTTGACGGGCGATAAATTTAAAGCACGCGAATTTCTTGGCTTCACGTCTGACAAGCCGGTAATCCTCGTTGTCGGCGGAAGTCTTGGAGCCGTCGCCGTCAATGAGGCGGTGCGCGCAGTACTTCCAAAGCTTTTGAAATCCTATCAGGTCATCCATCTGTGCGGACGCGGCAAGCTGGACGAATCCCTAAAGGGTCTGAACGGGTATGCGCAGTTTGAATATGTAAAGGAAGAATTAAAAGACCTTTTTGCCCTTACGGATATCGTTATCTCCAGAGCCGGAGCTAACGCTATCTGCGAACTTCTCGCACTACATAAACCAAATCTTTTGATTCCGCTCTCCGCCAGCGCAAGCCGCGGCGATCAGATCTTAAATGCCCGCTCCTTTGAGCGGCAGGGCTTCAGTATCGTCCTGGAGGAGGAATCCCTGACTGACGACACCTTGCTCGACGCCGTGGAAAACCTGTACGAACACCGCGCGCAGTATGTCCGCGCGATGAAAAGCTCTTCCCAGCAAAATTCCATCGATACGATTATCGAGCTCATCGAGTCTGTTACCGCCTGACATTCTGCTTTTGCCGGGATGAAATCAAATACATTTATAAATAGAAGGTGCCTTCAGCACCTTCTATTATGTATCACTTAGCCGGTCATACTCCTCTTTATATTTTCTTCTTATCCATCTCTTTGCACGGTACAGCATACTGTGCAGGACTTCCAGCGACACGCCCATATTCTCCGCCACTTCTTTCTGCGGCTTCTCCAGAAGATATGTTATCGTAATTGCGTCATACCACCGCTCGTTCATCTGGTACAGGTCATTGAATATCTTTTCTACAAAGCCGCAATATTCCCTGTCGTGCAAAACAGTCAAAATATCCTCTTCCGTGCTGTCCGCAAATATCCCGTCAGCCCAATTATCCAAGACATCTTCTCTTGGTATCTCATGCCAGCGCTTCCTTTTATGGTTCTTCACCATATTTCTGGCAGTTGACACAAGCCACGCCGTGACTGCGTCCGCATTCACATGTTCTTTGCTGACATATAATTTCAAGAACACTTCCTGCGTAATCTCTTCTGCCACATGTTCATTTTCAGAATAATACAATGCCGTCCGATAAACTGCGGATACATTCTCTTCATATACCTTATCAAAATCCACACTTCTAACAGAATCCGCTCCACCGGTAATTCCTTTGCCTTCCACTATTCTTTCCTCATTAGTACGTGTAAACCTTATATTCTTGACAGTATGTCCTCTCTGTCCTCATCTGTCAACTCGTTCAGTTTCCAGCCAAGCCCTACTCCATCGTCCTTATACCGCGGTATCATGTGAAGATGGAAATGGAACACGGTCTGTCCCGCGCATTCTCCGTTATTCTGCACCAGGTTATAGCCGTCGCATCCCAGTACGTCCGTAAGCTTTGTAACCATCTTCTTCGCAAGGACCATTGCCTTTCCCGCAAGCGTCTCGTCAAGCTCATACAGATTTGCGTAATGCTCCTTCGGAATAATGAGAGCGTGCCCTTTTGACGCCGGATTCGCATCCAGTATTACCCGGAAATCCTCATCCTCATAAAGGGTCGCCGTAGGAATGTCCCCATTAGCCAGTTTACAAAATATACAATTCTCGTCTCTCATATTTTTCTCCTTTTCCTGAAAATCTTTTTGAAATTGATTGATTATTTTATCCGCCGGTGCTAAACTTCTGTAAGAAAGGCGGTTTCAGAATCAGATTTTAGCAAGTTACAACAGATAATGGAAGAAAGCCCGGAAAAAAAGGACCTTCTTGAGCGTCTTCTCGAATCGCACCAGATGACGATTAGTGCCGTCAGCCATGAAATACGCAATCCGATGACACTGATTTACAGTACCTTGCAGCTTATCGCCTCACAGCATCCGGAAGTCTCTTCCTTCAAATACTGGAACCAGCTTATGAAGGATGTAGAGGGCACCAATCTTTTGCTGGAAGAATTATCGGTCTACAACAACAGCGGCCGTCTAAACCTTGCACGGACAGACACCGCATCTTTTCTCAAAACGGTTTGTCTTTCCTTCGCTGCCTCCATCGCAGACGCCGACATCGAATTTACATCCAGGATTCCGGATGCGCTGCCCAAGATAAACTGCGATACGATAAAACTCAAGCAGGTTCTCTTAAATCTCCTGCGCAACGCACAGGACGGAGTCCTCTTTGGCAGCAATCCCTCAAGGCAAATCCGCCTGGAAGCTTTTACGCCGGATGGTGATACCTGGCCCGCTTCTTCCGTCTGTGTGAAGATTTCCGACAACGGATGCGGCATTCCTCCGGAGCGCCTTGAACATATCTTTGAACCCTTTACTACATATAAGACAGGCGGAACCGGTCTCGGCCTTGCCATAGCAAGCCGTATTACAAGGGCGCACAAAGGCTCCCTAAATGTCACGTCAGTTCCAGATGAGCTGACGGTCTTTTCGATCACGCTTCCTGTATAAAAGCACGGCAAAGAAAAATCCTGACAGCAGCCCGCCGATGTGGGCTGCATTATCTACGCCCGCATTTGAGAAGCCATAGTAAAGCATAACAGCAATCATAAAGATGATGCCCCGGCCTGAGATGTCCCCAATCCTGCCTCTATTGCGAAGCGCCACATAGAAAAGAGCGCCGATTAAACCAAACACTGCGCCGGACGCACCCGCCGACACCGCATACTCTCCTGTGCGGATATCCCAGACGGCAGACGCCACGTTCCCGCACAATCCGCTTGCCACATAGATAAGAAGAAACTTAAGCCTGCCCACCGCCTCTTCCAGATTCCATCCGACCAGCAGCAGCACAATCATGTTATTCATCAAATGCTCAAAGCCAAAATGCAGAAACATGCAGGTGAACAGACGGTAGTACTCTCCTCCCTCCGCCACGTAAGGCACGTACATAGCCCCGTGGTGAAGAAGGAACTCTGCGTCCTCCGTCATTCCCTGCA
>CAJTUQ010000001.1:81489-127699 GCA_910579335.1 uncultured Dorea sp. | reverse complement strand
CTCCACTTATGGTGAGTATAAAAAATGGGGAAACTCAAATGAAAACATGGAAGCCTTGCGAACACTGATTCTAGATGATATAATTAATCTGATTCAAGAAAATCAGGATTCCGGAAATATTACAATATCCGACGCCAACAGACTCCGAAGCCTGATCCGGAAACTATATAATCATATCTACTCTCATTATGAAGAGTTTATTGAAGGAGGATTCAATGACATGATGGAAGACGGACTTGTTTTAGATGTAGATATTATTGAAGCGGAATTAACAAAAAAGGTAACTCAGCAGGTAACTCAGCAAAATTTGAATGATACGATATGCAAATTATATTCCAAACTCGGCGATGCGCAGCAAGTTGCAGAACTTCTGGATATCTCTGCCGATACTGTAACGGAAATTACCGGGCAGAAGGAATGCATCCCTAAAATCTGACCTATCCGGAGGAAACTATGCTTGACATAACAACGATATTAGACAAAGAAACCTTCACTCCTGAAGAACAATTGGAAATCATCCAATATATAGATGCGCAGCTGGAACAGATGGAACTGCTGCTCTACCGCTTAGACCGGCTTGCAAAGCAGGCTTCCGGAAATGACGTCCTAGATACAGAACGCCGGCAGCTTCAGACAAAAGCCAGGCAGATTGAGGAAACTATTGACTTAATCTCCAAACGGCTTCCCCAGACATTTATTTCGCAAAACAAGGTCTAAGCGCCTTTTTACAAAAATTATCTGCACAAAGGAGTTTTACACATGAAATCGTTAGTCCTCGCCGAAAAACCCTCTGTAGCAAGAGACATCGCACGCATCCTAAACTGCCAAAAAAACATTTCCGGCGCTATTGAGGGAAACAATTATATAGTAACATGGGCTCTCGGACATCTTGTCACTCTTGCAGACCCGGAAGGTTACGACATAAACTACAAAGAATGGAGTTTATCTGCCCTTCCCATGATTCCAGAAAAATGGGAGCTTGTCGTAATAAAACAGACTGCGAAGCAATACCGCAATGTAAAAGCGCAGCTTTTTCGAAAAGACGTAGATACTATAATCATTGCAACTGACGCCGGCCGGGAAGGGGAGCTGGTTGCCCGATGGATCCTTGATAAATCCGGCTGCCGCAAACCGCTAAAAAGACTCTGGATTTCCTCTGTCACCGACAAGGCGATTCGCGACGGTTTCTCACACCTTCGCGACGGCCGGATGTACGATACTCTATATTATGCCGCCAAAAGCAGGGCTCAAGCCGACTGGCTGGTAGGCATCAATGCAACCCGCGCTCTGACTTGCAAATATAATGCGCAGCTTTCCTGCGGCCGTGTGCAGACACCGACGCTTGCAATGATTGCCAGCCGGGAAGAAGAGATTCGTTCCTTTAAACCAAAGGACTATTACGGCCTGTCCTGCAGTGCCGGCGGCATAACGTGGACTTGGCAGCACATGAAGACCGGAAGTCCTTTCTCCTTTCACAAGGACGCTGTTGAAACTTTAAAGACGTCTCTAAAAAACCTGCCATTGACTGTAAATGAAGTCAAAAAAACAACCAAAAAAGTCTTTTCACCGGGACTTTATGATTTGACAGAGCTTCAGAGAGACGCCAACAGGAGATTTGGATTTTCCGCAAAACAAACCTTAAACATTATGCAACGGCTTTACGAAAACCACAAGGTACTCACCTATCCCCGGACAGATTCCCGTTATATCGGGACAGATATCGTCCCTACCATAAAGGAACGATTAAAAGCCTGCTGCATTGGACCTTACAAGCAATTTATCCCAGAGCTTTTGAAACATCCATTAAGAACAAGCAAATCATTTGTTGACGACAAAAAGGTCAGCGACCACCATGCCATTATTCCTACGGAAGAATATGTACAGCCAGAGCATATGACGAATGACGAACGTAAAGTCTACGACCTCGTTATCCGGCGGTTTATCAGCGTCCTCTATCCTGCTTTCGAATATGAGCAGACGCTTTTGAAAGCGGACGCAGGCGGCGAATTGTTTACTGCAAAAGGAAAAATTATTAAATCCTCCGGCTGGAAAGCGGTCTATGAAGCGGACGCTTCCGGTTCAGTATATCGTCCGGACGGAGATTTTGAAGAAGATTTTAACGAACGCTTTGATGACGCAGACTATTTTGAAGACAATTTCAGCTCATTCTGTCAGGCTGAGCAGCCTCATTTGGCATTAAAGCAAGGGATCATCCTAACCATCAGCCGAATAACCGTAAATGCCCACAAAACAAAGCCTCCGGCGCGGTTCACGGAAGCAACGCTTCTCTCTGCAATGGAAAACCCAGCGAAATATATGGACCCCCAGGATACAAAAGCTAAAAAAACGCTGGCCGAGACCGGCGGTCTCGGAACTGTCGCCACAAGAGCCGACATTATTGAAAAGCTGTTTCATTCCTTTTTCATTGAAAAAAACGGCAGGGATATCCTGATTACCCAGAAAGGGAGACAGCTCCTTGAGCTGGTCCCAAAGGATTTGAAAACACCAAAACTTACTGCGCAGTGGGAAGCGAGACTTACAGATATCGCAAAAGGAGCCTGTAGTAATTCCGAATTTATTGAAGATATCCAAGACTATACCCGGCATTTGATTGAGGAAATCAAATCTGCAGACGCAGCCTTCCGCCACGATAACCTAACGAATACAAAATGTCCCCGGTGCGGCAAACGCATGCTTGCTGTCAACGGCAAGAACTCCCGTCTGCTGGTCTGCCAGGACAGAGAATGCGGATACAGGGAAACCATTGCACGCACAAGCAACGCACGCTGTCCGAACTGCCATAAAAAAATGGAGCTTATAAAAAAGGGAAACGAAGAAACCTTTGTGTGCTCCTGCGGATATAAAGAAAAATTGTCCGCTTTCAAGGCCAGACGCGAAAAAGAAGGCGCAGGAGTTACAAAAAGGGACGTACAGAGATATTTAAAAAATCAAATGGAAGAATCCGTTAATAATATTTTTGCATCGGCTTTAGCAGGCATAAAGCTTGACGACAAATAACACGTCTTAAATTTCGGGAACGCATCCTGCTTTAAAAAGAATGTGTTCCCGATTTATAGGCGACAATGAAATCTACCATCTGATTATAACTCTCTACCCCCTCGGCCTGGTTATTCGCCTTTAGGTAGGTATCGTTCACTTTATTCGCTGCTTCAGCGATTTTTCCATCATATCTGTCCCAAAATTCACGGTTCGCATCCAAATCCGGCTCGGCTTCTTCAGCCAGCCTTCCCCTTACTTCTTCCCATGCGTCATAATCAGCTTTGTACAGTGCACTCATGCAGTACTTCCAGCCCATAAGATATCCGCTGTATTGAAAATAGACGTTATCTGAGCCGATGCTTGCCAGAAATGCTATAAAATTTGCTTCCTCTTCCTGCATAAAGCCTCTTAGATGGGAAAGCTCATGGCAGGCTGTAAAAGGTATATTATAATCCACAATTGCGCTGTTATAGTTCGCCTCTATCGTAAACGGCGAATAGACTCCCGTTAACTGCTGCACTGATAAAATCCACGGGAAGAAAAGCCCCTTTGGATTCGGATAGTATCCCGAAAGCTCCGGATAAGATTCTCCAAGACGCTTCATTGCCAGAACCGCCTCTTCCCCCATCGCTTTAGCATACGCCGCCTCCATTTTCTGCCCCTCAGCCTTCGTCCCCCGTCCGATGCCACCGCTCTCCCTTTTATGTACTGCCCCAAGCCGCATCACGCCGGCCGCATCTCTTGCCACTTGTGCTCTCCGGTTATTAACCTCTTCTGTCAGCCACAGACAGACGCTTTTCAATTCTTCGGCGGAATAGCGCTCCGGACAAATCCCGGAACTTTCCGAAAATGGCACCCTGTTATAATTCACTCCGCAATTAACGGCATACAAAAAGAGCAGCATGCCCGCAAAGCTATATAAGGTACAGCTCCATTTAAAAGCCTTTTCTTTTGTTATGCATTTTTTTACCGCAGATGCCGCACCCCTTACAAATGCCAGAACTGCCGTTAACATCGCCGCATAGAGCAGAAGTTCCGATACCGAAAAAGGAATCGCTCCCAGGAATCTTCCAAATGTATTTACCCACATCGGATAGATATGCGTACTGTACCACTGGGAAAATGTACGGGAAATTCTGGAAACACACAGAATAATAACTCCGGCGCCGGATAGGGCGCTTCCAATAATGCATTTTACTTTATTTGAAACTATAGCCGTCCTTTTTCCCTTATTCTTCTGCATTTTTCCCCTTCTGTTTATGTATCTGTCGTACACCGCCGCTTTACTTCCGATTTTTACGCCTGCATCCATTCCGTATTTGTCCTTGGGACAAAATAGGAACACTTTGTTTGCAGTCTGCATAATTTTATGATAACATTTTATAAAATCGGGGTCAAAAGGTAATTTCCCCCACATTGACAAACGAACAAACTGATTTGACTACCGGAGGCGATTTATTTGAAAAATTTACGAGAAACAATAGAACAAATGATTCTAAAAGACGAAACTTATGCCAGACAAATGGCCGAAAATGTCCTTCCCCTGCTAAACAGCTGTAAAAAAGAGCTGTGGCTCCCACAGAAAGATATGCCTAATCAGCTGCTTTACTGTGGAAAATACACCTCTCCCTGCAAAGGGAACGACTGTCGCGGAATAGTGGTTATTTCTCACGGGTATACCGAGAATGCTGAAAAATACAGGGAGGTTATCTATTATTTTCTAAAAATGGGCTATCATGTCTATATCCCTGAACACTGCGGGCACGGACGAAGTTACCGGCTTTCCAAAGATTTATTTTTAGTCCATATAGACACCTATGAGCGGTATGTCGACGACCTGCTGAGCGTTGCCTATCAAGCCAAAACAGATTACGGCCGCCTACCTGTTTACCTCTACGGCCATTCTATGGGCGGCGGAATCGCTGCCGCTGCCGTCGCTGCAAAGCCGCATCTATTTGAAAAAGCAGTACTGACTTCCCCGATGATTCGGCCGGACACACGTCCCCTGCCGTGGAAGCTTGCCGGATTTCTTGCCGCTGCCGCCTGCTTTTTAGGGAAAGGCACCTGTCACCTTCCGGGAGGGCGTCCATTCGACGATACGGAAACTTTTGAAGTAAGCAGCGCCGCATCCAGACCGCGCTTTGACTGCCAGCAGCAGCTTCGCAGGGAGCAGCCGCTGTTCCAAAATACATGCGGCACCTACCAATGGACGCAAAGCGCCGCAAAACTGCATCAGTTTCTTATGCGTACCGGCTGGAAACAGATCTGCATTCCCCTGCTTTTATTTCAGGCGGAAGATGATTTTGTCGTCTCAGGGAAAGCACAATATCAATTTATCCGGAAAATCAACCGTCTGCACTATGCTCCGACATGGCTGATTAAAGTTCCGGACAGCAAACATGAAATCTATAATTCAGAATATAAAACACTTGTAAAATACTGGACAAAAATTTTCCGGTTTCTCGGCTAAAATATTGACAAACAACTATTTTAGCGTTAAGATATGGGTAGTTTTCGCACTTTAAACAGTTAAAATTTTACAGTGTGACTATGGAGGGCGCATTATGATTATTGTACTAAAACCACGTACGCAGCAACAGGAAATCGACCGTGTTGTTAACCTGATTAAAAGCAAGGGACTTGACACCCATATTGTAGAAGGCTCCGAGATGACGGTTATCGGATGTATCGGCGACACTACCCGAATTGATTCGAAGATATTCGAGGTTCATTCTTCCGTAGATAAAGTCATGCATGTGCAGGAGCCATATAAGCTGGCAAACCGAGCATTCCATCCGGAAACTTCCATAATAGACGTATCCGGCGTCCGTATAGGCGGAAATAATCTGGCCATGATTGCGGGACCGTGCTCTGTTGAATCTACGGAACAAGTTCTTGAAATCGCCCGCGCCGCAAAAGCCTCCGGCGCGAATCTGCTGCGGGGCGGCGCTTTTAAGCCGCGTACCAGTCCGTACTCCTTTCAGGGACTTGGATTAGAGGGTCTTGACATTCTCTGCGAGGTCAGGGAGGAGACGGGTCTTCCTATTGTCACGGAGCTGATTTCCCCTAAACATCTGGAACTATTTAACGAGAAAGTGGATTTAATCCAAATCGGCGCCCGCAACATGCAGAATTTTGACCTTCTGAAGCAATTGGGGCAGCTTGACCGACCGATTCTCCTAAAGCGCGGGCTTAACGCAACCTATGAGGAATGGATTATGTCCGCCGAATATATCATGGCTTCCGGAAATGAAAACGTCATTCTGTGTGAACGGGGAATCCGCACTTTCGAAAGCTATACAAGAAATACGCTTGATTTGCAGAGTATCCCTGTTCTTAGAAAGCTTACCCATCTTCCCATCATCGTGGATCCTAGCCATGCGGGAGGTAAATGGTGGCTTGTTGACTCTATGTCCAGGGCCGCAGTAGCGGCAGGCGCAGACGGCCTGATGATAGAAGTCCACAATAACCCGGAATGTGCATTGTGCGACGGTGCGCAATCACTGAAACCTGAAAAATTCAACGAACTGATACAGGACGTCACACAAATTGCACGGGTGCTTGGAAAAAACCTTTCATAAAAACGATACTGTTACGGAGAAAAAAATGAAACTGACTGTAAATTTAGGAAAAAACAGCTATCCCATCTACATAGAAAATGACATATTGGCAAAAGCAGGTACACTTATCTCAGACTCTTTTTCCGGCAGACGGGTTATGATTATTTCTGATGACAATGTGTTTCCCCTGTACGGCGGCATTTTGGAAAAAAGTCTGAAAGGCTTGTATGACTGCTGTCATCTTGTTCTCCCGCACGGGGAATCTACGAAAAGCTTTCAGACTCTTCCGGAAATATACAGCGCTCTGCTTAAAGCAAAGATTTCCCGAAGCGATGCCGTCATCGCACTTGGCGGCGGCGTTATCGGAGATTTGGCAGGATTTGCAGCCGCAACTTTTTTGCGCGGCGTGAAACTGATTCAAATTCCTACCTCTCTTTTGGCACAGGTAGACTCTTCCGTAGGCGGAAAAACTGCCGTGGACCTGCCGGAGGGCAAAAACCTTGCGGGAGCTTTTTACCAGCCGTCCCTCGTACTCATCGACCCGCTTGTATTAAACACCTTGAGTGAACGGTTTATCAATGACGGTATGGGAGAAGTCATCAAATACGGCTGCATTAAGGATGAAGCCCTGTTTCGTATTTTAGAGGCGCACGGCTCCTTCCATAATTTAGAAGAGCAGCTTCCGGAAATCATAGAACGGTGCGTGGATATTAAAAGAAACATTGTGGAACAAGATCAGTTTGATACCGGAGAACGAATGCTTTTAAACTTCGGCCACACATTGGGCCATACGATTGAGCAATACTACCGTTACAAGCGCGAAAGCCACGGCGAAGCGGTCTCTATCGGCATGTATCAGCTTACTCTCCTCGCAGAACGGGAGGGACTGACACCCTCCGGCACAGCGGACCGCATCCAATCCGTACTAAACGCCTACCGTCTTCCTTTTGCATGCGGCCTTCCCATAGACGCACTGATTGAAACGGTAAAGCTGGACAAAAAAAATCTGGACAGCCATCTGAATCTTGTGCTGTTACACGGGCTTGGAGAAGGATTTATTTATCCGGCCTCCGCCGACTTTTTTAAAAAATACAAGTCGCTGACAATCTAGTATCAAACCTGAACGTTTTATAAAACATTTCATACAGGAGGAACCGCCGAATGAAACTCAAAGGAAAAATCGCAATTGTAACAGGAGCCGGCAAAGGTATCGGTCGTGATACTGCGCTGGCTATCGCCGCCGAAGGCGCAGTTGTTGCAGCCGTCGCAAGAACAAAGGAAAATCTGGATGAAACCGTTGCCATGATAGAAAAAAACGGAGGAAAGGCTGTTTCTCTTTCCCGTGATTTGACAGACATAGAACAAGTCCAGTCTATGGTTGACGCTGTGACAGAACAATTCGGGCGCATCGACATTCTTGTAAATAATGCCGGGGGCTACCCGTCGGAAATTTATGACAGCGTAGGCAGACAGGCCATTAAAATATGGGAATGGACAGAAGAACAGTGGGACCAGATTATCAAAACAAACCTGAAAATCCCGTTTCTGTGCATAAACAAAGTTGTCCCGGTAATGATTAAGCAAAAAAGCGGCGACATCGTAAGCGTTTCTTCCCGCATGGGACGGATTGCCTCCCAAATGGGCGGATATGCCGTGGCAAAGGCAGGCATCGTAACCATGACGAAAACAACCGCCATCCAGACGAAAGAATTTGGAATCAAGGTTAACGCAGTAGCTCCGGGAATCGTCGACACCCCAGGCCAGCGCGTTTATAACCACAATGTAGGTCAGGACGGCGTCGCTATGGGAAGCTCCTCTTCCGTCGCAAAAGGTATCGTTTACCTTCTGGCAGATTCACCGGCGGAAATGACAGGTCAAGTCCTTGATATGTTTACGACTGTGTAACACAGCGCCAAAATAATTAGTTTTTCATAATATAATTTTTTAAAAATTCATATATTTCCCCTTCCGTGGGCGGACATCCCTTCTGGCTGTATTTAAAGCCTCTGGTGCAGTTTCCGACTCCGAGTTTCCCGCTTTGATTACGGAACCCCTGGCCTATGCTGATTTTATCCCGAAGCTTCTCCAGCAGCCCTTCTTCTCTCAATCTGTCCAGCGCCGGCATCAAATATCCGTAACAGGCACTGCAGGAATCTACTTCCTCTACTGCATCCTGCAGCTTTAAAATTCTGCGGGTATCCGGCGCTTTTACCTCTTCTCCCTCATTCAAGGCGCAGACCTTAATCCTGCCAATGTCTGCCGAGCCGACTCCCAGCTCCTGCGCGAGCCGGACATACCTTGCCTCATCTACCGTATATCCCATCAAATCACAGACATATGCATCCACAAGCACTGGGTCAACTGCCGCCATGACCCGGTTCATAACGACCGGATGTCCGCCGTCTTCAAAATCCCAATCTCCGCATATATTGTCTACCACAATAAACCCCTGCTTCAGCCGGGTATTCAGATGGGCTATTGGTTTATGGAGGCCTAAGCTGTGAAAATGACGTTTCTCTTTGTTGGGTATCAGTCCTTTCATGTTCTTGAGCGCACAGGTTATCTTTGTCTGGCAGTGTCCTTTCATCACAGGGACATTTATCAAAAAATCCAGCTCCAGGGCACTCCTGCAGATATCCAGTTTCATTCCCTTACAGTCGCAGGATACCGCCTTATCCTTCTGCGTATCAATAAATGGCACCTGATATTTCTTGGAAACTTCATCATACCCGCACAGCTTCATGACCTCCTCTGTCTTATCCCCTACCCAGGAGCCTTCCAGCATCACCAGATTCACATATCCTTGTTCCTTTAAATATTCAATAATCCCGGATACTACCTCCGGATGGGTAGTTGCGCCATAGGACGGAACGGAAGCGGAAACAAGATTCGGCTTTATCCCTATCCTCGACGCCTTATCAGGAATATGCCCCGATAGCCCTGTCTTTACAAGGAGCTTCTTTGTCATTTCTTTATAGTCCGTGCCATGAATCATATAAATTTCATTTGTTTTCATAAGACTCCTCCCGTATATTCATACTCTATTCTTATACTCGTTTTGGATTCACATGTACCATGCAGTGCTTCACATCGCCGACGCCCTGTTCTATGGCGTAATGGACATTTTCTGCTATATCATGGGCTTCCTTAAGCGGTATGCTTCCATCCGCCTCAATTTCCACATCTACATATATTTTAGAGCCAAATATACGTGTCGTCAATTTGCTGATTCCCAGCACCCCTGACTGATTTTCTATAATTTTCCTGAGCTTTCCCACCGTATCTTTATCGCAGGCAGTATCCAGCATCTTGTCGATTGCATCTCTAAAGATATCATATGCCGCTTTAATGACAAACGCACAGATAACTACGCTTGCCACGCTGTCAAGAAACGGATAGCCCATCCTTGCGCCTGCAATGCCGAACAACGCACCCACCGAAGATAACGCATCCGAACGATGGTGCCATGCGTCCGCCTTAAGTGCTCCGGAATTAATCTTCTTCGCCGCGATAACCGTATACCAGTACATCCACTCTTTGACAGCAATCGATACTACCGCCGCCGCCAGCGCAAGCGCCCCCGGCACCTGTAGATCTTTGCCGCTCCCGTCAGAAAGCCGCTCTAAGCCGCTGTATCCGATTGCGGCGCCTGTCGCAAACAGCACGACCGCCAGCACGATAGCCGCCACGCACTCCATTCTCTCATGCCCGTAAGGGTGCTCCTCGTCCGCCTCCTTGCTTGCCATATGCACCCCTATCATCACCACAAGCGTGCTGAACACATCCGACGCCGAATGCACCGCATCCGAAACCATCGCTCCCGAATGCGCTATAAGTCCTGCTGCCAGCTTAAGCACCGATAGTATGATATTGACTGCTGCACTGACAACCGACACCCTCATCGCAATTTGTTTTTCATTATTTGCCATGTTCCGCCTCCTGAATATACTGCTTTGCATTACCCACAGCGGGCAAAGAGCTTATTGTCCAAAAATTTATTATTACAAAATCTTCTGCGCCGGAATCGATTCCAAGAAACGTCCGGCATACTTTTTTACCTTATACTCTCCGACTCCGCTTATTTTAAGCATATCTTCGGCGCTCTGCGGCCTGTTCAGGCACATAAGCGCCAGTGTTTTGTCGGAAAATATAATATATGGCGGCACTTTTTCTTCCGCCGCGATTTCCTTCCGTAATGTCCGCAGCTTTTCAAACAACTCCGCATCCCTCTCTCTGAGTGCCGCGGCGCCTAACGCCTTTTTCTGTCTTCGTTTTTTGGCTGGCTTTATGCCCTCTGGTTCTTCCTGCTTTGGCAGCTTTAGAATCATCGGCACAGCCGCAGGCTGCTTTGCCATCTCTGCTTTGGCAGCCAGTTTTAAGACCGGATAAGCACCCCCGGAAAGTTCAAGATATTCCTGATACAGCATTTCTTGTATTATCTGCCTGAGCCTGGCTGCTGACTGGCTCTTCAGTACCCCGTATTCGGAATTTTTATCCAGCTCCTTGCTTACTATCCTCTGGCTTCTCACCCCTCTAAGGATATCAATCATCGTTGACATGCCATAAGCCGTCTTATTTTCCCGAATACACCTTATAACCGCCATCGCTTCTCTTGAAATATCAACCTCTTCAAATTGTGTCCGGCAATTTCCGCAGTTCCCGCAATATCCGGATGTCTCCTCGCCAAAATATTTTAATATATAATGCCTCAAACACTCGGACGTATGGCAGTAACATGTCATTTGCAACAGACGCTGTCTGTCACGCTCTGCAATCAGCTCTTTTTCTTTCGCGTCAAGCATTTCATTATCCTCATTGCTGCCGATAAGCATCCGGTTCATCCTGACGTCCGAATCCCCGTAATAGAGGATGCACTCTGACGGCTCGCCGTCCCGCCCGGCACGGCCCGCCTCCTGATAATAGCTTTCCATATTTTTCGGCATATTATAATGAACGACAAACCGAACATCGGATTTGTCAATGCCCATTCCGAAAGCATTGGTCGCTACCATCAGGTGCCGCCTGTCATAGATAAAATCATCCTGATTCTCCCGTCTCTCCTCGTCCGTAAGCCCCGCATGATAGCGCGTCGCCAAAAACCTGTCCTGCCGCAGCCTGTAACAGATATCCTCCACGCCCCTGCGGGTCAGGCAATAGATAATTCCGCTGCATCCGGAAAATTCCCGCTCCTTTTTCCGCAGATATTCCGTCAGCTCCCTATATTTGTCAACAGGCTTTTTCACTGCGAAATACAGGTTATTCCTATGAAACCCCGTCACCGTCACCGCCGGTTCCTTAAGCTTTAAAAGCTCTGCAATATCCCCCCGCACTTCCTCCGTCGCAGTAGCAGTATATGCACTGACCACCGGCCTGTGCGGAAGTTTCTGTATAAATTCTGCAATTTTTAAATACCCAGGCCTGAAATCCTGGCCCCACTGGGAAACACAATGCGCTTCGTCTACTGCGATTAAAGAAATTTTAACGCCGCCATACAGCGCAAAATTCAAAAACCGCTCCGTCATAAGCCGCTCCGGAGCCACATAGATAATTTTATATCTTCCTTCCTTCGCAAGCTTCAGCGCTTTGTCATACTGCCCCGCCGTCAGGGAACTGTTTAAATAAGCCGCATGCACTCCCGCCTGATTCAGCGCGCTTACCTGATCCTTCATCAGGGAAATAAGGGGAGAGACGACAAGGGCAATCCCCTCCATCAGAAGCGCCGGGATTTGAAAGCAGAGCGATTTTCCCGCGCCTGTCGGCATAATGCCAAGCACGTCCCTTCCACTCAAAACCGCTTCGATAATCTCAGCCTGCCCTTCCTTAAAATCCTCATAGCCAAAATACTGCTTTAAAATCTGTCTTGCCCGTTCTATCTTCGTCTACTTCCTTTCTCCCGCAACAGCCGCTATATATGCACCGTTTCTTATTTGCCGTCAAGCGCTGCAAGAAATAATTCATAAAAATCATCCTGACCTGCAAGCATGGGAGAATTTTCACCTCCGCCGTTAGTGCTGCGTTTCATGGCCGCATGAAACTCCTCCCCTGCACAGACAAGCTCCATCTCATAAATCTCGTATCCTTCTTCACGGCAGATGCCGCAAAACGCACTGATCGGCGAGGGCTCGCTTCTTGTTGCAAGAAATCTTTCTTTAAGCTCTGCGTTATGTAATGCCTTGTTCTGCAATTGGTCTAACATTCCTACAATATCCGCCATTGAAACACTCTCCCTCCTATTATTCTTTGGCCTTATCTCTTTCATTGCCTTTCCACGCCGTTCTTTTTGCAGACGTCCGCAAGGCAGCATTTGTCACAATACGGCTTCGTTCTTGCAGTACATACGTCCCGCCCGTGATAGACAAGACGGTGGCAGAAATCACTTCCTTCTTCAGGAGGTATGATTTTCCAAAGCGCCATTTCCACTTTTTTCGGCTCCTTAATGCCGTCCACAAGTCCCATACGGTTCACAAGACGGATACAATGGGTGTCCGTCACAATGGCCGGTTCTCCAAATACATCGCCCATAATCAGGTTGGCGCTCTTCCTGCCGACGCCCGGAAGCTTTAAAAGCGCGTCAAAATCCTTCGGCACTTTACCGCCGTATTCCTCCTTCAGCATCTTCATACACGCACTGATATCTCTCGCCTTACTCTTTCCAAGACCGCACGGCCTTACGATTTCCTCGATATCCTCCGCATCTGCTGCCGCAAGCGCATCAATATCCGGATATTTTTCGTAAAGCCCCTCCACCACAACATTCACTCTCGCATCCGTACATTGCGCCGCAAGCCTTACGCTGACTAAAAGCTTCCAAGCCTGGTCATAATCCAGCGTACATCCGGCATCCGGATACTCCTTCTTAAGCCGCTTAATGATTTCAAGCGCCCGCTCCTTCTTCCGCATTTAAAACAACTCCTTCTATCCTTCGATTCCTAAATGAATACTGCCAAACATTTGTTTACAAGCTTAACATATTTTTCACAGGAGCGCAACTTTCCTTATAGCCGCCGTTTCCGAATCACCCTGTTATTGTGCACTATACTTTCTGGTTTTTTTCTGACATTCTGAATAAATAAAGTTTGCGGCGGATATGGTATAATTTTCACATTACTATATTAAGGAGGAACATTGCTCATGGGAATCATTTACAATAAAAAGACCGGCACCTTTACTTTACACACAAAAAACTCTTCTTATCAAATGAAAATCGGAAATCTTGATTACTTGTTCCATCTCTACTATGGCCCCTCCCTGCGTGACGCTGACTTAAGCTACCAAATTATGCAGTATGACCGCGGTTTTTCCGGAAATCCTTACGAATCGCGCAATGAGCGCACCTTCTCTCTGGATGCGCAGCCGCAGGAATTTTCCACACAGCAGCAAGGCGATTTCCGCACAACCAGTATCGAGGTTGTAAACGGTGACGGAAGTTACTCTTTTGGCGGAACGGTCCTGCGCCATTCAATTACGGAGGGAAAATACCGTCTGGAAACCCTGCCTACCGTATTTGCCAATAAAAATGACTCTGTCCAGTCACTGGAACTTACACTTTCCGATAAATTCAGCGGCGTTGACGTCATCCTTCTCTACAGCGTATTCGAAGAGGCTGATATTATCACAAGAGCCGTAAAAGTAAAAAACAACGGAAAAGCACCGATTCAATTAAAGAAAATCATGTCCGTATGTCTGGACTTTATCAATGGCTCCGGCATGGATTTAATCAGTCTTCCGGGGCGGTACGGACAGGAGCGCCAGGTCGAACGCCAGCCTATGACCCACCATATACATACAATCAGCAGCGTACGAGGTTCCTCCAGCCATCAGCAGAATCCGTTTGTCATTCTCTGTGACAGAGATGCGACGGAAGATTATGGAAAATGCTATGGATTTTCGCTTATGTATAGCGGAAATTTCCTGGCGGAAGCAGAGCTTGACCAATATGACCAGCTGCGTCTTGTGATGGGTATCCATCCGAAGCAGTTCGTCTACGAGGTCAACCCCCATGAAACCTTTGAATGCCCGGAAGTCGTAATGGCATTTACTGAGAAAGGGCTGACCGGCCTGTCCCATCTGTACCATGATTTTTACCGTACCAATCTGTGCGAGAGTAAATTTGTCACAAAGGTAGAGCGTCCGGTGCTGATTAACAGCTGGGAAGCCGCTTTTATGGATTTTGACGATAAAAAGCTGGTAGCCATTGCAAAAGCCGCCAAGAATATGGGCGTGGAGCTTCTGGTCATGGACGACGGCTGGTTTGGGAAAAGAGATGACGACAACAGCGGCCTTGGGGACTGGCACGTCAATGAAAATAAGATTAAGTGCGGCCTTCATGCACTTGTAGAACAGATTAACAGTTTGGGCATGAAATTCGGCATTTGGTTCGAACCGGAAATGGTATCGGAGGACAGCGATTTATATCGGAAGCACCCGGAATGGGCGATGCAGATTCCCGGCCGCCCGGCTGTAAGAAGCCGCAACCAGATTGCTCTTGACATGGGACGAAGGGATGTTCAGGATTACCTGATTGAAAAGGTCAATGCCATTTTGGACGATGCGGATATCTACTATGTAAAATGGGATATCAACCGCTCGATTACTGACATCTGGTCAAACGTACTTCCCAGCGGACGCCAGGGCGAAGTATACCACCGCTATATTCTTGGTCTTTACCGCACGATGAATGCCATCATAAAAACACATCCAGACATCCTGTTTGAAGGCTGCAGCGGCGGAGGCGGACGTTTTGACGCTGCCATGCTCCACTATTATCCGCAGTACTGGGTAAGCGACAACAACCATCCTATCGACCGATTGAAACTCCATTACGGGACTTCCTTTGTCTATCCGCCCTCCTGCATGGGCGCGCATATTTCCGACAGCGGAAAATTCATTCCTCTGGAAACCAAAGCAGTCGTGGCAATGGGGGGCACCTTCGGATATGAACTGGATGCAACCCATCTGACAGAGGAGGAACAGGATACCTGCCGTAAGCAGAGCGCATTGTTCAGGAAGTATTATCATATTATCATTAAGGGCGATTACTACCGGCTGAGCAATCCTTTTAAGACGGGCAATATGACTGCCTGGCAGCATGTGACAAAAGACCGGGGCGAATCACTCTTAAGCGTAGTTGTCACAAACCTCACCTGCAACGGGCCGCAGGAGTACGTCCGCGCAAAAGGGCTGGATGCGGACACGATGTATTCTGTCAACGAGGGGCAATATACCCTCTCCGGCTCCGCACTGATGAACGCCGGACTTCCGATACCGAGAGAAGTACCGGAGTACACCTCCTTCCAATTCCATATAAAGGCATTGTCTTAATCATGGCATTCATCTGCCAATCAAAAGATTGACAGATGGGAGCATATATAACAGGAGCGGGCATCTTCCTCCTTCACCAACGAGATTCCCCGCTCCTGTCCTCTAAAATTATGATGCTATCCAACAATTAATGTGTCATAGCCCGCCTGCCTGAGCCGCTGTTCCATCGCAACAGCGTCGTTTAGATTTCCATAGCCGCCTACAAGCACTCTGTTATATTCTCCTACATTATCTATAAACGCCGGGAAATCCTGCGCCAGCAATTCCTCCAGGAAACGCTGCGCATTCGCATTATTTCTGAAAAGGCCGACCTGCACTCGGTAATAGGCCTCTCTTACCGCTCCGATATTGGACAGAGTGTCTAAGATACCTCTGGCGATTGCCTCTGCGATATCCTGAAAATTATCGTCAAACAGCTGGTTGTCTGTATCTGAGTTGATAAACCCTGCCTCTACCAGCACAGACGGCATATTTGTCCGTTTCAGCACGACAAGGTTCGGCCTTGCCTTCACTCCCAAATCTACAAACCCGACCGCTTCCAGCTGTTCGTCAATGTTCTGCGCCATCTCATACTTAATTCCGGACAAGTCGTAAACCAGGCTTTCCACCCCCATTACCTGATTATCGACAGGGAAGGAGTTCCTATGAATTGACACAAAAAAGTCGACGCCCGCATTATTTGCTTCCATCGCTTTCTCAAACGGGCTTTCGTATACATCTGTCGTACGCGTATATTCTACATCTATTCCATTGTTCTGCAGGATTTCTCCTACTGCTAAGGTAAGCCGGAGCGTATCGTCCTTCTCCTTGCGGCCGTTGTAGACTGCTCCCGGATCTGTCCCGCCGTGGCCTGCATCCAGCATAACCGAATAAGGCATGTCTGTCACATCCTCTTTTTCCTTTTACTGTCAGTATATGCAGATTTGGCGGATACGCTACCCGATACGTTTTGCGGCAATCTTCTGCATCTTTTTCGCCTGCTTTTTCCCGACGTCCCCGTAGTACTTACATTCCACAGGAGAAACCTTAAAGATGCTTTTATACAGGCAGCACGCATTCAGATACCAACCGTATTTTGATGCATGGTTATTATCCCTTTTATATAAATTCTTTTTTTGGCCTTTGCTCTTCCTGTAATCAAGAAACGCCTTGCCGGACCAGCACATGCGGCCTCCGGTCCGATTCGCCGCTTTTTTGTAATTATGATTCATTTTTTTCTGCATCTTGTTGAAGCTGTAATATTTTCCGGAGACTCTCCTTCCCTTTTTATACGCCCATGTACAATTGTATATAATCTCTGTCTGCGGGCTTTCGCTTCGGATATATTCGCATATTTTTCCGGCCGCGCTCAAAAAGGAGTTTTTAACCGCCGTATCTGTCTGCTCCTGCAGGATGATGCAGTCCCATTTCTTTCGTTTGATTTCCTTGTAAAACCGCTTTCCGTTCTTATGCGCCGGATCCGCCCAGTTGGAAAGCTTTTCATTATTGTAGGAAAGCTGCTTGATGGCCAGTTTTCTTCCTGACTTTTCAGCCATTTTCTTTAAGTTTCTGATTGTAGTATTACCTGAACCGTACGTCAGGCTATTCCCTACCATAAGAACCCAACCGCATCCTGACTTGCCGAAGATTCTGCGGAATATACTACCATGTCTGACAGGAGACAGCAAATCAATGTCATTGCCATAAATGCTGTAACTCTTTTTCTCATCGCTTTTGTCCCTCTCTTTTGTATGCAGTATTTACTCCCGAAAGCACTTCTGCTTCCGGGAGTTTTTTTGTCCTCATGGACTTCCAATATCCCTTAACTATTCAACATATGGTTTTGCAATTTCGACAAACCGCTCTGCATGGCCCTCATACCATTCATCAAATCCTTTTCCTGATTCTGCAACTTCAGCCCCAAGCTGTTTTAGGAAAGCCGGGATATCACTCTCCAGTATCGTGCCTACCTGCTCTCCAAAATGCTCCCTGCCCTCTGCGTCCTCGCCATTTACAGTAAGCACAAACGCCGGCTGCATAGCTCCGTCAGACTTTTTGACTCCTCCGCGGAAGCCGATCCTTCCAATCTGGTGTGTCCCGCAGGAAGACGGACATCCGGATATATGAATCTTCGGGAGCACACCGTCGACATAACCCCATTCTCTTGCTTCCTTTATCAACCTCTCAAGAAGCTTCTGGGAATCCCTCACGCCGACCTGGCAGATAGATGCGCCGATGCATGCCACGGATGATTCAAATAACGTCTCGGCGCTGTCCGCTGTAATATCCAAAAGCTTTTCCGCCTCTTTCGCAGTGCAGTTAATAATATAAACCGTCTCATCCGGTGCGATGCGAAGCTCTATATCATCCATGCCGGACATGGCCTCATAAAGCTCCTTAAGTTTTGACGGCTGCGGGCATCCGCCCAGCGGGTGATATTCTACCGCATAGAGCCCTTCCTGTTTCTGGGGAATCACCCGTCTATCCTCAATTGCCGTACCGTCCAGCCTTTTTATAATCTCCGTATTCTCCACGCAGATGTCAAGCTTTTCCTCCTTCATTGCTTCACGGAGCTTTTCCTGAAAGCACTCTGTGTATCTGTCTCCCAAAACCTCCTGCATATAACGTGTCCTCGCCTTTGCGCGGTTTTCATAATTCCCGTAGGAGACAAACAGATTTACCATCGCCTTTATATAGTAGAGAATCTTACTCCCATCCGCCGCCTCTGCAACCTTTATTCCCATCCTCGGATTGTTTCCAAGACCGCCTGCGCTGTATACGTCAAACCTTCCGTCCTCTCTTGCCACAAAGCCCAGGTCTCTGAAAGTCGCATGCGTTTCATTTTTCGGGGAATTAGAAAAGCAGACCTTCAATTTTCTCGGAAGCTTTACCGTCTTGATAAAGCCCATCAAATAATCCGCCGCTGCCTGGGCATACGGGAGCACGTCAAAGCATTCCCCCTTTTCTACCCCTGACAAAGGAGATACCATAACGTTTCTCGGAAAATCCCCGCCGCCGCCTCTCGTTACGATTCCGTAATCCAGCGCCTTAACCGCAAGCTCGCACACCGCATCCGCATTCAGGTTATGGAGCTGTATCGTCTGGCATGTTGTAAAATGCACTTTATCAATATGATATTTTTCAATCCCTTTTACGACAAAACCAAGCTTCTCCTTGCTCACTCTCCCTCCCGGCAGTCTCAGTCTCAGCATACTCGCCTTGCCGCCCCTCTGGGCATAGCTCCCAAAGCCGCCGGAAAACCCTTTATACTTCGGAACCGGAACCTCGCCTGCAAAAAATTGTCTGGTCACTTCCTCAAATTCTTCGTAATCCTTCTTCCATTCAGCCGCCTGCATGTCTTTACTCCTTTACTTTTTATCATAATTTCCTAATTATTCTTTTTCTTCAATCGCCATAATCATATCTACCCTGTCCTGATGGCGGCCGCCCATAAACTCAGCGCCAAGCCACTCGTCAATAATCATCTTCGCCATCTCTATGCCAATAACTCTTGCACCAAACGCCAGCACATTCGTATTATTATGCTGTCTGGAAAGCTTTGCAGAATACGGCTCCGAACAGACGACCGCCCGGACTCCCTTTACTTTATTTGCAGCAAGGGAGATTCCTACGCCCGTTCCGCAGATAAGTATTCCCAGATCCACCTCTCCGGCAGCGACGGCTCTTCCCACTTTTTCGCCGTATTCCGGATAGCTGCAGCTTTCAGCCGTATCTGTCCCAAAATTAACCACTTCTATTCCTTTTTCCCTGAGATATGCCGCCACGTCATTTTTCATATCCACTGCCGCATGGTCGTTCCCAATTCCAATCTTCATCCCTTCTACCTGTCCTTTCCTGAAAAAAATATACTACCTTCTATTATAATCACCTGACTTCGTATCTGCAATGCCAATCCTGCCATTTCCTTCTATGCCGCCTACCTCCATAGGATATACATAAAGAATGCCGCATATACTATCAGGAATAGAATCCCCTCTTTTCTTTCAATCTTCTTTTTCGTAAGCGCCGCCGCATATACAAGCACGCTTGCCGCAATCAAAATCACCGTATCGTATACCGCCGTTATTTCCAAATGTATAGGAGTAATCACCGAAGAGATTCCGAGAATTAAAAGGATATTGAATATGTTGGAACCGACAACATTACCGACCGCCAGATCATTTTCACCGCGCCCTGCCGCCACCATAGAAGTCACCAGCTCCGGCAGGGAAGTGCCGAGAGCTACGATAGTCAGCCCGATAAAAGTCTGGCTCATACCGAAATACTCTGCTATATTGCAGGCGCTGTCCACCACAAGATCTCCTCCAAGCACAATTCCCGCAAGGCCGCCCGCAATAAAAAGCACGCTCTTTAAAGGCGGCATTACCTCATATTCATCATCCGGCACCTTTTGCATCCGCCTTTCTGACAAAGCCGCTCTTACTGTCGCAGCTAAAAATACGGCAAACAAAATCAAAAATAATGCTCCTCCCATTCTTCCCAAAACAAACGTCCCTTTTCCGCTCAATACCTTTCCGATGGAAAAGTCTGAATTTAAAAGCAGAAGAATCACGCTGATAAAAATAGAAAAAGGAAACTCCCTTCTGAGAAGTGATTCCTCCGCCTTCACGGGATAAAGGACGGCACAGCAGCCAAGCACTACCAGGAGATTAAAAATATTTGAGCCAAGCACGTTGCTGACCGCCAAATCATTATTTCCCAAAAGAGCCGCCGTTACGCTGACGGAAAGCTCCGGCATGCTTGTACCGAAAGCTACCACCGTAAGCCCGATAATAATTGACGGCACCTTTAATAATTTCGCCACGCTGGAACTTCCGCCCACAAAAAAATCAGCGCCCTTTATCAGCAGTATAAAGCCTGCAATCAATAATACATAATCCATCTGTCATCCTCCCAAATCCTGCTTCATACATAGCGTTTCACTTGCATCTTTCCACGCTCTATGATTAAATGATAAAAGTGAACGATTATAAAGTCAAGGAGATTTCTTATGCGTCCAAATTCTTTAGATATTTTATATGAAGACAACGAGATTATTGTCTGCATTAAGCCCTCCGGAACCGCGACTCAGAGCAGAAGCATCAAGGCTTTGGATATGGAAAGCCTTTTAAAAAACCATATTGCCCGAAACCGCGCCTTGACCGCTTTGCCCCAGGAACCCTATCTTGCAGTCATCCACCGTCTCGACCAGCCCGTACAGGGTATCATGGTCTTTGCAAAAACACCCGCCGCCGCAAAATTCCTGAATAAAGAACTAAAAGAGGGCGGCTTTGGAAAGCATTACCGCGCCCTGGTCTCGTCTCCTCCCCGAAAGCCCTCCGGCACGCTTGAAAACTACATACTGGAAAACAAACAAAACAACACCTCCAGCATCTGCCAAAAAGGAACGCCCAAAGCCAGATATGCAAACCTGAGCTATAAGACCGTTTTGGAAGGACAGCAGTATTTTAAGGCTTCTCAGGACATTTTGTCTCCTCAGGGCGCCCATCCTTCATCCGCCCCCACAGAACTCGACATCCGCCTGCATACCGGACGGCACCACCAGATACGGATACAGCTAGCCGGTATCGGCTGTCCCATCATAGGAGACACAAAATATAATCCCGCCTTCTTTCACACATCCGGCAGGCAGGAGTTAAAGCTTTGTTCTTACTGCCTGGAATTTACACATCCAAAGACAAAAAAGAAAATGCTTTTCTCATTATAATGAAAAGATGCCCTGAAGCTATATTTTATTATAGCTTCAGGGCATCCCCCAACTCTCGAAATATATTACACCGCATCTTCTAACAGCGTCTTCTCGTACTCCTCGAGGATAATACTCTGAATACGCTCTCTGGTGCCTGAATTAATCGGATGTGCAATATCCCGATATTCGCCATCTACTGCTTTCTTGCTAGGCATTGCTATAAACAAGCCTTTCTCACCTTCGATAACCTTGATGTCGTGTACTACAAATTCTCCATCCATAGTAACTGATACGACTGCCTTAAGTTTCCCTTCTTTTGCCACTTTGCGTGCACGTACATCTGTGATCTGCATTGTCATGGCTCCTTTCTGTCCAATCGTTGAACTATAGTGCATATCTCTCATTTTTTTCAACGACCACTTTAACACCATTCTCTCCTACGTGACGCGTATTTGCGCGGATTGTGTCCCGACTTTCTACAATACAGTTTTCAACATACGTATTGTCCCCGAGATAGACGTCGTTCAGAATTATTGAATTCTTTATCACACAATTGTTGCCGACAAATGTCTTCTTAAAAAGAATTGAATTTTCTACAGTTCCATTGATGATACTCCCACTCGCTATGATGCTGTTTTTTACTACTGCCCCCGGATTGTACTTTGCCGGCGGCAAATCGCTGACTTTGGAATAAATCGCCGGTAGCTCTTTGAAAAAATAATTTCTTACTTCAGGCTTTAGGAAATCCATATTTGTCTGATAGTACGCATCCACCGTTGAAATGTTGCTCCAGTAATCTTTTATTTTATAACCAAATATTTTTTTCAGGTTCTTATACCTGATTAAAATATCGGTCACAAAATCATGCCTGTCTTCTTCTGCGCAGTGCTCAATCAAATCAATCAAAAGCCTTCTCCGAATAACATAAATACCGGTAGAAACCACGCTTGAATTAGCCACCATCGGTTTTTCTTCAAACTCCTCAATGCGCATCGACTCATTCATTTTAATTGTTCCAAACCGGCTGGCCTCCTCGTAGGAATCCAGCTCTTTATATCCGACTGTAATATCCGCCTTCTTTGCAATGTGATATTCCAGTATCTTATTATAATCCATCTTGTAAACAGCGTCGCCCGATACAATCACTACATACGGCTCATGGCATTTCCTGAGGAAATCCAGATTCTGGTAAATCGCATCCGAGGTTCCCCTGTACCAATTTCCATTATCCGCCGTAATCGTCGGGGTAAACACATACAAGCCGCCATGCTTTCTCCCGAAGTCCCACCATTTTGAAGAATTTAGGTGTTCATTCAAAGAGCGGGCATTGTACTGCGTCAGTACCGCTACCTTTTGGATATGGGAATTTGACATATTACTGAGCGTAAAATCAATCGCCCTGTAGCTTCCTGCCATCGGCATGGCCGCCACTGCCCTCTTTCTGGTGAGTTCACGCATCCTGCTGCTGTTACCGCCCGCCAATATAAGTCCTACTGCTCTCATATACGCTCACCTGCCTTTATCAAAGTCTCCCCGCTCTCCAATATGCCGCCCGGATAATCATACTTCTCCGTTATACCGCTGACCGCCGTATTTTTTCCAATCTGCACACCGGCCGGAATCTTTGTATTCTCCCCAATCGTCACAAGACCGAAGGAATAAACAGATGGCTTGAGCTTATTCGGAACCTCCTTGCCGATTCCTAGCGTGCTGCCCTGTCCAATCTCACTGTTTTCCGCTATTATGGCTTTATCAATGACACAGCCGTCGCCGATTCTTACATCCTGCATAATGATAGAGTCACGCACTACGGCGCCCTTCCCGATTGTTACACCGGCTCCTATCACACAATTGCGAATCTCTCCGTATATTTCGCATCCATTGCCGATTATGCTCTTCTCAATCACAGAATTAGCGGAAATATACTGCGGCGGCAGAATCCCGCTATTCGTATAGATCTTCCAAAACTCTTCATATAAGTTAAACTCCGGGATAATGTCAATCAATTCCATATTGGCTTCCCAGTAAGACCCCAATGTGCCGACATCCTTCCAATAGCCGTTATATTCGTATGCAAACAACCGCTGCCCCTTGCCGTGGCAGTGGGGAATGATATGTTTGCCGAAATCGCAGCCATGAATCTCTCTGAGCGCAATAAGCGCTTCCTTAAGGACCGGCCAGCTGAAAATATAAATTCCCATAGACGCCAGATTGCTCTTCGGCTGCTCCGGCTTCTCCTGAAATTCCGTAATCATCCCGTCCTCTTCCGCAACGACAATTCCGAACCTGCTGGCTTCCTCCATCGGTACCGGCATGGCGGCTATCGTCACATCCGCCTGATTCTCCTTATGGAAATCAAGCATAACCTCATAATCCATCTTATATATATGATCTCCTGATAAAATAAGGACGTAATCCGGATGAAACGTCTCCATGTAATCAAGATTCTGGTAAATCGCATTGGCAGTGCCTGTATACCATTCACTGCTTCCGCTCTTTTCATAAGGCGGCAGGATAGATACTCCGCCGAAATTACGGTCCAAATCCCACGGGATACCGATTCCTATATGCGTATTTAAGCGAAGGGGCTGATACTGCGTCAATACCCCTACCGTATCAATTCCTGAGTTAATACAGTTACTGAGCGGGAAATCGATAATGCGGTATTTTCCTCCAAACGCAACTGCCGGCTTAGCAACTTTTGCTGTAAGAACTCCGAGCCTGCTGCCTTGTCCACCCGCAAGCAGCATTGCTATCATCTCTTTTCTTCTCATGCTTTCACCCCTTCTCAGTCTTTGATAATGCCATTATAGCACACTTTTTTGCTATAGTGAACGATTTTTACAATAATTTTATCTTTTCTATCAGCTTTTTATGAAAATATACCAAACAAGTTAATCTTGGTTTTTTTCCTATATATGTTTATAATAATATGATAAGAGCATATAGTATATGATATATTGTAAAGCATTATTAACAGTAAATGTGTATAAGATTCTGGCATTGCTGCCATTATATGGATTAGGAAGGTGTTTATGTATAAAATATATTTTGAAAAACCAGTACACGTACATTTTATTGGTATCGGCGGCATCAGCATGAGCGGCCTGGCAAAAGTTCTTCTCAAGGAAGGTTTTACCGTGTCCGGTTCTGACAACAAGCGTTCTCCCCTGACGGAGCAGCTGGAAGAAGCGGGCGCCGCAGTTTTTTACGGCCAGAAGGCTTCCAATATCATTGACGGTATCGACGTAGTCGTCTATACCGCCGCCATCCATGCCGACAACGAGGAGTACCAGGCAGCGGTTAAAAAAGGTCTTTCCATGCTGACCCGCGCACAGCTTCTAGGCCAGCTGATGACAAATTACGACATACCGATTGCCGTTGCCGGCACTCACGGAAAGACTACCACTACCTCCATGCTGACGCACATCCTTCTGGCAGCGGACACAGACCCTACCGTGTCCGTCGGCGGCATCTTAAATGCGATTGGCGGCAATATCCGCGTCGGAAATTCGGAAATATTCGTGACAGAGGCCTGTGAATACACAAACAGCTTTCTTGAATTTTTCCCAAAAATAAGCATTATTTTAAATATTGACGAAGACCATCTGGATTTTTTCAAGGACTTAGAGGATATCCGCCGCTCCTTCCGCAGATTTGCAGAGCTTCTCCCGTCAGACGGCTGCCTGATTATCAACGGAGACATCGAACGGCTTAACGGTCTTACAGACGGTCTTTCCTGCAAGGTCGTCACTTACGGTACCGGCAGCGCTTTAGATTACAGCGCCGCCAATATCTCTCACAACGAACTCGGCAACGCTTCTTTTGATTTTATTAAAAAAGGAAACTTTATGAGCCGCATCACCTTGTCCGTAAACGGCGAGCACAACGTATCCAACGCACTGGCTGCGCTGGCCGCCGCAGACCTCCTTGGCATCCCTGTATGCGAGGCGTCGGAAGGTTTAAAGAAATTCCGCGGGACAAAACGCCGTTTTGAATATAAGGGCGAAGTAAACGGCATTACCATTATCGACGACTATGCGCATCACCCTACGGAGATAAAGGCGTCTCTTATGGCTGCAAGGCATTATCCGCACAGGGAAATCTGGTGCGTATTCCAGCCTCACACCTTTACAAGGACAAAAGCTCTCTTCCATGAGTTTGTTGAAGCGCTCTCTTACACGGACCATATCATTTTAGCCGATATCTATGCCGCAAGAGAGACCGATACTCTCGGCATATCTTCTGCCGATATCGCAGAAGAACTGTGTAAAACGGGAGCTGACGCATACTATCTGCCGTCCTTTGAAAAAATCGAGGCATTCTGCATGGAAAAATGTAAAAAAGGCGACATGTTGATAACTATGGGTGCCGGAGATGTTGTAAACATTGGGGATTCTCTTTTAGAAGCCTAGTTATCCACATTTTCCACAGGATTTTATCCACAAAAAACCTTGATTTCGGCGCAAAAACTTCTTTTTTTGTCAGCCCTGTTAATGCTATAATAGGTCTTGCACAACGGGGAAGGACATCCCCTTTATAATTATTTATCTGTCTTGGAGGACTGGCAAAACTATGACAAAGTTAACCCTTACAAACCATGTGCAGACGAACACGACCGTATTGGAAAACGAGTTCATTGATAATCACATGGCTAATGCTAATGGGGAGTATGTAAAGGTTTACCTTTTTTTGCTGCGCCATCTGAAAGGTTCGAACGGCATCCCGACGATCTCACAAATCGCCGATGCGCTTGACGATACAGAGAAAGATGTTATCCGCGCACTGAATTATTGGAAAAACCAGGGGTTACTAGACTACGAAATACGCACAGAGGCACCGGCAGCAGTTCCTTCTGCCGATATTGCCGCCTCAGACGTATCCGACATTGAACGGTTCCGGTCGCGCAAGGAATTCAGGGAAATACTTCATGTAACAGAGCAATATCTGCAGAAAACATTGTCCCACACGGAGATGGACGCCATTACATATTTTTATGAATCGCTCGGCATGTCCGCAGATTTAATCGAATACTTAATCGAATACTGCGTCGAGAACAACCATAAAAGTATCCATTATATCAAAAAGGTGGCCCTCTCATGGCATGAGCAGAATATTACTACCGTAGCGCAGGCGAAGTGCAATACGGTCTTTTACAACAAAAATTATTATACGGTTTTAAATGCTTACGGAATCAGGGGACGCGCTCCCGCCGCTTCAGAGATTTCTTTTATAAAGAGATGGTATGAAGAGTACGGCTTTTCTTCGTCAGTAATTATCGAGGCGGTAAACCGCACGATGGACACGATTCACCAGCCAAGCTTTGATTATACGGAATCTATCTTAAAGCGCTGGTTTGATAAAGGCGTCCATAATCTGACGGATATTGCCGCTGCCGATTCCGATTATATGAAAGCAAAGGAACACAAAACGCCAAACCGTGAAAACGCAAGGACACAGAAGACTGCCGCAGCAGGAAGAAAAGCAGAAAACAAGTTCAATAACTTTGACAGCCGCTCTTATGATATGGATGATTTAGAGCGCAGGCTCCTGCAGCAGTAAACATATGGTAAGGAGACTGCTTTTATGGCGCTTTCTAATTCACAGTACGAACAGTTGATGCGTACTTATGAACTCAGACAACTTGATAATGAGCACAAGCTTTACAAGCGGTATGAAACTGCCTGTGCCCGTATCCCGAAGCTGAAGGAATTAGACGATGCAATTTCCTCACTGAGTGTTTCTCAAGGCAGGAATCTTCTTGAAGGCGATGACTCTGCCCTGCCGCAGTTAAAGGAACAGTTATCCCTTCTGTTTGCCGAAAAAAAAGAGCTGATAAAATCTGCGGGGTTTCCCGCAGATTACTTAGAGCTTCACTACACCTGCCCGGACTGCCGGGATACAGGTTATATCGGCGCTGATAAATGCCACTGCCTGCAAAAGGCAATTGTGGATTTATTATATACGCAGTCTAATCTTAAGGAAATACTTGCACAGGAGAATTTTTCCACCTTCCGTACCGATTACTATTCCAGCAATTACATCGACCCGCTCACCGGCAGGAGCGCCCAGGAGTCCATGCAGACGGCGCTCAGGGTCTGCCGTCAGTTTGCGGATACCTTTTCGGAGGAATTTAGCAATATCCTCCTATACGGCGACACCGGTGTCGGAAAAACTTTTCTCACGCACTGCATTGCAAAGGAACTGATGGATAAGTCCTATTCCGTTATTTACTTTTCCTCGGTTCAGTTATTCGATTATCTTGCAAAAAGCACCTTTGGGAAAAAGGAAGTAACCGGCGACGATGTTTTAAACCATATCTATAGCTGTGACCTGCTTATCATTGATGATTTGGGAACGGAGCTTTCCAATTCCTTTACAGTGTCGCAGTTATTTGTATGCTTGAATGAAAGAATCCTGCGCAGGAAACCGACTGTAATTTCAACAAATCTTACACTAGACGACATCAACTCAATTTACTCGGAGCGGATTTTCTCCCGTATCAGCAGCAATTACATGATACTGCGCCTTATCGGAGACGATATCCGCATCCAGAAGAAATTATTAAATTTGGGAGGTATGAATGATGTTACGCCGTAATGAACGTGTTCTTGAGAACATCCCCGTAGGAGCTCTTGGAATCATCTCTTTAGATGGCTGCAAGGAAATGGGGCGCCGCGTTAATGATTACATCGTAAAATGGCGCCGTGAGGATGGACATGCCTTTAAAGACGATGTAGTCTTCAACGGCTATGAAAAGGACACCTATCTTATCGACGCAAAAGTTCCCCGCTTTGGCTCAGGGGAAGCCAAAGGCATTATTGCAGAATCCGTTCGGGGGCGGGATATCTATCTTATGGTAGATGTCTGCAACTACAGCCTTACCTATTCTCTGACTGGCTGCACCAACCATATGTCTCCGGACGACCATTATCAGAATTTGAAACGGGTCATCGCCGCAATCGGCGGCAAGGCGCGGAGAATCAATGTTATCATGCCCTTTTTATACGAAAGCCGCCAGCATAAGAGAAGTTCCCGCGAATCTTTGGACTGCGCACTGGCGCTGCAGGAGCTTGTACGCATGGGCGCAGACAACATTATTACTTTTGACGCACATGACCCAAGAGTGCAGAATGCGATTCCTTTAAGCGGATTTGAGACGGTCCGTCCCACTTATCAGTTTGTAAAAGGGCTTCTGCGCACGCACAAGGATCTTAAAATCGACAGCGGCCATATGATGGCAATCAGCCCGGACGAGGGTGCAACGGAACGTGCGGTTTATCTTGCAAATGTTCTGAATCTGGATATGGGAATGTTCTATAAAAGACGCGACTATACGAAAATCATCGACGGGCGCAATCCCATCGTCGCCCATGAATTTTTAGGTTCTTCCGTAGAGGGAAAGGATGTTATTATCTTAGACGACATGATATCCTCCGGCGACAGTATTCTGGACGTGGCGCAGCAGCTGAAAAACCGCAGGGCAAAGCGCATCTTTGCCGCCGCTACCTTTGGGCTGTTTACCAACGGTCTTGATAAATTTGACAAGGCCTACGAGAATGGGCTGATTGACGGCATCCTGACCTCCAACCTGATTTACCAGACGCCGGAGCTGCTTGAACGCCCGTATTATATCAACTGTGATATGAGCAAATATATTGCGCTTCTGATTGATACGCTGAACCATGACGGCTCCATCAGCAGCATACTGAACCCAAGCGAACGTATTGTAGATATTGTAGAGAGATATAACAGAGGAGAGGAAGTCTAAGGCTTCCTCTCCTCTGTTATCATTTTGTATAACGAATATAAGACAAGAATACATACGAATATCATCGGCAGACCGGTCAGTACGCTCGCCGTCTGCATCGTCTGCAAACCTCCTATGCGCACAAGCGCTATAGAAAACACAACGAAAATCACCGCCCACGCCACTCTGTTCCAACGCACCGGCTCCTTGTCCCCTTTCAGGCTTTTGCTTGTAGCCGAAGCAAGAATAAACGCCGAGGAATCGATGGTCGTCGCCATGAAAATAATGGTTACAAGGCAGAAAACTAAAGATATCACATCTGTAAACGGCAGAGTACCGAGTATTTCCATCATCGCCGCCTCTTTCCCCTGCGTGCCCAAAACAGACACAAGGTCGGCTTTTCCGCTCATCTGCAAATCCAGCGCATAGCATCCCAGCACCGAAAAGCTTAAAATACATCCCAGCGAACCATATCCTATCATCCCGGCGACTACCTGCCGTATCGTCCTGCCTCTGGAAATCCGCGCCGTAAACAGGCCCATTATCGGAATGTAGGACATCCACCAGCCCCAGTAAAACACTGTCCACTGCTGCGGAAAGCCGGTCTTTCCGAACGGATCCGTATACAGGCTCATATGAAAAAACTCCTTCATATACAGGCCGAGGCTGTTTAGCTCCGCATCCACAGCCCTGCCTGGCCCGACAAGCACTAAAATAATTGCAATAAATAGAACTGCCAGATAAATATTTATATTGCTGAGTATCTTTATACCTTTATTCAGCCCCCTCCATACGCTTGTCGTAAATATAGCAAACCATAGTATGAACACTGCCAGCATCAGCTTACCGTCATTAGGGATGCCGAACACCTTGCTTATAATCTGGCAAACCAGCGGGGCGGCCAGTCCCATTGACGTTCCAATCCCCCCAAGAACCGCAAATACCGTAAAAATATCTATCGCCTTAGAAATCCATTTATTTCCGTATTTCGTCTGGCTGCAGATGTCCCCCAGCCGGACAGAATCCCCCTGCCGCACAAATAACTGGTACGCAATCGCTATTGTCGCCGGGGCGTAGAAAAGCCATGCGCTGGGCCCCCAATGAAATTGGCCATACATATGGGCATATTCATATGCTTCAACCGACATTGGTTCAATCCCAAAAGGCGTGCTTGTCAGATAGTAGATTGGTTCAATAAACGAAAATATCATAAGGGAGCTTGCAATCCCGGTACAAAACATCATCGCCATCCAGCTAAAATCATCGTATTCCGGCTTCTCTCCCACCGTACCCAAGACTATTTTTCCGTATTTACTGAATACCAGCCATATCAAAAATCCAACCAATACGACATAAGCAATAATATATAAAAAGCCCAATTTATACGTCATAAAATGCAGCATATCATTAACAACCTCCCTGCTTTTAGCAGGCGCCGCCAACAAAATAATAACCATCATTATGCTGACAATTGCCGATATTAAAAAAATAGGCTTATCAATTTCATTTAAGGCTTTTTTCACACCTCACACTCCCTTCATCGGTATGACTTCTTAAGAATTTCCATTACCTGCTCTTTTGACAGAGGTTTCGGCTCAATCTCAAAAAGCTCCCCCGCAAACTCCATTGCATTGCTGCAGAACGTCTCCAATTCCTCTTCCCTGATTCCGTAATCAGACATTTTCAATGCCTCAACACCGCACTCTTTTTCCAGCTCATGCAGAATCTTTACAAGCTCCTCTGCCTTTGCGTCCGGATTTCCGGACAGAGCCTTCGCCATTTCCCCGTAGCGCTTTGGAACGATATCCTCAAAGCATTTAAAATATTCATCGGCAATCATCAAAAGAGCCGCTCCATGCGGAAGATTATCGTGATATGCTCCCATTGCCTGCGCAATGGAATGATTTGAAGTGCAATTTGATACCGCTTCAACAATCCCTGAGCAGGTACTTGCAAGCGCCACTGCCTCCCGCGCCTTTAAATCCCCTCCGTCTTTTACTGCCCTGACTAAGTTTCTTCCAAGCAGGGAAATGCTTTTTATGGCAAACATATCACTTATCGGCGTCGCAACTTCTGCAATGTATCCTTCCATTGCATGAAACAGGGCATCAAACCCTTGAAAAGCAGTTAACATCGGCGGCACGGACCTCATAACGGACGCATCGATAAACGCCATCGACGCATACAGCTCCTTTGCGCCAAAACCAAGCTTTTCATTGGTCTCCTCTTTTGTAATCACAACCCAGGGATTCACCTCCGTCCCGGTTCCGGCCGTAGTAGGGATTGCAATGATCGGAAGCGGCTTGTTTTTAATTTCCCTGCCTAAACCGGAACCTGAGTCAACATAGTCCCATAAGTCGCCTTCATTGGCCGCGGTTAAAGCTACCGATTTTGCCGAATCAATGCTGCTTCCTCCGCCAAACCCGATTACCATGTCACACTGTTCCTCCCTGCACAGCCTCGTTAATTCTTCTACCTGCCTTTTCCCTGGATTTGTCTGTATTTTATTATATACAATACTGTCGGCGCCATTCTTTTTCAGAAGGGTTTTAATCCTTTCAATATGGCCTTCCTCTAGGAGCCACCTGCCTCCCGTAGTGACAATAAGCGCCTTTTTCCCCGGAAGCTTTACGCTTCCCAGCTTTTCCAAACATCCGCTTCCAAAATACATCTGCGTGGGGACAAAAAATTCATGATTCATAAAGACTCCTTTCCCGCTTCGCTCAACGCTTTGTTTTGCGCTCCGCAGATCAGGATTATTTTTTTTATCTCCTCTGCGAGGACTTCCGTAGCTTTCCCCATGCATTCTTCCATCGTAAGAGCAATATTTTCTTTTACACAATCCATATAGACATTATATAGCTGCGTATAATAATTTATTTTGCAGATTCCCATTGTCACCGCCTTACGGATATCATCTTCCGGTATTCCCGATGCACCGTGAAGCACAAGCGGAACGGAGCATGCCTGGTTTAATTGCCGCAGCAGCCCGAAATCAAGATTCGGAACCATCTTATCACAGCCTCTGCTCCCGTGGACATTGCCAATCGATACCGCGACCGCATCCGCCCCCGTTCTTTCAAGAAATTCTTTCAGCTGTTTGGGCTCGCTTTTGATAATATGGCATTTGCCGTCCCCTTTTCCTTCTTCGCCCCCTACCTTTCCTACTTCCGCTTCTACCGTCCTGTCCGTTCCGGCCGCTTTCTTTAATCTGCCTGTTATTTTCACATTATCCTCAAATGATAGAGACGAGCCGTCATACATTACAGACGGGAACCCTCCGTCCAATGCATCCATGCACTCCTGCTCACTCATGCCGTGATCCAGGTGTATTGCATACGCAACCTCTGGGAATCTCTCCCCGAAGCAGCGAATCATCCCCGCCAAATCTCTGTATGTAATCATCTGCGGCTCCATTTCCGAGTACGCCGACTGGATAATTATCGGGGCCGCAGCCTGCTTTGCCGCAATAAAACAGGCCAAAACCGATTCCATGTTGCTTACGCAGATTGCCGGCACCGCATACTTTCCCTCATATGCCTTTGACAATAACTGAGACATTACATATTCCACAAAAAATCACCTGCCCTTTTACAATTTAGGAAACGCAGTGGCGTCCGTCGGAAGCATCCACGCCTTCTTCATCTCATCATCCGCCATCCTGCAGACGTCCAGCACGATTCCGGAGCTCTCCTGAATCGTAGACAACGTCCCTACGATTGGTTTGAAGATTTTGTACCCTTTTTCCTCAAGAATATTCCACACGTCATTATAAAAGATAAGCAGCTCCATCATCGTCGTGCCGCCGGTACCGTTTACAATAAAGCTCAGCTCGTCTCCGGGCACAAATGGCTTATCGTTTAAAATCATTTCCAGTACATGGGACGCAAGCTCGCGGGACGTACACATCGGGATGTTATCCGCCCCTGCCTCTCCATGTCCGCCCGCACCTAAAGTCAACTCATTGTCAGGCAGCTCGTACATAACATCTCCGGTAGAAGGGGAGGTACCCGGACGGATTCCGATAGTAATCGCACGCACATTATCAATCACAAAGTCGCCGAACTTAATCACTTCGTCAATGGAATGCCCAAGCCCCGCATATCCGCAGATCATCTTTGTCTCAAACAGGGCGACGCCCATCCTGCGGTCTTTCCTGTTCCCCGTGTATGGGTCTGCCACATTTGTCCCTCCAAGAAGGATTCCCCTGGCATTTATCCCGTCCTCCTCGCACATCTCAAGCGCCAGGTTCGCATTCAGTATATCCCCCGCGCAATTACTTATCAGCACTAACGAACCGGCTCCGGTATCCGCCGCTTTCAAGGCCTCATAAATAGGGTCCGGTCCCGGCGCCGCAAATAATCCCCCGATAGCCTGAGCGTCCATATAATTACTTCCCATATAACCGATAGCGTCCGGCTCATGGCCCGCACCGTATCCCATAACTATACCGACTTTTCCTGAATCAAGCTGGTTTCTAACAATAATCTGCGTTCCCGGCACCTGATGCAGGCGGTGCTTCTGTGACTTAATATATCCTGAAATTGTTTCCTGTACAATGTTATCCTGCGCATTAATAATTTTTTTTGCTTTCATAATTGTTCCTTCCTTCCATTATTCTGTGACAAACTCTGCGAATGTCCGAAGCATAAGATACAGCGACGTTGCGCCTGCGTCCTGATGCCCTACCGACTTTTCTCTTAGAAAATGCGAGCGTCCCATCTTTGCCTGCATATTGATTGTATTTTTCACCCCTTCGTATGCGGCGTTAAAAGCCGCTTCAGCAGTCTGCTCCAAAGGCTTCTCTTCCTGTTCTTTTGCCGCTTCTGCCGCCGGCACCAGTGCGTCCACCAGCGTTTTATCCCCCGGCACGGCCCCTCCTAACTCCATTACTTTTTCCGCCGCATTTTTTAATCCGGCAGCATACTCCGCAGAATTGATTTGTCCACTCTCTTTTGCCGCTTTTCCAATTTCGTTTACTACCGTAGAAAATATCGGTCCGATGGCGCCGCCGATGGTGGCTCGCATCGCCCTGCTGTAATACTTAAAGCAATCGCTGACACTTGCGCCGTCCTCCAGCGCTTCAACAGCCTTATAGCCCTCTCTTCCGCCTCTTGCCATGCTCTCCCCGTGGTCCCCGTCGCCGATCGCCCTGTCATATTTACAGAGCTCCTCCTTATTTTCTTCAAAAACATCGGTGATGCACTTTAACAATTCTTTTACGTTTTCTGATGTTATAACCATTTTAATTCTTTCCTTTCTTTTACGATTTATTTGCTATAAGCTTTCTTAGTTGTTATAATAAACAAAAACAATCGAGGTCGTCTTTATGCAGGATTTTTCTAAAAAACTTACAATAGGGCAATTTGCCCGCTTTAACAACATATCCGAACAGACGCTCCGCTACTATGACCAGATCGGACTTCTGCACCCGGACGAATCAAACGACAAGACGGGATACCGTTATTATAAAATCACGCAATGCGCCACCCTTGACATCATTACCCATATGAAATCTTTAGGAATCCCCCTTAAGGAAATCAAAACCTATCTTGAGACAAAGGATACGGCGTGGCTTATCAGTACATTATGCAGCAAGTATGAAATTAACGCTACTCACATTGCATTGCTGCAGGAAACACAGGCCATCATTAAAAAACGCATCTCTGACTGTGGCAGCAGCGCAAAGCTTCCCAGAGCGGGCATACCTTATATCGAAGTTCTTCCGGCCAGGACCATATATAAATACGACACGAAGGTAAACTATTATTACAATGAGGATTCCGCCTCAAATTATGAATATATGCTAAGGTCATTTAAGGACAACCTGCTGAATCAGAATGTTCCCGCAATATATTTCTACAATGTAAGCAGCATTATGAGCCAGAAAAATCTGATAAACCGCAATTTTATAACTACAGAATTGTTTGTCTTCATAAACGAGGACGACCAGGAACGCTTCAATACTTCGGAAACCGTCAAGGCTGACACGTTTTTATGCATGATCTGCGACGACAACAGCCATGAAATCTTATTTATAAACCGCCTTCTTGATGAAATCCACCGTCAGGGCTACCGCATCACCGGCGATTACATATGCGAAGTAGTCAGTGAGTTTTTATCTCCCAAAGACGACAAACGGGACATGATACTGAAGCTTCAGATTCCTATAGCTTTTGACTAAGCTTCCAACTGTTTTTGGTTTTTCATGCTTTTCTGTTTTATAAGCAAAGCGGTTCCGCTTATAAATAACAGCACGCAGCCTGCCAGCGCCAGATACCATACCCGGTTATACGCCATGACAGGTTCCAGTGTTTCCTGCCAGCGGCCAATCACTACATAAATCCACATATCGGAAGAATATCCGATTAAAGAAACCACGCCCGTCATAGTTCCAAAAATCTTAGGGTCTACGCCCGTCTCACCGGTACATGCAAAATTCTGCGCCTTTGCAAGCAGCGCAACAAAACTTAGGATAATTGCCAGTCCCATAACTACCACAAGAATCTCCGGGTTCAGGGGCATAAGCAGCGTTGCGCCAAGTCCTATCGCACTCAGCACGGAAGTGACCACACACAGCCTTGTCGGTGAGCTTTTCAAAATTGCGGCGGACATAATCACAATAGACAGCGGCCCGGCAATGATTTTCATCATCTGATTACGTACAATGCTGAAATAAGACGCCGTCGTCATATCCATTCCATAAATATCGCAGAGATAAGACTGCGTATACGTCAGACAAGAATATACGATATAAGAACCAAGCACAATGAATGCCGCTATGTATGTCATAGGATTTTTCAATACCTGTACCAGCACACTCCGGTTCTCTTTTTTGCGCGCCGCCTTATCCTCGGCACTCTCGACCACCTTTTCTTTTGCCTCTTCTTTATATAATGTCTTCTCCGGCACGACAAGATACGATACGACTGCCAGGACAATCCCAAATACCGCATAAACAACCCACACATAACGAAGGCTGTCCACATTGCTTTCTGCGCCAATCATTCCGAAAACAAACGTACAGCAGAACGTCGTAACCATCGCCCCGACACCTTCAAAAGAACTCAGCATCGGGAAAATCTTGCTCTCTTCCTGTTTTGTTCCCAGAAGCGCCGCTACCTTTGCGGTCGGAGACCATAACAGCCCGATTGTCGTCACTACCCACAAAGCCTCAACCAAAAGCGCCACCCAAAACGGCGGATACAAAGCCATGATTCCGCATCCTACAGACGTCCCCATCAAAGAAATAACAATCAGCTTTCTGCAGGAAAACTTATCTGCGCTTACGCCTCCTACAACGTAAAACAACAATGCCAGCGTTCCATATACGCTTAACATTAAACCAAGCTGCGTATCCGTGTAACCGCAGACCGTCGTTAATTCCTCATGGAATGTATACCGGATATACGGCGGCTCATAAGAAAAACCAAAATTAAATCCTAAAAACATAATAATTAACCAGCGGTTAATTTTAATCTTTGCTGTTGACAAATCCATTGTCTTCCCTCCATTTCTTCTCATATCATCCGTAACTTTGTGCTCCATCTCTCCTGAAGTATCTTTTGCTTTACACCTCCGCTTCTTTTTCTTTTCTTCAGGTGTTACTATCATCATATTCCTTGCAGTAAGTATAAGGTCAATTTATAAATTACGGTTTTTCATTGGTAATCCTATACAAAAAATCAGATGCCTTTTTGTGTAAAACATCTGATTTCAAATAATATTTTGTCTAAAAACGAAAATATTATAATCTATTTTGAATATATAATTCTTTTTATTGTACACAAATTTCAAACCTTATAGTATACAATAAGGTTTGCCATGCCTCCTCTTTCCGCAGGCATGAAACCATGATACAATAATAAAAGCCAAATTTATACGGAGGTTTTATGAACATGCGCAATTCAAAAAATTTATTACTCGTACTTCTGCTTATCCTGTCGCTGTGCTTAGATATTTCTATGACAGCCTATGCCGACGAGACTCTCCCCGGAAGTCAGCCTGATGAAAACAATCCCGCAGACATCATTCCCGCAGACAAACTGCCCGCGGACGAACCTTACGAGGATGCTGCGCCAAAAGACAATGTTCCTGCTAAAGATTCTCCTGCGGATGAACTCCCCGCACAAGATACAAACGACCAGCCCTCAAATGAACCGGAATACAATACACCGCCGGCTGCGGAAGAAGACACTTCCCCTATCGAAGAAAACACTTCTCCTACCGAAGAAAACGCTTCCCCTACCGAAATGTCCGAAAAGGCTCTGCCCCAAAAGGCAGACGAACCCATATCCGAGGAAGAAGACGCCGCACAGGGAACAACTTCTTCCATTACCATCAGCGCTGCGGGAGACTGTACTCTCGGCGTAGATTCCAGATACAGCCATAATTTCAATAAATATTATAAGAAAAAGGGAAGCGGTTACTTTTTTAAAAAGGTCCGATCCGTGTTTTCACAGGACGACATTACCATCGTTAATTTTGAGGGAACGCTCACAACTGCCAAGAAACGTGCAAAAAAACCTTTTACCTTCAAAGGGCCGAAAAAATATGCTTCCATTCTAAAAAAAGGCTCTGTTGAAGTCGTGAATCTTGCCAACAACCATTCAAAAGATTACGGAAAAACTTCCCTTGCAGACACACAGAAAACCATGAAAAAAAATAACATCGGCTACTGCATCCATTCCGCCATAAGCTATCAGACTGTAAACGGGGTAAAAACCGCTTTCTTAGGCTTCAACGCACTAGAACGGATAACAAGAAAACAGATAAAACAAAGCATCTCCCAGGCACAAAAAAATAATGCGGCAATTATCATCGTAAGCTTCCATTGGGGAGTAGAGCGAAAATATTACCCGAATGCAAAACAGAAATCTCTCGGACACTATGCGATTGACTGCGGCGCTTCCTTAGTGCTCGGCCACCATCCTCATGTGCTTCAGGGCATTGAACAGTACAAAGGACGTTATATCGTATACAGTCTCGGAAATTTCTGCTTCGGCGGCAACAGCAATCCGAGCGATAAAGACACGATGATATTCCAGCAGACTTTTTCAGTAAAAGACGGAGAACTGCAGCCCGAAAATCACGCAAAAATCATTCCCTGCTCGCTCTCCTCACATAAGAAAACAAATGATTTCCAGCCCCGGCCCCTGTCTGGAAACGAGAAGAAAAAACTTATTAAAAAAATGAACAAGCTGAGCAAAAAATTCAATGTCTCCATTGCGTCAAATGGAAAAATATGGTATGCTAAACATGTAACCGGATAAGCAAAGCTTATCCAAAAAATTTTATTAATTACTTTTAACTCTCAACATTCACCGCCATTACGTTTGTAATGGCGGTAATGTTTTCTATATTCGATTCCTGTCTCTGTTTCTTTACATCTCAATCTTTGTGTACTTTATTCCTGATTCTTTAAGCGCTTCCTCTTCTCTCCTCTGGCACGTAAACAAAAGCACCTGTTTTTTATTGTCACTCAGCCACTTCAGCACCTTCCCAAGCCGCACATCATCATAATAGGCAAATGCATCGTCCAATATCACCGGAAGCTCTTCCTCCTGGAAAACTTTGGCCGACGCCATGCGCAGCGCCAGATACACCTGTTCCGCCGTTCCGCGGCTTAACCTTTCTATCGGAATTTTCTTTCCGTCCTCAAGAATGCTTACCTTAAGACTTCCGTCAATAACAAGATGCGTATATTTCCCGTCCGTCAGCTCGCAGATAAGCTCGGACAGCAGATTATTCATCTTCTGCTCCATCCGCTTTTGAAGAGCTGCAGATAACTCACCGATTTTTTCCGCAGCCAAATCCACCGCTTCCCGCTGCCGCTCGCATTCCCAAAACTCGGCGCCCATTTCCTCCATCTCTTCAAGCTGTTCTCGCAGATTATTATACTGCACCTGTTTTTCCCCTAACTCTTCTTCCCTTCTCTCAAGCTCCCAGCAAAGCTTTTCCAGAGGGACCTTCTCCTCCTCTGGCATAATCTCCTCCAAGAGCTTTTCCGGTTCGGTCTTTTCCCGTTTTTTCCCGACCTTCAGCCTGTTCCATGTATAAATTAAACAAAGCAGCGTCAAAACAATTGCCACAAGATAATTCCACGGTCTGTGGATAAACATAAATACAAGCACGACCGCCGCCACAAACGTCAATATCTCCAGCGGATGAATCCGCCATTTTTCCGGGCGCAGCGCATCAATGACCCGGTTATTTTCCGGCTCTTCTCTGGCGGGCTTATGCTCCATGCGGTAAGCAATCTTTTCTTTCAGGCTGTCCCTGTCCGTCTGCAGCCTATGTATCTCCCGCCATATATAAGACGCCTCCTGTTCGACCCGCTCGCGTCTTGCCTGCTTTTTTTGAAATCCTTCTTTTATCTGCCTGTCAATCTCACGCCGCCGCTCCTTAAGACGCAAAAGAGCCCCGTCAACATTCAAATCCCCGCCGCCGGATGCGTAAAAATTTGTCGCATAGCTGCGAAGCGCCGCCGCCAGCGCCTGCCCCGGCTCTGCGTCAAGCTGCCCTACGGACACGGTATTGCTGTAAACCGCTTCGGAAAACTCTCCAAGCAGCATTTGCAGATCCCCGTCGTCCACCGACAATTCCTCCCCGTCGTCCTCACACAAAAGCGTAGCTTTTTTTGAATATTTGTCAAAATTCCTGTCCAGGAAAAACGTCTTTTTTCCGCTTTCAAACCTTACCGCACCGGAGTAAAAATTAGGGTTTTCCCACGGCTCATATAAGCTGTACGTATCATTTAATGCCGCCCTTCCTCTTCCTCTCTCAAGTCCGAAAAACATTCCTTTTATAAATGTGTGAACCGTGGACTTTCCCGATTCATTCTCACCATATATCAGATTTATCCCGTCCGACAGTTTGATATGCCTGTCCGATAATTTCCCGAAATTTCTGATTATCAGTTCCAAAATCTTCATCCGGTCAGTCCTTTCTCGTCTCCATCAGCGCCTTAACTCCTTCGCACATCGCCCTGTACTGCAAAGAATCTTCTCCGTAACCCTCCAGCCGTTCAATCAAACCGCCTAATATATTGCCCTTATTCTGTCTCTTAATTTTTTCAAAGTCATAAAAAGGCTTCGTATCATCAACCATCTCGATAATATTCCCGTATGTGTCCATTGCCTGGAAATCAAATAAGATATCAGGGCTTCTAAAACCTGTCACCGTAATCTTATATATGTTTTGAACGCCCTTCTCCTCTATCGTTTTTCTTATCTTTTCTTTTAATTTGCTGCCACTCATACCCTTCGCCGCACGGACTGACGCATGTACATACTCCCTGACTGCCGACGGGACAAATTTTATCCTGCTTTTTTTATCCGATATCTCGCCGTATATGTATCCGTGCTTTCCGGTATCGTTTTTGTCCACCGGCTCCAAAGCGCCGCAATATGCCATTTTCCCCGGAATAAGGTTCTGAGGCTTATGAATATGTCCGAGAGCCGTATAATCATAGCCAAGCTCCGCTATCTCTTCCTTTTTCACGGGCACATGCCTCTCATCCCCGCCATGCACCATCAAAATCTCTATCGGCTGCAGGCCTTTCGCCTTTCTCCCCTCATAAGGCTTTCCTGTCAGCTCCTTTGATTCGTAGCTGAAACCGTAAACCGCAGTTCCTATTTCCGGCAGCTCTACAGCTTCCAATCCGCCGCCTAAAATCATATGCACCTGTTTTTCCCACGTAAATGTCCGGTAATAGGAATCTTTTTTCAGATAATCATGGTTTCCCGCGCAAAGCACGACCTGTGTCTTTGCAAGCCGCGAAAACAGCCCGTTCACTTCTTTTAATTCCGAAAGCAACGGCTGCCTGTGAAACAAATCCCCCACAATTAAGAGCAGATCGATTTCCTCATCCCTGCACAAATCAACGATTTTTTTCAATCCCGTCCATATCTCCCGCTTGCGCAGAGGGCCGTACGCGCTTCCTGCGTTTGGATCTGCCCCCAAATGTACGTCTGCGATGTGTATGAATTTCATCCGTCTCTCCTTCCGCTTCCTCCTGGACCTTAGACGGAAGCGTTACAATAAACTGCGTCTTTAAATCATCGCTCTTTGCCATAACCCGTCCGCCGTGAAGCTCTACGATTTCTTTTGCAATAGCCAGTCCAAGCCCCGCCCCTCCGGTGCCGCTTGGCCTGGAACCGTCCACCCGGTAAAACTTTTCAAAAATAGTCTGGAGCATTGCGCCCGGTATCTTATCGCCTTCATTGGTAAATGTAATCTCCACATCCCGCCCTTTTCTCTTCGCTCCGATGAGGATCTTTGTATTCCCGTAGCAGTATGCAATCGCATTACGAAGGATATTGTCAAAGACTCTGGCAAGCTTATCCGGATCCCCGTAAACCTCCAGATTTTCCTCCACCTCTACCTCGCACGACAGCTGCTTTTCCAAAAGAACACCGTAAAGCTCATCGGCAAGCTGTTCCAGCATCAGCGAAAGATTAATCTCCACCGGCTCCAGCTCGATATCCTGAAGATTATAGCGCGTAATGTCAAAAAACTCGTTAATCAAATCACCCAGGCGCATGGATTTCTCCAATGCGATATGAATGTATTTCTCCCGCTCCTCCGGATTCATATCCGGATGGCCGTTAAGCATCGTAAGATAGGCCACTACCGACGTCAGCGGCGTCTTTAAATCATGGGCAAGAAACAGCACTAAATCATTCTTTTTCTGTTCGCTCTCCACCGACTCCAGCTCCTGGCGCCGGAGCGTCGCTTTTATCTCATTGAGCCGTATCTCTATAGGCTTCAGCTCCGTGATAAGGTGCACCGGCTCATTAGAATCAGATATAATATTCTCGATACCGTCCCCTACTTGGTCCAGATATTTTGTCATCTTTGACAGCGCCACATAAAAAAACAATGCAAATAAAAGCAGAAAACCTACAATCATGTAAAACGTCTTATTATTACCTATCAGACTCCAGTACAGACTGATTGCCGTCTTCTCTTTTACATGCATTGCCACCAAGGTATCTACAAAAGTCTTTGCAAAGCTGTCATTGTAAATACCGTCAACAACATAATCCAGTAAAAAACCGCCGACTAAAACAGTAATCGCCGTGACAAGAACCGTCTGCAGAAGTATGCTGAGCTTCAATTTCAGATAATTATTCTTCAACCTTGTACCCCACTCCCCAAACCGTCTTAATGAAATCGGATTTCCCCATCGGGCCGCTCATTTTTTCCCTGAGATGCCTGATATGCACCATCACCGTGTTATTACTGTTTTTATAATATTTTTCGTGCCATACTTTTTCGAAAAGCTCCTCGGAGCTGATTACCTTGCCCCGGTTCTCGCACAAAAGCCAGAGCACGTCAAATTCAATGGGCGTCAGCGTCAAAGGGATTTCATTATAAACACACTCATGGGAAGTCCGGTTAAGGAACAGTCCCCCGATATCAATGATGTCTCCCGTCTCCTTCCCCCCGTCGTTATACTGTGTATACCGCCTGAGCTGCGCCTTTACCCTGGCAACCAGCTCAAGCGGATTAAAGGGCTTGGGAATATAATCGTCCGCCCCTAAGGTAAGCCCCGTGATTTTGTCCATATACTCTGTCTTAGCTGTCAGCATAATAACCGGAAACGTATATTTTTCCCGAATCTGCTTAAGAATCTGGAAGCCGTCGACATCCGGCAGCATGATATCTAACACCGCTAGGTCTATCTTCATGCTGCGGATACAGGCAAGAGCATCCTCCCCGGTATAAAATTTGTATACATTATACTGGTCGTTCTGGAGATAAAGTTCAATAACATCCGCAATCTCTTTCTCGTCATCCACAACTAAAATGTTCATTTCCGACTCCTCCTTTTGATGGTGCGCATCCGGTTTCGCGTCTATCCGCTGATTTTATAAATCACAGTTATTTACGGTCCTGGGGAAAGGAATGACGTCGCGGATATTTCCCATGCCGGTCAGATACATAACACAGCGCTCAAAGCCCAGTCCAAATCCGGAATGCCTTGCAGAACCGTACTTGCGCAGATCCAGATAAAAACCATAGTCCTCTTTTTTAAGCCCCATCTCTTTCATCCTGGAAAGAAGCTTCCCATAGTCGTCCTCTCTCTGGCTGCCGCCGATAATCTCGCCGATGCCCGGCACCAGACAGTCAACCGCCGCCACCGTCCTGCCGTCGTCATTCATCTTCATATAAAATGCCTTAATATCCTTCGGATAATCCGTTACAAACACAGGACGCTTAAATACTTCCTCTGTCAGATACCGCTCATGCTCCGTCTGCAGATCCGCCCCCCACGATACTTTATATTCAAATTTGTCATTATTTTTTTCCAGAAGCTCTACCGCCTCCGTATAAGTTACACGTGCAAAATCAGAGGACGCTACATTTTTCAGCCTCTCAATCAGTCCCTTGTCCACAAAGGAATTAAAGAAATTCATCTCCTCCGGCGCATGCTCCATCACATAAGTAATAATGTATTTCAGCATGTCCTCCGCCAGTGCCATATTATCCTGAAGGTCTGCAAATGCCATCTCCGGCTCAATCATCCAAAATTCCGCCGCATGTCTTGTAGTATTGGAATTTTCCGCACGGAAAGTCGGCCCGAACGTATAGATATTGCGGAAAGCCAGAGCATAAGACTCCCCATTCAGCTGTCCGCTCACCGTAAGGTTCGTCTCCCTGCCGAAAAAATCCTTGGAGTAATCAACTGTCCCGTCCGGATTCTTCGGCGGCGCCTCCATATCCAGCGTCGTAACCTTGAACATCTCGCCGGCGCCTTCACAGTCGCTTCCGGTAATCAGCGGAGTATGCACATACACGAAATCCCTCTCCTGAAAAAATTTATGAATCGCATATGCCGTTAAAGAACGCACGCGGAACACCGCCTGAAAGGTATTCGTCCGCGGTCTTAAATGAGAAACAGTCCTCAGATATTCAAACCCGTGACGCTTTTTCTGAAGCGGGTAATCCGGCGCTGACGCTCCCTCCACCGCAACACGGTCAGCCTGAATCTCGAAAGGCTGCTTCGCCTGCGGCGTTGCGACCAGCGTCCCCTCCACGATAACCGCCGCACCTACATTCAACTTGGAAATCTCCGCAAAGTTCGCAAGCTTGTCACCGTATACTACCTGAAGCGGACTAAAAAACGTTCCGTCATTCACCACGATAAAACCGAAGGTCTTCGAATCGCGGATACTTCTGACCCATCCGCCGACAGCCACCTTCTTGTCGATGTATTCTTCCTGCTTTTTGTATAATTCCCTGATTGTTACCAAATCCATATGAAATAACTCCTTTTTCTCATTCCTTTTAACTGTACAAGCAAAATATGCCTATACAGTTTATCTTTAAATATTTTTATCCATCCACAGATAACAGTCTTCGTACACTTGGCTGCGGTCTGTCTCATTAAGTATCTCATGCCTGTCTCCGTCATACAGACAAAGCGTTACATCTTTTATCCCGGCATCCGTATATTCTTTATAAACCTTGCGGACGCCCTTCCCAAACGCCCCCACCGGGTCATCCGCCCCCGACACAAGGAGCATCGGCAGGTCTTTTCGGATTTTATTTCTATTCTTTCGCTTTTCCAGACACTTCATACCTTCAAACATATGATAGTATCCATTTACCGTAAACACAAACCCACAGTACGGATCCTTAATATACTCGTCCCGCTTGTCCCGGTCCGAAGACAGCCAGTCTTTGTCTGTCTCGCAGGGCTTAAACCGCCGGTTAAAACCGCCGAACCCAATCATATTCACAATTTTGCTTCGGTACTTCCAACCCCGAATCGCCGCAATCGCCCTGCAAAGCGCCTGTCCCGCCATTACCTCCGGCACGCTGTGATATCCGGTTCCCATAATTACCGCGCCGGAAAGCCCCTCGCTGTAACGGGTCAGGTACTGGCGCAGCAGAAAGGAACCCATGCTGTGTCCCAGCATAAAATAGGGAACTTCTGAATACTGTTTTTGAACCCAATAGCGCAGCTTGTGGATATCCCCTATGACATATGCATTGCCGTCCGTCTCATGGAAATATCCATAATACTCTTCCCCCTGCACCGACTGCCCATGTCCAAGATGATCATGTCCCGCAACATAAAACCCTCTCTCCGCCAAATATGACGCAAATTCATCATATCTGGCAATATGCTCCGTCATGCCGTGGCAAATCTGCAACACCGCCCTTGCCTCTCCGTCCGGCTTCCATTCTACAGCATGAATCCTTGTCGTCCCGTCGCAGGATTTAAAGAAAAATTCTCTCTTTTCCATCACACACTTCCTCTAACCTTTTATCTGTCCTGAATCGGCACATAATTCTTGTACGGTGCAAGCGGTTTGTACGCAGGACGGATAATCTTATCCACATTCTGCAGCTCCTCCAGCCTGTGCGCACTCCATCCTACCACGCGGGCCGCCGCGAAAATCGGCGTATAGAGTGATTTCGGAAGATTCAGCATACTGTAAACCAATCCGCTGTAAAAGTCCACATTCGCATTAACACCTTTATATATCTTACGTTTCTCACCGATAACTTTCGGCGCAAGCTTCTCTACCGCCTCATACAACGCATATTCTTCTTCCCTTCCCTTTTCCTTTGCAAGGCGCTTCACAAATTTTTTAAAGATGTCCGCCCTGGGGTCGGAAATTGAATAAACCGCATGTCCCATACCGTATATCAGCCCTTTCCGGTCAAATGCGTTCTTATCCAAAAGGTCATAGAGATACCGTCTCACTTCCTCCTCGTCCTTCCAGTCAGAAACCTTTTCCTTCATATCCTCAAACATCTCTGTCACCTTAATATTGGCGCCGCCGTGCTTCGGCCCCTTAAGAGAAGCCATAGCCGCCGCCATCGTAGAATAGGTGTCCGTACCGGAAGATGTGACGACGTGTGTCGTAAAAG
>CAJTUQ010000001.1:73322-81479 GCA_910579335.1 uncultured Dorea sp. | reverse complement strand
TACTTTAATATTTGCGCCACCATGCTTTGGTCCTTTTAAAGAAGACAGCGCAGCAGCAATTACGGAATAAGTATCAGAACCCGCAGAAGTCACTACCCTTGAAGTGAAAGTAGAATTATTTCCGCCGCCATGTTCCATATGAAGAACGAGCGCCATGTCCAGAATCTTCGCCTCAAGCTTGGAATACTTGCGGTCTTCCCTAAGCATCATCAGAATGTTCTCCGCCATTGAAAGCTTAGAAGACGGGGCATAGATAAACAAATCCTCGCCTCTGCGGTAATTATACGCATGATAACCGTACACCATCATCATCGGAAACTGGCTGATTAGATTCAAACATTGTCTAAGTACATTTGGAATCGTCGTGTCATCCGCCTTCATATCATAACTGTAAAGATTCAGTATAGAGCGGGAAAGGCTGTTCATCATATCCCGGCTGGGAGCCTTCATTATGACGTCCCGCACAAAATTCGGCGGCAGGGTGCGCCTTTCAATCAGTTCTTCCTTAAACTCCTCAAATTCCTTTTTTGACGGCAGCTCGCCGAACAAAAGAAGATATGCAATCTCCTCAAAGCCAAAATGCTTTTCTTTCAGGAAGCCATTTACAAGGTCTTTAATATTATATCCCCGGTAATAAAGCTTTCCTGCACACGGCACCTCTTTGCCGCCCACGATCTTTTTTGCGCACACATCCGACACATTCGTAAGTCCGGCCAGCACCCCTTTGCCATTTAGGTCGCGAAGGCCTCTCTTAACTTCATACTCTGTATACAGATCCTTGTCGATTGCATTATTTTTTACACACAATTCGGCAAAATGCTCAATCTCCGGTGTGATTTCAAATAACGCTCTTTCTACGTTGTTTGTCATCCTATCATCCTTTCTGTCTGCGTTATATATGATTTATTTGTTACCAGCCGCAGGTCGGGCTTTGGAAAGATAATTGCTCAATTCGGCAAAATCTTCAAGAGTCAGCGCTTCTCCCCGCACTCCGGCGCCCTTTCCCAGGCATTCCAAAGCTTCCATAATAATGTCTTTCGAAAAATCCAGTTTTTCTGAATTTTTCAATCCGTTTGCCAGCGTCTTTCTTCTCTGATTAAAGGATGCCCGTATAATGTCAAACATCAGCCTTTCATCCTCAACCTCCACACACGGTTTTTCATGGCGTGTAAGCCGTATAACCGCAGAACCTACTTTCGGGCGGGGCATAAAACAGTTGGGCGGCACGTTCGCCACAATATAAGGCACGGCATAATACTGAACCGCCAGCGACAGCGCCCCGTAATCTTTGTTGCCCGGTCCGGTCTGCATCCGGTCCGCCACCTCCTTCTGCACCATGACCGTAATACTTGTAACCGGTACATGTTCTTCAAACAGCCCCATGATAATCGGCGTCGTAATATAATATGGAAGGTTTGCCACCACTTTGACGGGTTTCCCCCCATTCTCCTCCCTGACAAGCTTTCGGATATCCACCTTCAATATATCTTCATTTAAAATACGTACATTTTCATATCCGCTCAAGGTATCTTCCAAAATAGGAATCAAATTTTTATCGATTTCAACCGCAAGAACCTTTCTGGCTGCCTCCGCAAGATACTGCGTCATCGTCCCGATGCCCGGACCGATTTCAAGCACCATATCATCCTTCCCGATATCCGCCGCCCGAATGATTTTATCAAGCACATGCGTGTCAATAAGAAAATTCTGCCCGAATTTCTTTTGAAAAGAAAACCGGTATTTTTGTAAGATTTCAATTGTTTTCTGTGGATTTCCAAGCGTCGGACTGCCCATATATTCACTCCCGAAAAAATAAGTATTAAGATATTATACAATAATTTGAGGATTTATGATATACAAAAAAAATTAAATAATCATTAAGAAGCGGCAAAGAAAAATTAATCATTGATTTGCCCGCGGAATATGCAGATATGTTCAGAATGCCAATTTTTATCGCTTGTTTGATAAGATGCACCATGATATAATGTGTCGGAAAGACAGCTTTTTTCTGATTATTTTCAGCTATACATACGGAGGATAAACTATGAAAAAAATACACGTAATCACTGCAGTCATTGCTTGTGTCGCCCTTATCTCTGTCGGCTTTATGGGGGCGCGCCTTTTAGAAAAGGACGATGATGTAAAAGTGACGGCCACTTCCATCGAAGAGAGATTAAGCAAATGCAGCAGCCTTACTACCGCAAGACTTGACTATAGAGGTATTATCCGATACGAAGAAGGAGATATCCAATACATAAACAAAAAAAGTTTTTCCATGATTTATGATGCCCATATCAAGGCCGGAATTGATTTATCACAGGCAAAGGTCACCGTAAAAGACAAGAAAGTTACCGTATCCGTCCCCAGGCCTGAGATTCAGGATATTACTGTAGATCCTGATTCGTTAGAGTTTTACGATGAAAAATTTGCTCTGTTTAACTGGACAAAAAAGCAGGACACGCAGAAAGCAATGGAAAAGGCCAAAGAGGACGCCGCCGAAAAAGCAGGTCAAACCGACCTTCTAAAGCAGGCGTCCGAACAGGCTGAAACCGTAATCACAACACTCCTTTCCCCATTTACAAAAGAGGGGGAAGAATATACGATGGAGATACAGGCGGCAGAATAACCTGTCGCCTGTCTTATTTTAATTTTGTGCAGTCACAGACTGTTTTTTATATTTTATAGAACTATTCCTCTGAAAGCAGGACATTCTCACACTCTTCGTACCCGGCAGCCCGCTTTTCCGTAATAAAAACCGTGCCGCAAAAAGGTGCAAATGTCACAGAACTGACATTGTCAAATTTAGAGCTGTCGCACAGCACATAGCATTCCCTGCACTGCTCTATAGCGGTCTGCTTAACCATTGCTTCATTCGCATCCGGCGTAGTGCATCCGCTTTTTCTCGCCGCTCCGTTTGTCCCGAAGAACCCTTTTGTAAAATGATACCCTTGAATCACCCGCATCGCCTGGCTGCCTACTATGGCCTCCGTAGACGCCTTGAGCTCGCCTCCTACAAGAAATACTTTCATGCCCATAGCTACAAGCCGCTGTGCATGTGCAACCGCATTTGTTACAAAAACCGCTCTCTTCTCTTCTATATAATCAAGCATATATCCTGTAGTGGTGCCTGCATCCAGATAGACAAAGTCCTCCGGCCCTATGAGCGCCGCCGCATATTTTGCAATTCGTTTCTTTTCTTCGCTGTTTAAATCAAGCTTCTGGGCGACCGTGTACTCATGCGCCGTCACAGCGCCTTCCTTTAACGCAACCGCCCCGCCAAACACTTTGACAAGCTTTCCCTCTCTGTCAAGCGCCGTGATATCCCGCCGCACCGTAGATTCCGAAGTGTCCAGAAGCTCTTTTACCTCTGTCACGGTGACGCTTCCGTTTTCCTCCAAAAGCTTTAATATCAGTTCCTGTCTCTGTTTTGTCAACATTTATCTTCCCGCCTTGTACTCTTCCACATTTGTCTCCAGTACAATCCTGCGAATCGGGAGGATGCTTCCCGGCGATACGGACAGCTCATCTACGCCCATAGCAAGAAATTCCCTTGTAAGCGTCTGATCCGCTCCGAGCTCACCGCAAATACCTGCCCAGATTCCCGCTTTGTGCGCATTTTCCACCACCATTGCAATCATGCGCAGGACAGCCGGATGGTGTGCGTCATAAAATTCGTCCAGTTTCGTATTCTGACGGTCAATGGCAAGAGTATATTGAGTCAGGTCATTCGTACCGATACTGAAGAAATCGACCTCTTTTGCCAGCTCATCACTGATAATGGCTGCCGCCGGCGTCTCAATCATAATCCCCTGTTCCGGCTCGCCGAACTCGATTCCCTGTTCCGTAAGCTCCGCTCTCACAAGCGCAGCCATCTCCTGAATCCGTTTCACTTCTAAAACACTGGTAATCATCGGATACATGATGGCAATCTTTCCATATGCACTGGCTCTGTACAATGCCCGAAGCTGTGTTTTAAACACCTCCGGCCTTGTAAGGCAGATACGGATTGCCCGGTATCCCAGCGCCGGATTCTCCTCATGCTCCATCTGAAAGTAATCGCACTGCTTGTCAGCACCGATGTCGAGCGTACGAATAATCACCCGTTTACCCGCCATTGTCTCAGCCGCCTGCTTATAGATCTGGAACTGCTCCTCTTCCGTCGGATAATCATCCTTCTCAAGATAAATAAACTCACTCCTGAAAAGCCCGATTCCGCCGGCATCATTCTGCAGGACTGTCGCAAGATCTTTAATATTACCTATATTAGCATACAGCATGACCTTTTTTCCGTCAAGGGTGACGTTTTCCCTGCCCTTAAGGGTCTGAAGGAGCTCTTTTCTCTCAGCTTCCTCCTCCTTCCGCCTTTTCATGCGTTTCAGCGTCTCCTCATCCGGATCCACGTATATCTTCCCTTCGCTCCCATCCACGATTCCAAGCTTTCCGTCCACCGTATCGTCGAGAGGCAGCGGCGTCCCCACAAGCGCCGGAAGAGCCATCGTCCTGGCAAGTATCGCCGTATGAGAGTTCAGCGAACCGCGGACAGTAACAAAGGACAAGACCATATCCTTGTCAAGCTGCACCGTCTCCGAAGGTGCAAAATCTTCTGCCACGATAATCGCCGGCTCCTCTGACACAGCGGATTCACTGCCCGCCCCGTTCAATATAGAAAGAACGCGCTCAGAAATATCCTTCACGTCCGCCGCGCGCTCTCTCATGTAATCATCATCCATCGCCGAAAACATCTGGGCAAAGTTATCAGCCGTAGACGCCACGGCATACTCTGCATTGATTCCCTGCGTGCGTATCATATTTTCTATCGAATCATTGTAGTCGTCATCCTCCAGCATCATCTGGTGAACCTCAAAAATCGCCGCATTTGCCTCCCCTACCTCACGGAGCGCTTTCTCATACAGACCCGAAAGCTGCTTTACAGCCTCGGTTTTTGCTGTCTCAAAACGCATGATTTCTGCGTCGGCATCAGTAATCTTTTTGCGCTTTACCTGCTGCTGTCCCTTCTTATAAACACTGATTTTTCCGATAGCGACGCCGCTAAACACACTTTTGCCTTCATATATGTTCATAATCAGTCTCCTTATACTTGAGGGGGACACGCTTAGGCATCCCCCTTTCATTAACCTTTGGCCGAATTAGTTTTTACAGGTTTTCTTCCATAAATCTGCTTACCGTTTCGTATGCTTTTTCTTCATCTTCTCCGTCAAAGGTAAGCGTTACCTCATCGCCTTTCTTTGCACCGAGTCCCATAACTCCGAAAATTGCTTTTGCGTTCATTGCTTTCCCGCCTTTTGCGATTTTGATGTCGCATCCAAATTCCTTTACTGTCTTCACAAGGATTCCTGCCGGACGTGCATGGATTCCCTCTGGGTCTGTGATTACATACTTAAATTCTTTCATTTTTAAATTCCTCCATTTTTATTTTTTAATTTTTAAATTTCTTATTGAACCTTTTTCTTTAACAATCCTAACAGTGCCGCCGATATAAGCGTTCCTGCTACAAGAGCCACCAGATACATCAATGCATTTTCCATCACCGGCACGACGAAGATACCGCCGTGGGGCGCCATCAATGTGCACCCGAACATCATGGAAAGCGCACCTGCCGCCGCCGATCCGACGATACAGGACGGAAGCACGCGGGCAGGGTCTGCTGCCGCAAATGGAATGGCTCCCTCCGTGATAAACGCAAGTCCCATAATAAAGTTTGTAGGGCCGGACTCCCTCTCTTCTTTTGTAAATTTGTTCTTAAACATCAGTGTTGCAAGCGCGATTGCACACGGCGGTGTCATGCCGCCAATCATAACCGCCGCCATCACGTCATAGTTTCCGGAAGCAATCGCAGCCGTGCCGAATACATATGCCGCCTTATTGAACGGACCGCCCATGTCGATTGCCATCATGCCGCCCAGAATCATTCCCAGAACAAGCTTACTGGAGCCGCCCATGCTTGTCAATCCGTTGTTCAGCGCCGTATTGATTGCGCCCATTACCGGTTCCACCGCAAAGGTCATCAAAATTCCCATGCTGAGGATTCCTAATACCGGATACAAAAGGACAGGCGCAATTTTTTCAATCGCCGCCGGCAGCCTGCCGCACACGACAAACAGCAGCTTAATGATATATCCTGCAGCAAAGCCCGCGGCTAAAGCCCCAAGAAATCCGGATGTCCCGTTCGCTGCCATCATGCCGCCGACAAACCCTACCGCAAGCGCCGGACGGTCGCCGATTGCCATTGCGATAAATCCCGCCAGTACCGGCAGCATAAAGCCAAATGCCACGCCCCCGATATTTTTAAACAATGCCGCCAGCGGGGTAATCGTACCGAAGTTCGCACGTTCGGCCGCTGACAAGGCCGCCATATCCACACAGAGTCCGTCTATCAGGAAGGACACGGCAATCAAGATTCCTCCGCCCACTACAAACGGAAGCATATGGGAAACTCCGTTCATCAGCTGCGTATAGATCTGGTGTCCGACACTGCCGCCCGACTTAACGGCAGATGTGCCCGCCGCCGCATTCGCACTTTTAAAAACCGGTGCGCTGCCGGACATTGCCAGTTCAATCAGCTCATCCGCTTTGTTAATGCCATCCGACACCTGTCTTTCAATTACCCTTTTTCCGTCAAAACGATCCATTGGAACCTGCGTATCCGCTGCAATGATAATACAGTCCGCCTCGGCTATCTCCTGAGCCGTAAGCACGTTTTTTGCTCCGCCGGAACCTCTCGTCTCAACCTTGACAAAGCAGCCCTTCGCCTTGGCAGCCTTTTCTATTCCTTCCGCCGCCATATATGTGTGGGCGATTCCCGTAGGACATCCGGTAACCGCAAGAATTTTTGTCTGTCCCGCAGCAGCCTCATCTGTTTGGGCCAGCCGCTCATCCACGCTTTTCTTCTCTTCATCCGCCTTGTCAATGATTGCCAGAAACTCTTCTTTTGTTTTTGCATTTCTCAGGCTGGAAGTAAATTCTTCATCCATGAGCATCATCGATAATTTGCTTAATACGTCAAGATGAACATTGTCCTCCGTATTGGGCGCAGCAATAAGGAACATCAAGGTGACCGGCTCCCCGTCCAAAGAATCAAACTCTACGCCGCTTTTTACAACCATCGCGGCAAGGCCCGGCTGGGACACCGCATCACATTTTCCGTGGGGGATGGCAATCCCTTCTCCGATGCCAGTGGTGCTTTCCTCCTCCCTTGCATACACCTGCCTGCGGTACGCTTCTTCATCGTTGATTTTCCCACTCTCAGCCATAAGTGCCACAATCTGGTCAAGAGCCTCATTCTTACTCTTCGGCGCCCCCTCAAGAGAAACGCTTCGTATATCCAGCAAATCCGTGATTCTCATGTCACTTCCTCCTTACCTTCCCGATTTTCCTAACTTATTATTTTTTCTTCTAACGAAATAACATCCGTATTTTATCTGATTTGTTCCTTCAAGTATTGATGATAATTAAGACTTATACTTGCTGCAGCTGCCGATATACTTTTTCTATTTCCGGCTTCGTCGCAAGATATTCTGAAAATGCACTGGCGCTTCCCGCCGCGATTCCCATATGGAACGCATATCTGTAATCCTGCTTTTCCATATACCCTGCCATAAAGCCGGCTACCATAGAATCGCCCGCACCTACGCCGTTAACCAGTGTTCCTTTTGGCGCGGGGGCTTCATAAACGTTTCCGTCGGCGCCGATTAGCACTGCGCCCTCTCCCGCCATAGACACTAAAACATTCTGTGCGCCCATTTCCTGAAGCTTCTGCGCATACGGCACGACAGATTCCCTTGTGCGAAGCTGTGTATTAAAAATTTCACCCAGCTCATGGTTATTGGGCTTAATCAAAAACGGGTGATATGGCAGGACATTCAGCAGCAGCTCCTTTGTAGCATCCACCGCAATGTACACCCCTCTGCCGTCAAGCATCTCCATAATCTTCTGGTATGCGTCGTCCGGCATGGACGCAGGGATACTTCCCGATAAAAACAAAACATCTCCCTTTCCCAATGCATCCAGCTTATCCATCAGCAGTTTTACCTTCTCCTCGCTGATTTTTGGACCCATGCCATTAATCTCTGTCCCGTCAATGCTCCTTAGCTTCAGATTAATTCGCGTAAATCCCTCATCAATCCAGATAAAGCCGTT
>CAJTUQ010000001.1:50911-73278 GCA_910579335.1 uncultured Dorea sp. | reverse complement strand
GTAAACCCGGCGGTAAATCCAAGCGCCGTACTCTCGATGCCAAGATTCATAAGTACCGTTGAAACATTGATTCCCTTTCCGCCCGGAAGCAGTAATTCGGAACCCGTACGGTTCGTAAGACCAAGCTTAAAGTCGTCAACTTCCACAATGTAATCCAGTGACGGATTAAATGTCACCGTGTAAATCATTCTGCCACCTCCTTATTTTACACGTTTTTGCTCGTGTTTGACTTTCTGAAACTAGTATATCATCATTTTCATTCAAAATCAATCAAACTATTTCACAAAATGCGTGACTGATTTTGGTTGAATTTGCACAAAAAAGACCGTTTCAATAAAAGAGGGTGACCGTTTCTTGATGTATTAACAGCCACCCTCTTTTATTACTTACGCTTCACTCTATTCATTTTATAAACGGTACAGCTTTCTGGCATTCTCCTCCGTCCGGCGCACCACTTCCTCATACGTAATACCTTTCATTTCCGCAATCTTCTCTGCCGTATATTTAATAAGAGAAGAATCGTTGCGCTTTCCCCGGTACGGCTCTGGCGCGAGGTACGGGCAGTCCGTCTCCAGCACGATGGCACTGAGCGGCACCGTCTCTGCCGTTTCCTTCAGACGCCTTGCGTTTTTAAATGTCACCACGCCTCCGATTCCGATAAAAAAGCCCATTTTCACATACTCCTGCGCCATCTCCTTCGAATAAGAATAGCAGTGGATGACACCGTCAAGGCCTTTTCCGTACTCCTTTATGACCTGCATGGTATCCTGTGCCGCCTCGCGGCTGTGGACATTAATCGGAAGATTAAGCTCCCGTGCAAGTTCAAGCTGCCTAATAAACCATTCTTTCTGCAGCTTATGCGATTCATTGTCCCAATAATAATCAAGGCCGATTTCTCCTACCGCCACAACCTTGTCATTTTTAAAAAGCTTCTTCAGGCCGTCAAACTTTTCATCATCAAGACTCCCCACCTCGTCCGGGTGGACGCCTACCGCCGCATACATAAACGGATACCGCTGCGCCATACGGACGACCCTCTCGCAAGACTCATATGCGGCACTGACATTGACGATAGTGCCGACGCCGTTTTCCGCCATTGTATTCAACAGCTCGTCCCGGTCTGTATCAAACTGCTCGTCGTCATAGTGTGCATGTGTATCAAAAATCATCCTGCGGTCCTCCTTCTTCATAAAAACTACAAAAGCTGCGATCGAAGCTCTCCGGCAGTTTTCTGGGACAGCAGTCCCGGCGCAATGTCAAACACGCTTTTCGCCCCGCAATCGCCCGCCTTTGACAGCCTGTAAGCGGCTCTCGCATAGCAAATCAGTACACTCGCCGTAAATTCCGGGTTTGAATCCAGCTTCAAAGAATATTCGATTACATGCTTGTTACCCTCGCATCCTGTCTCACCGCTGCGGATGACAAATCCGCCGTGGGGCATCTTACTATGGTTTTCCTTTAATTCTTCCTCAGTAACAAATGTCACTGTCGTGTTATACTCGTCAAAATAGTTCGGCATCGTCTTAATCGCCCGCTCAATCGCCGCACGGTCCGCACCCTCTTTCGCGACGACGTAGCACTCCCGTAAATGCTTGTCCCTCGTCGTAAGCTCCGGCCCGCTGCCGCTGCGCACTCTGCTTACCGCCTCCTCCACCGGGACCGTGTACTGGATGGCGTTTTTTACTCCGTCAATACGGCGGATAGCGTCAGAATGCCCCTGGCTCACGCCCTTTCCCCAGAATGTATACGTACTTCCCTGTACCAAAATGGATTCTGCATACAAACGGTTTAAAGAGAACATCCCCGGATCCCAGCCCACGGAAATAATGCTGACATGGCCGCCGCTTTTTGCCGCCTTGTCTACATTGGCAAAATATTCCGGAATCTTTGCATGTGTGTCAAAACTGTCAATGGTATTAAAATCCGCCGCAACCTTCAGCCCAATCACCGGAAGGTCTGTGGCCGAACCGCCACAGAGTACCATTACGTCAATTTCATCCTTCATCGAAGCCATATCGTCAAAATGCTTCACCACCGCGCCATCCGTCTTGATTGCCACCGTTTCCGGCGCCCTCCTTGTGAAGACCGCCCGAAGCTCCATATCCTCATTGCGGGCTGCGGCCTGCTCGACGCCGCGCCCGATATTGCCGTATCCTACGATACCAATTCTGATTTTTTCCATTTGCTAACTCTCTCCTTCCTATATAATTCATAATACTTAGCAGATTTCCGCTCCCGCCGGCATTGATTTCTCCGGCGTCATAAGCGCCAGATTCCCGTCTGCGTCCTCTGCGCATAAAAGCATACCCTCCGACAGTACTCCGGCAAGCTTCGCCGGCTTTAAGTTTACAAGCACCATTACCTTTTTGCCTACCATCTCCTGCGCCGTATAGTGAGCCTTGATTCCCGACACGATTTGCTTTACCTGACTGCCGATTTTAACCTGGGAGCACAAAAGCTTCCTTGACTTTTTCACTTCCTCACAGGCGATAATCTCTCCTACCTGAAACTGCATTTTTCCAAATTCCTCAAAAGTAATTTCCGGCTTTGCCTCAATATCGATTGCCGCATCCTCTCCGGATGCATCTTTCGTTTCTGCGTTTTCTTCTTCCCCTGCCGCCGGGTGGAGTTCCTCCACTTTCTTTAACACTTCCTCCATATCCAGCCTTGCAAATAAGATTTCCGGTTTCTCTGCCACCTTTCCATCGCCCAGCTGTGCCAGTATTTTCTCCGACGTCTCCGGCATAAACGGTTCAAGCTGCCTTGCGCCGGATTTGATACTCTCAAGTAGATTGTAAAGAACCATCTCAAGCCTGTCCTTTTTCTCCTCTTCCTTTGCTAACACCCACGGCATCGTCTCATCGATATATTTATTGCACCGCTTAAACAAATTGAAAATCTCCGTGATGGCGTCCGCTACGCGCAGAGCATCCATCTTCATCTCTACAGCCTGCGCCGTCTTGGACACAACAAACTTAAGGTCTTCGTCAACCGCCCTTTCTTCCTCGCTTGACGCCGCATTCTTGTCAGTTACCGTACCGCCGAAATATTTATTCGTCATGGAAATCGTTCTGTTCACAAGATTTCCCAGAGTATTTGCCAGTTCGGAATTAATGCGCTCTACTAAAAGCTCCCAGGATATCACTCCGTCATTGTCGAACGGCATCTCATGGAGCACGAAAAAGCGCACTGCGTCAACACCGAAAAAGTCTACAAGCTCATCTGCATAAAGCACATTGCCTTTAGACTTGCTCATCTTTCCATCTCCCTGCAGCAGCCACGGATGTCCGAAAATCTGCTTCGGAAGAGGCAAATCAAGCGCCATCAGAAAGATTGGCCAATAAATCGTATGGAAACGTATAATATCCTTTCCAATCAAATGCAGATCCGCCGGCCAGTTTGTCTTAAACTGTTCCGTGCTCTCCCCCTCTGCATCATACCCAATACCCGTAATATAGTTGGTCAATGCATCCAGCCACACATACACCACATGCCTGTCGTCAAAATCTACCGGAATCCCCCACTTAAAGGAAGTTCTTGACACGCACAGATCCTGCAGTCCCGGAAGGAGGAAGTTATTCATCATCTCATTTTTGCGGGATACCGGCTGAATAAACTCCGGATGAGCGTTGATATGCTCTATCAGGCGGTCGGCATACTTGCTCATCTTGAAAAAGTAAGCCTCCTCCTTCGCCGGTTTCACTTCCCGCCCGCAGTCCGGGCATTTCCCGTCAACAAGCTGTGATTCTGTCCAGAATGACTCACACGGCGTACAGTAGAGCCCCTCATAAGAGCCTTTGTAAATATCGCCCTGCTCATAAAGCTTCTTAAAAATCTTTTGAACCTGCTTTTCATGGTCTTCATCCGTAGTCCGGATAAATTTGTCATGCGAAGAATTCATCATATTCCAGATATCCTTGACCTGACCCGCCACTTTATCCACATACTCCTTCGGCGTAATCTGCGCCTCCTGCGCCTTCAGCTCAATCTTCTGTCCGTGCTCGTCCGTGCCGGTCTGGAAAAACACGTCATACCCCTGACTTCTCTTGTACCGGGCAATGGCGTCCGCCAGAACGATTTCATACGTGTTGCCGATATGCGGCTTGCCCGAAGTATACGCAATCGCCGTCGTCATATAATATTTCTTTTTTTCCATGCTCTTATCTCTCCTTTTTAAAAAAATGTTTTGCAATATAAATATTTTGTAATAAAAAATCTTCCCCGATTCTAAAAATCAGGGAAGACGAGCAGACCCGTGTTACCACTTCCATTCATCCGCGCCTTACGGCGCAAATCTCATAAGGTGCCAGCCCATGCAGCAAGCAAGCCCATATCCGTCTCAACCGCCGGCATGCCTGACATCTTTCCGCTGTAAAGGGCGTACCCATTACGGCTCACAAAAAGACAGCCTTACCGCTCTTTCTTTTCAAAGCACTCTCTTTCGCTCACCGCACCGCTCAAAAAGCCATCTTCTGCAAATATCCCTCTTATCCCTCTCAGCATCCTCTCTGTCCCCGCAAGCTCAGGCGCGGCTCCGCATCCGCCAAAACGCCGGATATACCTTGCGCCTTTTTTCACCCGCAGACATTCCAAAGATTCAGGATTTCTCTGTAAAGCCTTCAAAATGCATACTCTCTTCGTCACTGCGTTTTTCGTTATGTTATAGAATCGTAGCACAAAAGCAGGAATGCTGTCAAGAGGTACGAAGAAATTCACAGCCGCGCAGTATGCGCCATCCCTCTCTGTCCGCATAACTTTTTTCTTCCCCGCATATAAATTAAAAAAATACTTCGAGGCTTTCTTATGTCTAAAAAGCGCTCTGCGGTTATCACCGCCGTTTTCCTTGCGGTACTGTCCGTCACCGTCCTCAGCGTACATCATTTTTATAAAAATGAAAATCAGCAGTTCGAGGAATACACCTATAACCTTTTCTGCCAGGAGGTTTCCGGCAATACGATTTCCCTTCACTATACACTGAAAAATCCTTCCGCTTACGGCATCACTGACACACCGGTATCCATCGGCTCCTGCACCGCTGATACAGGCTCTATATGCGCTGCCATTGAAAATGGGCTTGCTCTTTTAAAGTCCTACGATCGCCGCCGTCTGTCGGCGGAAAACAAGCTGACTTACGATGTTCTTGAAGACTATTATACAACGGCATTTGAGCTTGCTCCTTATTCCTTGTATGAAGAGCCGCTTTCCCCTCTCACCGGAACCCAGTCCCAGCTTCCGGTAGTTTTATCAGAATACCAATTTTACAGCGTTTCCGATGTTGACACTTACCTGAAACTTCTGAAAAAGGTACCTGGTTACTTTGAATCTATCCTTGAATTTGAACAGGCGCGGGCGGAAAAGGGGCTGTTTATGTCCGAAAAGGCATTAAAAGAGCTCACCGGAGAATGCACCGCATTTGTGAGACTGGGAAAAGACAATTATCTTTACTCTTCCTTTCAAGAACGGCTAAACGAACTGGAAAAGGAACTCCCCAAAAACAGCAAAAAAGTTCTCAACAAAAAAAAGTATATAAAAACACATGATAAATATATGAAAAAATATATTTTCCCCGCCTATCAGAACTTAGCAAAGGGGCTGGATTCCCTTCGCGACGACTGTTCTGACGATGAAACTTTTGGAGGCTTATGCCGGCTTCCGGGCGGCAGACAGTATTATGAACTGATTGCGGCAAGCGAAACAGGCTCAAGCAGGAGTATCCCGAAACTTCAGGAACTTGCAAGAAGGCAGATTATGGAAGATCTTGGCACGATGCAGACTGCCCTTGCACAGCTTGGCGTATCCAATCTTTCCTCCGAGGACGCCGATTCCCGTTCCTCTGACTTGTTTTCCTCACAGGGTACGATTCTTGAAGACTCCAATCCCGTCTCCATTTTAAATACGCTTGAAAGCAAAATGGCCGACGACTTTCCAAAGCCTCCGGCGGTGGACGTCCAGATAAAGTATGTTCAAAAATCTCTGGAAGAATATATGAGTCCGGCATTTTACATGATTCCTGCAATTGACAATGCCACGTCCAATGTCATTTATATAAACGCAGGGCACATTCCCGATGATTTATCCCTCTTTACCACCCTTGCCCATGAAGGATACCCCGGACATCTTTATCAAAACGTATATTATATGGAGCAGGATCCTGACCCCATCCGCTGTCTGCTCGGATACGGCGGCTACACGGAAGGATGGGCTACATACTGTGAGATGCTCAGCTACTATTACGCCCCCATCTCCAAAAACGAGGCGGCCATTATGCAGAAAAATACATCAATCCTCTTGGGGCTTTACGCTCTTGCGGATATGGGTATCCATTACGACGGCTGGTCTCTGCCGGATACGGCATCCTTTTTCCGGGACTACGGAATTACCGATGCACAGACAGTTTCTGAAATCTATAGTCTCATTATTTCCGACCCGGCTAATTACCTGAAGTACTATATCGGGTACTTAGAATTTCTGGAGCTAAAAAAATACGCAATTGAAAAGTGGGGCGATAAATTCACGCAGGAACGTTTTCACAGAATTGTACTTAAGACCGGTCCCGCCCCCTTTAAAATCATCCGCAGCCAGCTATAAACAGCATTAAAAGAATTACGAAAAAAGGCTATGGGCAAATCCCTCCCATAGCCTTTCATAAGCCTCTCTTAATTATTGCGGATTACATCGCACCGGCCAGCACAGCGCTTGCCACAAGTCCGGCAAAGGTGGCAAGCAGCGCGCCGGTAAGCGTATATCTTGTCTTCGTCACTTTCGCCGTCATATAATAAACACTCATCGTATAAAATATAGTTTCTGTACATGACATACTGATGGATGCTACGAGCCCTATGTAAGAATCTGTCCCGTATTCTTTGTAGGCATCAAGAAGCAGCCCTGTCGCAGCGGAGGACGAGAACATCTTCACTACCGTGAGTGGAACCAGTTCGCTTGGAAATCCGGCATATTTCATTGCTCCGCCGATGATTTCCGACAGATAATCCAAAAACCCGGACGCCCTGAGAATGCCGACCGCCACCATAAGTCCGATTAACGTAGGCATAATCTTTATCACTGTGTAAAATCCGCTTTTTGCACCTTTTATAAAAGTATCGTATACATTCACTTTCATTAGTATGCCGTAGCTTACGACTGAAAAAATCACCATCGGCACGATAAGGTCTGCGATATACAGCAACAGCTTCATAAAACCGCCCCATTTCCGTATAAAATCTATTCTCCATTATATGTCCTGCAGCTTTTGTTTATTTCAGGCAGGTTGAAAATATTTTGCAGGCATCTTATACTGTTAATTACAAACGAAGGCCATACCTTTTTAAGACAACGGATACGAATATCTAATTTTGATAGAAACGGCGATGACAATTTATGAAACATTTTACAAATAAAGAAAAAGATTTCAGCCAGGGAAGCGTCGCGGCCAATATTCTGCGGCTTGCGGTCCCCATGACTCTCGCACAGCTAATTAACGTACTCTATAACGTAGTAGACCGCATCTACATCGGCCATATCCCCAACAGTTCCACAGATGCCTTAACCGGTATCGGGCTGACGCTGCCAATTATTACAATTATCACGGCATTCGCCAATCTGTTCGGCATGGGCGGCGCACCTTTATTCTCTATCGCAAGAGGTGCGGGAGAATCCGAAAAGTCCGGGAAAATCATGGGGAACTCTTTCTCCATGCTGCTTATATCCGGAATTTTTTTGTCCGCGGCCTGCTATATCTTTCGGGAGCCGCTTTTATACCTGTTCGGCGCAAGCCGCATAACGTACCCTTATGCAAATGCCTATATCACGCTGTACCTCTTAGGGACCCTGTTTGTTATGATAAGTCTCGGCATGAATAACTTTATCAATGCACAGGGGTTCGGCATCACGGGAATGCTCACGGTTTCCATCGGCGCAGTGCTGAATCTCCTGCTTGACCCTCTTTTCATTTTTGTATTTCATATGGGGGTTCGGGGAGCAGCTTTGGCAACCATTCTCTCTCAATGCGTTTCCGCCCTGTGGGTACTCCGTTTCCTGACAGGTCCGAAAGCCCTGATAAAGCTGTCTTTTAAACACATGGCTTTGTCCCTTTCTTATGTAAAGGAAATCACCGCGCTCGGTCTTTCCGGTTTCGTCATGTCCGTCACGAACGGCTCTGTACAGATTATATGCAACGCCACACTGCAGCATTACGGCGGCGACCTCTATGTTGGAATAATGACCGTCATTAATTCCGTGCGGGAAATCGTCACCATCCCGGTGACCGGACTCTCCAACGGAGCGCAGCCTGTTATGAGCTTTAATTACGGAGCAAAAAAATATGGCCGGGTAAAAGCCGCCATAAAGCTGACTACAATATTTTCTATTATATTTACTTTTGTTATGTGGGCGCTCATCTTTTTCTTCCCCCGCATTTTTATCCGGCCTTTTAGCAGCGAGCCGGAGCTTTTGAAAGCGGGCGTCCCTGCCATGCACCTGTACTTTTTCGGAATTTTTCTGATGGCGCTGCAGTTTTCCGGGCAGTCCGCTTTTGTCGCCCTCGGCAAATCAAAGCAGGCCGTCTTTTTCTCCCTGCTGCGCAAGGCGGTTATCGTAATCCCTCTTACCCTTTGTCTTCCGGCCGTCGGCGGACTCGGTACCGCCGGAGTGTTTTTAGCGGAGCCAATCTCCAACTTTATCGGCGGCACTGCCTGTTTTACTACAATGCTTCTAACTGTATGGAGACGCTTAGACGATAAGAAGGCCGCCTGAATGCTGAATATACATTCCTGTGCATGCATATCTTATTCAGAAGATTATCAAAGGATTAACAGGAAGATTATTTATGCTGAATTATTTATGGGCGGGAATGATACTTATCGGAATTGTATTTGCTGCTTTTACCGGAAGGATGCCGGACATAACGAATGCCGCGCTGGATTCCTCCAAAGAGGCCGTCACCCTATGCATAACTATGATGGGGGTAATGTCCCTCTGGGTGGGGCTTATGGAGATTGCGGCAAAAGCGGGGATTATCGAGAATGCCTCAAGAAAAATACGTCCCCTCATCCGTTTCCTTTTCCCGAACCTTCCGGCGGGCCACTCTGCCGAAGAACCGATAACCACAAATATTATCGCCAATGTACTGGGGCTTGGGTGGGCGGCGACTCCGGCCGGACTTCGGGCGATGGAGGAGCTTTCGAAACTGGAGGAGGACAGGAGGGCGGGCAGGCTTCCAGGCCCGGTGAGGCGGAGGGGGATTGCCAGTAATGAGATGTGTACGTTTCTGATACTGAACATCTCGTCGCTCCAGCTGATTCCGGTGAATGTAATCGCTTACCGCAGCCAGTACGGAAGCGTGAACCCGGCGGCGATTGTGGGGCCGGGGATTGCCGCGACAGCAGTGAGTACGGTCGTGGCGATTATTTATTGTAAATTAATGGATGGAAAACGGAGAGTCTAAAAAACTCTTCGTTTTTTATTTCATATCTATAACATTTATTAAAAACGTGGTATAATTTATTATATATATCTAAAATTTCAACAGCAGGATGGAGAACACAATGAAAGGGAAGAGAAAAAGAAACCCCAGAAGCACTTTGTTTCTTTCTATTATGTTAGTTTTTTGTATTTTAGGAACAGTTGTATTTTCTGTCGCCAAAAAGATATCCACGGAAATGTCGACATCAGCAATTCACAATTTGAGCGACAGCCTTGATTTGATTAAAAACACACTTGAATCAATTTTAGTTAAAGAAACCGAATTTCAGATGCTGATTGCTCAGGAGATTGCATCTTCCAATGATTCCTATGAATTTATCCGTTCTTATGAAAGCAACCGGACGATGGTTAAAATGTCGATTATACTTTCAGGCGAAACGGAAGGCATTTCCAGCACAGGAGAAACATTTTCAGAAAAAGAGCTGGACTTTTCCTTTGGGAAAACAGTAAACAGCCTGCCCCTTTCCCAGTCTTACCTTAATAGCATGGGAACATGGGCATACACCATGAAATGTCCCATTATAAAAAACGGCAGGGAAACCGCCACACTTTATGTTGAATACACTTTCGACTCTTTCGAGGATGCCCTGCCGGATGGATTTTACAACAATAGCGCCTTGCTTTACATTATGGATACAAAAAGCGAGCGGCTTGTATTAAATCCTACGGGGATGGGAGAGCGGAATGCCGGGCATGTAAATCTTAATGATTTCTACCGGGCAAATAACATCCTTGAAAAAACTCTGCAGGATGAGGTTTCCAAAAGCATCAAAACCGGGGACGATATTATGTTCTACCATGATATCCAGAATAAAAATTCCCTGATTTATATGTGGGCCGTGAACGACGGAGCCATCTATCTTATCGGCCATGTACCCATTGAGGCGATTCAGCAGGAAGGACGCACAGTAAGCCAGAATATTCTTATTGTTGTCATACTTATGCTGGCAGCATTCCTGCTTTGCTGCATCCTGTATTATCTCAGCAGGAGGGAAGACGACAAGATACGGAAAGAGCGGGAGGAAGAACGGGACGTCCACAACAAGCAATTGGCGGAGGCGCTGCAGGCAGCGCAAATCGCCAGCAATTCAAAGACGACATTCCTTTCAAATATGTCGCATGATATCCGTACACCAATGAACGCAATTCTTGGATTTACTACCTTGCTTGCAAAGGATGCGGATAATCCTGCCAAAGTAAGGGAATATACAAAAAAAATTACTGCGTCCGGCCAGCATCTGCTCAGCCTGATAAATGATGTACTGGACGTATCCAAAATTGAAAGCGGAAAAGTCGTCCTCACCATTGGAGAATTTACACTAAATAATCTGGTTTCCTCCGTCGATGCCATCATCCGTCCTATGGCAAAAGAAAAATCACAGAACTTTTATGTATCTGTGACAGACATCAAGCATGAGTACGTGGTAGGAGACGAGACCAGAATCAACCAGATTCTGATTAACCTACTCTCTAACGCGGTAAAATATACTCCGGAAAACGGCAATATCTGGTTCCGTATTATCGGGCTAAAGCAACGCTCCAACCAGTTCGAACACATCCGCATTGAAGTGGAAGACGACGGTTACGGCATGACGCCCGAATATCTGGAGACGATCTTTGACGCATTTACCAGAGCAGAAAACAGCACGACCAACAAAGTCCAGGGAACCGGGCTTGGCATGGCCATCACAAAAAATATTGTAGAACTGATGGGCGGCACGATAGATGTCTTCAGCGAAATTGATAAAGGAAGTCTTTTCAGAGTGGATTTGGAGCTTCGTATACCAAGCGGCCAATCTGATGCCGAGTTCTGGACGGACAACGGTATCTCCCGGATTCTGGCAATTGATGATGACATTGAAACATGCAAGAGCATCCAAACGCTTATGAAAGGCACAAATGTACAGGTGGACATCGCATTGTCCGGCGAAGAAGCCATACGGCTTGCGAAAAACATTGACGGCCAGAATGCCGCTTATGACATTATTTTGTTAGATTGGAAAATGCCGGGAATGGACGGCGTTGAAACGGCAAAAATACTTCGCGGACTTATTCCCGTTTCCGTTCCGATACTGTTTTTGACGGCCTATGACGGGGACGAGGTGCTAAACGAAGCTTGTTGCGTGGAAAATATCGGATTTTTTGCGAAACCATTCTTCGTATCCGCTCTCAAGGAAGCCCTCCTCAGAATACAGGTAAAACCGCATGAGCACAGACATTTACCTGAACCGGGCGAGGAAAAAAGCTGTCTTTGCGGTCTTCACTTCCTCGTTGCCGAAGACAATGACATCAATGCGGAAATACTATCCGAACTTTTAGATATTGAAAATTCCTCCTGTGAAATAGCGGAAAACGGGCAGCTTGCATTGGAACGATTTACGAAGGCCGCCCCGAATGAATTTGACGCCATCTTAATGGATGTCCAAATGCCGGTTATGAACGGATATGAAACGGCGCAAAAAATCAGGTCTCTAGAACGTCCGGACGCAAAGGAAATACCGATTATTGCAATGACTGCAAACGCTTTTTCCGAGGACGTCAAAGATGCCCTGGATGCAGGAATGGATGCCCATATCGCCAAACCAATTGATATGGAATTACTGAAGAAGACAATAAAACAATATATTCATTAATGGTTAGTATAATCAGGCAGATACAGAAAGGAGCCAGACATGAAAAAAAATGCCTCACGCAATAGCAAGACAGTATTAACAGCCATCCTAACAGCCATTATGGCACTTGGCTTAGCAGCCTGCGCAAGCACGCCTGATGCAAATGAGAACCTTATTTCAAATGACGCCGGAGAAATAAAAGCCGTTAATCTTTTCGGCCCGATGGAAAAGTCAAAACCCAATGCCACGAATGTTTCAAGAAACGCATTTGACCGTACGGTGGAAATGGCGGAGGACCAGCTCGGCCTGACAGTAGAATACAGGACCTACACAGCGGAAAATTACCAGGAAAAGACTTATGACGACGTAGTTCTCGACCGGGTACGACATAATATGGACGACTTCTATCTGATGAATCCGGACACTATACTGGCATTAGGATCAGAAGGCCGCCTCCTGGATTTATCCGGTCTTGACTGTGTAAAAAATCTGCGGGATGTGGTCAAAACCGCGAACACCGTTGACGGAAAGCTGGTCGCCATCCCTCAGGAGGTGGTAGCTTACGGCCTGTTTGTCAACAAAGACATGTTTGACCAATACAAGCTCAAGCTGCCCAACACACCGGAGGAATTTCTGGAATGCTGCAGGGTATTTAAGGAAAACGGAATCGAGACGCCTATCGGCGTCAACCGCTGGTGGCTGGAAACTTTTGTGTTTGCCCAAGGCTATGCAGACCTTTACAACGGCGGAAACACCGAAGCCGAAATTGAGGCGCTTAACAACGGCGAAGCAAAGTACAGTGATTACATGAGACCCGGATTTGAATTTTTAAAAGAGCTGATAGACAAAGGTTATATCGACGCCAAAACCGCCTATACTTCTGAAGCAATCGAAGCAGAAGGCCCGGATTTCCTGGCGCAGAAAACTCCGATTGTCATGGCATACTGGAGTGCGGCAAATGCAGAGACCGCCTACGGAAAACCCGATTTTAACCTGCAGGTCATCGGCTTTCCAAGCAGCCTCGGACAGATGCCTGTCATACCCATAACCGGCTACGCTGTCTGCACAGGAGCCGAACATCTGGACGACACGCTAAAAGTCCTGGACGTCATACTTTCCGACGAGGCCCTCCAGTTATATACCGAAACCAACAAAGTCATTTCTCCGTCAAAAAATGTAGAAGTAAACTGTATACCAGCACTAAAGCCTCTGAATGAAAAGATAAAAAACAATGTCTACGTACTGGGTTCCAATGCCGGCATGAACGTAGAACAGTGGGGCAATACGTGCCTTATTGTGCGGGAGCTGTTAAACGGCGCAACCGTAGACGAATGTATGGCACAATTTGATAAACTCCAGCAAGAAGCGATTGAGAAAAAAACGGCCGCTGAAAACTAAGCATTACGAATGCAGGCAATAAATTTTAAATTATTGCTTGCATTTTTTCTTTTTTGGGTATAATATTGATATATACTTAATATAGTTTTTAAAACTACTTATTGTTATTGCAATATATCAAGGAGGTGTATCGCATGTCAGATACAATCAACCGTTACGTAAAAGACCCCGGAAGCGCTATTACCCATTTTATTGGAATGCTGATGGCCATATTCGCCGCTGTTCCGTTAATTATTAAGGCCGCTCACGAACCCGGCCGGATTTATCTTATTTCTATTATTATATATGCGGCAAGCCTGATCCTATTATATGCGGCAAGCACTACCTATCATACCTTTAACCGTTCCGAAAAAATCAACACGGTTCTTAAAAAAATTGACCATATGATGATAAGCGTACTCATTGCCGGAAGCTATACTCCCATCTGCCTTCTTGTACTCGGCGGCAGGCGGGGACTTCTTCTCTTGACGATCGTATGGAGCTTTGCCATTGCCGGCATCCTGATGAAAGCGTTCTGGGTATACTGTCCGAAATGGGTCTCATCTGTATTATACATCGGCATGGGATGGACCTGTGTCCTGGCATTTACCCAAATCCTAAATTCGATGTCAACCGCAGCTTTCCTATGGCTTCTTGCAGGCGGCGTCATCTATACGGCAGGCGGCGTCATCTATGCGCTTAAGCTCCCGATTTTTAACCTGAAGCATAAAAACTTCGGAAGCCACGAAATCTTCCACCTGTTTGTCATGGGCGGCAGTGCATGTCATTTTATCGTAATGTATGTATTTGTCCTTTAAATTTTATTTAATCCAAAAAGGAAACGTCCCTATCCGGGCCGGTTTCCTTTTTTTATCAGCTCCAACTTCTCCTGCCTTGTCATGCGCTTAATGGCGCATTCCCGTTTCATGGCCTCTTTCCTCGTCCCGTACTCCTCCGAGTACGCTAACCTTACCGGCCGGCGGCTTTTCGTATATTTTGCCCCCATTCCCGTATTGTGCGCATTGATTCTTTTTTCTAAATCCGTTGTCCATCCGGTATATAAGCTGCCGTCGCTGCATTCAACAATATAAGTATAATTCATGTCCGTCCGTCTTCCTCATCTTTTTCATCACTTCGCTGATATGTCAAATATACCGCATTTCCGGTTCATTCGCCAGCCCTAATATTCTGTAAAAATAACGGCCGAAAAAATAACAGTCCGGCGCCTGGCCGGACTGCTTTCGTTTACTCAACCAGATAATCCATCGGATTGACCGGCTGGCCGTCTTTTCTCATTTCAAAATAAACATTGCATCCCTCTACACTGTAATAAATCGTCGGCTCACCTACGTATCCCAAAACCGTTTTACTGTCCACATAATCTCCGGTCTTTACCTTTACATCATTCAACTGTCCATAGAAGAGCTCATATCCGCCGCCGATGTCAACATTGACTACCGTCCCTGTCTCAGCAGTCTTATCAATGGACTTTACGATTCCCGGTGCGGACGAGATGACCTGGTCGCCTTTCTCTCCTGAAATCACCAGTGCAGGATTATACTTAAACTGATCCAGCGTTGAAAAATACACTGTTTTGTCCATGCTGTAATTCATAAGGAGCGTTCCTTCCACGGGCCACAGCAGCTTGCTGTCACCGGCAAAATTCACTGCATTGCTCTTTCCGGCCGTCTGCTTCGTGCTTTCTTCCTGCGCAGCTTCAGGTTCCTTTTCTTCCTCTGTTTCCTCCAAAACATCTGTTTCCGGAGCATTTGCCAGAGCATCGTCTTCCTTTTCATTGACAATCAGATTTGTATTCGCCTCTTCTGATTTTTCTGTTTTTTCCTTCTGCTCCTGTTTCTTTGCCTGCGACAGCTCCATTTGTTCTATTTCCTGCTGTGATTCTCTGTAGTCTTTAAATGTATATGTTCCCACAATTGCAATTGCTGCTGCAAAACACAGCACCGCCGCGACAGCTGCCCCCTTATTCTTTCGTTTCGGCTTAAATCTTGGAGTTTGCCTTTCATTCATAATAATCACCACCTCTGACTTTATTTTTGCCAGATAGCGGCCGACTTATTCTTATAAAACCAATTAAATCACACTTTACTTAGACTGACCTGTTGATACGATATCTGTCACTTCTTTTATCTTTGCATCTTCAAAAAATTCTTCCAGTATCTCCTCATATTCCCGTCCGCTTTTTGCCATTTCATTTGCCGTATTCTGGCTCATCCCCAGGCCATGACCGACCCCTCTTGTCGTTATCCTAAGCTTTCCATTATATTTCTGGAGGGTAAAGCAGCTAGACGCCAAATGATAATTCGTCCTGAACTCCTCGCCGCTTACCTCCTCCTTTCCCACCCGTACACGGAGTACGTATCCCGCGGTATCACATTCCTTTATTTCCGCATCCATATCCTCAAGCGTCACTGTCTGAATCTGCTCCTCAGCCTCAATATCTTTCGGACATTCCATAATCTTTAAATACGGGTATTCCTCTCCAAGTACCTCTTTCCCGTCCCTCGTACTCCCGTTGCTCAAACGGAAAAACGGCGTTTTTGCAAGTTTTCCTTCATACATCAGCACTTGGCCTTCCGTACTCCTCCACGCACTTCTAAGCTTGTTATAATAGCGCGAGTATCTCGTCACCCCCCACGTCTCCTCCATCTGCTTCTGCGTCCAGAAGGAATCCTCAAACACGGCTTCGCTTCCCTCCTGCTCGATTCTGCGGTAAACATCCGTCCGCACCAGTACCGCCTGCGCTTTCAGCATCTCTTTTTCATAACCCGGAAGGATTTCTTTCGCCATAATTCCTATGCAGTAATCTTCTATAGGGAGCTTTGCGACCTCTCCCTCCTCTTTCGACTGTCCCTCCTCCATTCTGACCTTTACATAGGTCTCGTCAACATGGGATGAGGTAGTAATGCTTGGCCCATTTATAAATACAGTTATCACATATGGCAATAACACAATAATTGTTAAATAATATCCAAATTGTTTGAAACTCTGCCGCATAAAAAAGCCCTCCCATACACTGTATGGGAGAACTCCGTTATTTATGCATAAATAATAAATATCCTTATGCCTCTACTTTAATTTTATCCAGCTTCCAAATATCTTCTACATATTCCTCAATTGTCCTGTCAGAAGAGAACTTCCCGCAGCACGCCGTATTAAGAAGCGCCATTCTCGCCCATCTGTCCTTGTCCCTGTAGGCAGCCTCTACCTCTTCCTGCGCCTGTGCGTATGCGCGAAAATCCTTCAGGATAAAGAACATATCCGCCTTATCATTCCCTTTTCGAATCAACAGGCTGTTGTAAAGGTCACGGTATCTCTCCGAATCGCCTTCCGCATAGGTCCCGTCCACAAGCTGGTTCACTACGCGGCGGATTTCTTCATCATTATTGTAGATGTCATACGGATTGTAACCGCCGTTTTTCTCATAACCCATGACCTCATCCGAGCTCATGCCGAAAATAAATGCATTCTCCTCGCCGACCTCTTCTACAATCTCCACGTTGGCGCCGTCCATCGTGCCAAGCGTCGGCGCGCCGTTTAACATAAATTTCATATTGCCCGTACCCGAAGCTTCCTTAGATGCGGTGGAAATCTGCTCGCTCACATCTGCTGCCGCAAATATCCACTCTGCGATGGATACACGGTAATCCTCGATAAACACAACCTTCAGCTTTCCATTGATGCTGCGGTCATTGTTTACCACGTCAGCCACAGAGTTAATCAGCTTGATAATCTCCTTTGCACGGACATAGCCTGCGGAAGCCTTTGCGCCAAAGATAAAGGTTCTCGGATAAAAGCTCATTTCCGGATGGCTCTTTATCTTGTTATACAGATACATGACATGCAGGATATTAAGAAGCTGTCTCTTATACTCATGAAGTCTCTTTACCTGTACGTCAAAGATTGAATCCGGGTCTACTTCGATTCCGTTGTGCTCCATAATATATGCGGCAAGGCGTTCTTTATTCTTGCGCTTGATTGCCATAAACTCCTTGAGAGACGTAGCGTCATCCGCATATTTTTTAAGTCCGTCCATCAAAGTAAGGTCCGTTATCCATTCTTTTGTGCACAGCTTCTTTGACACCCAGTCGGCAAGCAGCGGATTGCCATGCATAAGGAAACGCCTCTGAGTAATGCCGTTTGTCTTGTTGTTGAACTTCTGGGGCATCATCTCATAGAAATCCTTAAGCTCGCGCTTCTTAAGAATCTCTGTATGGAGCCTTGCAACACCATTTACAGAATATCCCGCAACGATTGCAAGATGTGCCATCTTTACCTGGCCGTCACGCAGGATTCCCATCTTTTTAACCTTCTCCTCATCACCCGGATACATCTCGCATACCTGAATGATAAAGCGGCGGTCAATCTCCTGTATAATCTGGTACACTCTTGGAAGGAGCCTTGAGAACAAATCAATCGGCCACTTTTCAAGAGCTTCCGCCATAATCGTATGGTTCGTGTAGGCGCAGGCCTTTGTCGTAACCTCCCATGCCTCGTTCCATCCAAGCTGGTAATCATCCAGAAGAATCCTCATCAGCTCCGCCACCGCTACGGTCGGATGCGTATCGTTCATCTGGAAGGTAGCCTTCTCATACAGCTTTCTCACATCGTCATGGCTTCTCATATATTTTGCAACCGCCGCCTGAAGGCTTGCAGAAACGAAAAAGTACTGCTGTTTCAGACGAAGCTCTTTTCCTGCATAGTGGTTATCATTCGGATAAAGCACCTCTACGATAGTCTTGGCAAGATTCTGCTGCTCTACCGCCTTGTGGTAATCTCCCCTGTCAAACGACTCAAGCTGGAAGTCCACGATTGGCTCTGCATCCCAGATACGAAGCGTATTCACCTGATGATTATTATAGCCCACGATCGGATAATCATACGGAACCGCACGCACCGACTCATAGTTCTCCTGCTTAAACATCGTTTTTCCCGTCTCGTCATCATATTCTACGCGGATATTGCCGCCAAAGCGGATTTCCTTGGCATACTCCGGCCTTCTAAGCTCAAACGGATTTCCGTTTTTCAGCCAGTTATCCGGCGCCTCCACTTGATACCCGTCTTTAATTTTCTGTTTAAACATCCCGTAGCGGTAGCGGATCCCGCAGCCGTAAGCCGCATACCCAAGAGACGCCAAAGAATCAAGGAAGCATGCCGCAAGACGTCCTAATCCGCCGTTTCCAAGCGCCGGATCCGGCTCCTGGTCCTCAAGCTCATTAAGGTCGATGCCAAGTTCGTCAAGAGCTTCCTCTACCTCTTTATAAGCAGTCATATTAATCAAGTTGTTTCCAAGGGCGCGCCCCATCAAAAATTCCATCGACATATAATATACGATTTTCGGGTCATCCTTATCAAATTGTCTCTGCGTGGCAATCCAATCGTCAATAATCGCTTCCTTCACCGCATAAGATACCGCCTGAAATTTCTCCTGCGGATTCGCCTCATCCAATTCCTTGCGGAACAATCTTCTGACAGTATCCTGAACATCCCTTTTAAATACTGATTTACTAAATCTTGAATTCATCTGCCTAAATCCTTTCCACACCTAGTGTAACTTTTTCTCCGTTAATCTTCCATTCTTTCACATAGCCTGCCGGAGTCTTCTCTTCAACGGAAACAGCCAGCGTCTCGCCGCCGATACCTGCCGCATTGCCTGCAAATACCTCTCCGGCCTTCTTCGTCCCTTCATAGGTAACGGCGATTTTATCCATCACCTCGAAGCCCGCTTCCTTACGCATCGTCTGGATCTTACTGATAATTTCACGAACGAAGCCTTCCTCCAAAAGCTCCTCCGACAGATTCGTATCCAGCACAACAGTAATTCCGTTATCATTCTCCGATACATACCCTTCCGCCTGTGCGGATTCAATCAGCAAATCCTCCCTGAACAACGTAATCTCCTGTCCGCCCACGTCAAGCTTCAATGCTCCGGAAGCATTCAGCTCATCCATCGCTGCGTTGCCGTCGAGCTCAGCGAGCAATGACTTGATTCCGCCTAACATTTTACCATACTTCGGCCCGACTGTCTTTAGCTGAGGTTTAAAAGAATAGGAGGTAAAATCTCTTACTTCTTGTGTAAATGTTACAGTTTTCACATTCAGCTCATCCGCAACAATATCCTCATAAAACTTCGGCAGTTCAAATCCCGCTTTTACATACATCTGTCCTATCGGCTGCCGATTCTTGATATTCGCCGCATTCCTGCAGGCGCGCCCCATAACGACAAGCTTAAGGACGTTTTCCATATTCGCCTCCAGCTCCTTATCTATAAGCGTCTCATCCGCCTTTGGAAAGCTGCACAGATGAATGCTTTCCGGAGCGGCGCTGTCAATGCTTCTGACAAGGTTTTGGTAGATGTCCTCCGTCATAAACGGAATCAGCGGAGCCGCCGCCTTGCTGCAGACTACAAGCGCCGTATAAAGCGTCATATAAGCATTAATCTTGTCCTGCTCCATTCCTTTCGCCCAGAAACGCTCCCTGCTCCTTCTTACGTACCAATTGCTCATATCATCCACAAAATCCTGCAGCGCTCTTGCAGCCTCCGGAATCCGGTAACCGCCAAGATTATCGTCCACTTCCTTCACAAGTGTATTCAGCTTAGAGAGCAGCCATTTGTCCATTACGGACAGTTTATCGTACTCTAACGTATATTTTGCCGCATTTAAATTATCAATATTTGCATACAGTACAAAAAATGCGTAGGTATTCCACAGCGTACCCATGAACTTGCGCTGTCCCTCTACCACCGCCTTTCCGTGGAAGCGGTTCGGCAGCCACGGTGCACTGTTTACGTAGAAATACCAGCGGATAGCGTCCGCGCCGTATTTTTCCAGAGCGTCAAAGGGGTCTACGGCATTTCCTTTTGACTTGCTCATCTTCTGTCCCTTTTCATCCTGCACATGTCCCAGCACGATAACGTTCTTATAAGGAGCCTTATTAAAAATCAGCGTAGAAATCGCAAGCAGCGAATAGAACCATCCTCTGGTCTGGTCCACCGCCTCGGAAATAAAGTCCGCCGGGAACTGCCGTTCAAATACTTCCTGATTTTCAAAAGGATAATGGTGCTGCGCAAACGGCATCGCCCCGGAATCAAACCAGCAGTCGATAACCTCCGGCACGCGGTGCATCTCCTTTCCGCACTTCGGACAGCGTATCGTCACTTCGTCGATATATGGACGGTGAAGCTCGATGTCCTCCGGGCAGTTGCCAGACATCGACTTTAATTCCTCAATGCTTCCGATTGAATGCTGGTGCCCGCATTCACACTCCCAGATATTCAGCGGCGTTCCCCAGTAACGGTTCCGGCTGATGCCCCAGTCCTGGACATTTTCCAGCCAGTCGCCAAAACGGCCTTTTCCGATACTCTCCGGAATCCAATGAATGGTATTATTATTGGCAATCAAATCGTCCTTCACGGCCGTCATGTTGATAAACCATGACTCGCGGGCATAGTAGATAAGCGGCGTGTCGCATCTCCAGCAGTGCGGATAGCTGTGCTCAAAATTCGGCGCCTCAAAAAGAAGCCCCCGCTCTTCCAAATCCTTCAGCACTTTCGGATCCGCCTTTTTTACAAAAAGTCCGGCAAACGGCGTAGACTCCGCCATATTTCCCTTCTCGTCCACTAGCTGCACAAAAGGCATGTCATATTTCCGGCAGACCTTCGCATCGTCCTCACCAAACGCAGGCGCGATGTGTACGACTCCCGTACCGTCCGTCAGGGTTACGTAATCGTCGCAGGTTACATAAAACGCTTTTTTATGCTGGCCGGCGATTCCGTCCGCCGCACACTGGTAAAGCGGCTCGTACTCTTTATATTCCAGCTCTTTTCCCGTATATGTGGCAAGCACCTCATAAGCTGCTTCTTTGTCCTTTGCAAGCGGAGAGAGCACGGTATCAAGAAGCGCCTCCGCCATATAATAGGTATAACCGTCGATACATTTTACCTTCGCATACGTCTCCTTCGGATTTACGCACAGACCCAAGTTAGAGGGGAGCGTCCACGGCGTAGTCGTCCATGCAAGAAGATATGCATCCTCCCCGGCCGCCTTAAACCGGACAATGGCTGAGCGCTCCTTCACATCCTTATAGCCCTGCGCCACTTCCTGCGCAGAAAGAGGCGTCCCGCAGCGCGGGCAGTATGGAACGATTTTAAAGCCTTTGTAGAGAAGGCCCTTGTCCCAAATCTTTTTTAACGCCCACCACTCAGATTCAATATAATCGTTATGATAAGTCACATAAGGATCGTCCATATCCGCCCAAAACCCGACCGTTCCGGAAAAATCCTCCCACATGCCCTTGTACTTCCAGACACTCTCCTTACACTTGTCGATAAACGGCTCCAGGCCATACTCCTCAATCTGCTCCTTGCCGTCAAGCCCCAGCGCCTTCTCAACCTCAAGCTCCACCGGAAGGCCGTGGGTATCCCACCCTGCCTTCCTCGGCACCTGATAACCCTTCATCGTGCGGTATCTGGGAATCATGTCCTTGATTACGCGGGTCAGCACATGGCCGATATGCGGTTTGCCGTTAGCCGTCGGCGGCCCGTCATAAAACATATAAATCTCATTGCCGTCCTTTTCTTTCATACTTTTCTCGAAGATTTTATGATCTTCCCAGAATTTCAGGACAGCTTTTTCTCTGTCTACAAAATTCAAATCTGTCGGAACTTTTTTGTACATGTTGCTGTTACTCCTCCTTCTAAAATCATTGATAATGCAAAAAAAGCTTCTGCCCTGTATAGGACAAAAGCTGCGCTTCTGTTTATAAACCACCTAAACATACCGTCATATGTCTCCCGTATAACGGCGGGACTCCGGCGGTTCTTACTAATCCGTCCGGACATTCGGAAACCGCAACTCGGAAGTGATATTCAGATATATC
>CAJTUQ010000001.1:23459-50871 GCA_910579335.1 uncultured Dorea sp. | reverse complement strand
GTTTGAATATAACTTACTGTCTTCGTCAGTGTTTTTTCTTGTGCGTTATTATTATAGGTAAAAACCTCTGCTACGTCAAGACTTTTTCTCAACGAAAAAAGGAAACCTTGATGGATTTCAAGGTTTCCGCATCAATAAAAACAAACGGAGAAAGAGGGATTTGAACCCTCGCGCCGGTCACCCGACCTACACCCTTAGCAGGGGCGCCTCTTCAGCCTCTTGAGTATTTCTCCAACAATGGCATTATACTAAAGCTTATGCCCCTTGTCAATCCCTTTTTCATATCTTAAGACTTCGAAATTTTCATCGCTTTCTCCACGTACTCTGACAACTCGTCCTTCGAAAGAATGCCCTCCGGCAGTCCCAGTTGATACGCCACCTCGCTGATATAAGGCTTCTTAAGCATACTCTCCTCCAACAGCGCATTATCACTGAATACTTCTTTCGGGCTTGTCACTTTCAGCAGATTTTTATGCGCCATCACAAATACCTTGTCAAAATTGCCAGCTACGAACTCCATATCATGCGTAATGGTAACAATCGTTTTTCCTTTTTCCTTCAATTCCCGTATCATATTTTCAAGGACTCGGATGCCCCTTATATCCTGGCCGGCCGTCGGCTCGTCCAGCACGATGATGTCCGTGTCCATCGCCGTTACCGACGCAATCGTCACGAATTTCCTGATAGACAGCGGAAGGTTGTACGGATTCTCCTCCATCGCATCGGACAGTCCGGCAAGTTTTGCCGCATATTCCGTCAGCGCACTTACCTTGTCCGCATCATATCCGAGCACGTTCGGGCCAAATTCTATCTCCTGCCTGACCGTATTGTGAAATATCTGGTCGTCCGGGTTCTGGAATACATATCCGGTCTTTCTGGACAGTCTTGCCGTTGTAAAATCACGGGTATCCATCCCGTCAATGCAGACCGTCCCCGCCGTCGGCTTTAACAGCCCGTTCATCATCTTGACCGTCGTCGTCTTTCCGGCTCCGTTCTGCCCTACGATTGCTATGTTTTCCCCTTTTTCAATCTGAAAGCTGATATCCTCAACAGCCGGAAAACCGTTCGGATAAGTAAAGCTTACCTTATTAAATTCGATAAATGACATATTTTCACCCTACCTTCCAATCATTTTTTTCAGCTGTCCGACCATCTCTTCCTTTGTAACAATCTTCTCTGCGTCCAAAAGTCCCCTTCTTCGCAGCTCATCCGCTAGAATCACTGTCTGCGGAAGGTCGATGCCCTTCTCTAACAGAGCCATGTCCGACAAAACCTCATGCTTTTCCCCGCAGCGGACGACACATCCGTCCTCCAGCGCAATCACTTCGTCTGCGTACTCGGCGATCAGCTCAATCTTATGCTCGACTAGAATGATGGTTTTTCCCATTTTTTTCATTTTATCAATAATGTCAAAAACTCTTTCCGTCTCCTTCGGGTCAAGCTGCGACGTAGGCTCGTCAATAACAAAGATGTCCGGCTCCAATGCAAGTACGGATGCAAGCGCCACTCTCTGCTGCTGTCCGCCCGAAAGCTCAAATGGGTTTTTATCCGCAAGATACGCCGTATTGGTTATTTCCATAACCTCCTCCACCTTTTTCTTAATCTGCTCAATCGGCGTCCCCAGGTTTTCAAGGCCGTACGCTATTTCCTCGTACACGTTGTCCCTCGCCCCTGTAATCTGGTTAAACGGATTCTGAAACACATATCCGATTTTCGGCGCAAGCTCTCCAAGCGTATATTCATCCAGCGCTTTTCCTTCAAGGAACACGCTCCCTTCCATTTCTCCCTGATAAAATGCCGGGATAAACCCTCTGATAATATTACACAGCGTCGTCTTACCGCTTCCGTTCGCTCCCACGACCGCATAAAATTTCCCTTTTTCTATAACAATATCTGCATTTTTAATACTCGGCGTCTGCGAGAGCGGATATGTATACGTAACATTTTTTATCTCAATACAAACCATACTACCACCCTCCCTATTATAATCAGTCCGAACACGATTGCCGTAACTGCCGTAACCGCATTGTCAACCGGCTTTTTCTCAATATCGTACAGATGCGTTGACTTTGTCTCCACGGAAAACCCTCTTGCCTCCAGAGTAAGCGCACGCTCCTCTGTTCCTTGTATGGCGCTTAAGACCAGGGGAACCAATGTGGGGATAAATACCTTAGCCCTGACGAGAAGACTTCCTTCTGTCTCAACGCCTCTTGCTCTCTGGGCATTCATAATCACTTCCGACCGCTTCTTTAATACCGGCACCATCTGAAGCGTAGAAAGCACTACATAAGACGCCTTCGGACTCAGGCCTTTCTTTTCCAGAGCCAGCACAAAGTCCTTTTCTGTAGTCACCGCAAAAAACCAAATCAGGCAACCTCCTACATTTGCAAGAATAAAGCCAAGCTTTAATGCAAAAAGCAATCCCTCAAGCTTTGCGGTAAATATCCAGAACGAGAACAGCACCGTATCTCCCGCCGTGAAAAAGGTCTGGATAATAACAAGAATAAGAAACAGCACTCCCACCGAGTTTTTTACTCTTCTCACAAAGATTTTGTATACGCCGCTTGCGAAAGCCAGCAGGTTCACGATTACAAAACATCCCGCCTTCATAGGGATTCCCGGCAGTATGACCGCCGCCGCCGCAATTGCAATTGCCATATAAAATTTTGTCAGCGGATATAACGCTGCGATTTTATTTTCTCTTTGTACTGACTCTGCCATATCTTCCTCTCCTATTTTTCTTTTGCCTTAATAAATTTCTCTCCGAACCTGTACTTCACCAGCGTACGCTCCGGAAGGACTTTGATAATAAAATATGCCACAAACACGGATATAAGCTTACCGATGCATTCTGTCACAATATAAACGGAAAATACCGCCTGTATAATCTGCACGCCCGTCGCCATCAGTCCCGCCGCAATCATAGAGCTGCCGCCGCCCGTGGAGCCGCCGAAGAAAAATACCGTAATCGGCGTCGCCGTAACCGTAGCTACCAAAGCGATAATAACGCCGGAAACCGCCAGCTTCCATATTTTGGTCATCATATTGTATTTGGACAGCAGGCCGGATGAAATACCGATAAAAAATGAAACAAACGCATACGGAAGCCATGTCGGATCCATAATTCCATTAATAAGGTTGGTAAGCACGCCCGTCACGGCCGCCGGTATCGGACCGGCCAGCGCTCCCACTAAAATAACACCTATCATGTCAAGGTCTACCGGTATTTTTAAGATAGAGGTCATCTGGCCTCCTACAATATTAATCGCAATCGCTACCGGAATCAGTAAAATAACCATAATTGAAAATGTTTCTTTTCCTTTGTTGTTTGCTGCCATAGTTTTTCTCCTTTACATTAAATATTTTGTTATCTCGTCTTCATGTTCTTTAAAAATCGTTGTCAGAAACAGCTTATAAAACTGATTGACATCTACGTCCGCCGCATACAAGGCGTTGCATTTTCCGCCCGACCAATGGCCTTTGATATCAACAACCGACTGCCCCTTGGCAATCCCCTCTGTCACAACGTCAATATTCGCCCGTTTAAGCGTCAGAATCGATTCATCGATCAGGTACGCAACCGTCAGGACATCATGCATCGGAGCAACCGGCTTTTGTCTCGTCTCCCAGTTTTCTATAAGGCCCTCTCTCGTAGCATGATAGATAAACCTGGATATGTCTGTGTCGAAAATACGCAGTATTTCCCGGATATCCGCCCCCAGCGCAATCTTGTTGGTCACGTCAAGGCCAATCATAACGATTTCATGGAAACCGGCGTTTAGGACTTCCTTCGCCGCAAGCGGGTCCGCCCAAAAGTTATATTCTGCCACAGGGCTCATGTTCCCCGTGTATTTTGCTCCGCCCATCACAATCAGCCTCTTAAACTTTTTCGGAAGCTCCTTGTCTATGCGTATCGCTTTTGCAACATTCGTACACGGCCCCGTGGCAAACAACGTAACCTCTCCGTTGCTCTCATTCGCCGCTCTGACTAAAAATTCTACGGCGCCCTCTTTTTCCGGCTTTTTTTCTGTCTGCACCGTATGTGCATAGCCGCCAAGTCCGTCGTCGCCGAATGCTGGCACCGTATCCGGCTCCTTGTCATCAAGCCCTCTCGCCGAACCTTTGTAGAGCGGAATATCTTCCCTGCCGCACAACGATAAAATCTTAAGTCCATTTTTCGTCGTATTCTCAAGGCTGCCGTTTCCCGTTACCGTACACACAGCTTTCAAGTCTACTTTCGGATGGCTCAGGGCAAGAATAATCGCCAGTGCGTCATCCACTCCTGGGTCACAGTCAATAATTATCGGTATTCCCATTCTCATCCCTCCCTCTTCATCATATTTATCACTTCTTCCATCGTTGGAATGGAAGTTTGTGCACCTTTACGCGTTACGGCAATACCGGATGCGCAGTTTCCAAACTTTACCGCATCCTCACAGGAATCCCCCCTTGCAAGCGCAGCTGCAAAAGCTCCCGTAAAGCTGTCTCCTGCCGCCGTCGTGTCTACCGCATGTACCTTGTGCGCCGGAAATTCTTCATATGTATCTTCTGAGACAACTATGCATCCCCTCTCTCCCAGCGTTACAATTACCTTGCCGACTCCCTTTTTTAAAAGCTCCCTTGCGCCTTCCGCCAGTTCTTCCTTTGTGACCGCACTTTTCCCGGACAGAATCTGAAGCTCGGTCTCATTGGGCTTTACGATATCAAATCCTCTGAAAAATTCCTCCGGAAGCCCCTCCCTTGCGGGAGCCGGGTCAAGAATCACTCTCTTTCCCTTTTCTTTTGCGGCATTCTTCACATAATCAACTGCATCAAGAGGTATTTCCAGCTGTACGATTACAGTGTCGCAGTCATCAATCATATCTATATGGCGCGCGGCCAGTTCTCTCGTAACAAGGGCATTTGCTCCCTGTATCACGGTGATGCTGTTTTCTCCCCTGCTGTCTACCGTAATAAATGCATTTCCGCTGGAGACCCCTGACACCGTCTCGACTCCCGACGTATCTACGCCTGCAAGCTCCAGATTTTCCTTTAACATCCTTCCGTACACGTCATCTCCCACGGCTCCTATCATCCGGACGTCTCCTCCAAGCCTTGCCGCCGCATACGCCTGGTTTGCCCCCTTTCCTCCGGGCACAAGAGCCACTCTTTTTCCGAGGACCGTCTCTCCCGCAAGCGGCCTTGCGTCCACTTCAATCACAAAGTCCATATTCAGACTTCCCACAACAAGTATCTTATCCAAAGTCTTTCCATCTCCCTTCCTGCAATCATTCTTTAAAAGTATCCATAATCATATCCTGATACATCTCCAATGCGATCCTGTCAGGCATTGCGGGCTGGACTCCCTGCCTTGTCACAGTGATTCCCGCACTGTAGGTCGCAAACCCCATCGCACGTACCAGAGGAACATTTTCACTCAGATAAACAGCCAACGCACTGATAAAAGCGTCGGCGCCTCCTGTCGTGTCGACGGATTCAAACCCGGCCGCCGGAAAATGCCTTGCATATTCCGCATTTTTCAGGTAGCACCCTTCTTTACCCAATGTCACGATTACATTTTCAACACCCCTATTGCAAAGCATTCCGGCTTTCTCCTCCACAGTTCCCTCTCCGGGGACCAGAAGGTTAAGCTCTTTTTCATTCGGGACAAAATAAGTTACGTTCCTTAACAGTTCGTCATATATCTTTTCCGCCCCCGACGGCTTTAAGATAACCTTAACATTCTTTCTTTGGCAGATAGCAGCGGCATAGGCAGCCGTTTCAACCGGAATTTCCAAAGACAGCAGGCAGTATTTTGCTCCCTCGAAAAGGTATTCATATTTCTTTATCTGCCTCCTGCTCAGCGCACGGTTTGCTCCCGGATAGACGATAATCGTACTGTCTCCGTCATCGTTGGCCGGAATATTGATGTAAGCTTTTCCAGTGGAAAATGTATTTTCAAACTCGATTCCATCCGTCCTCACCTTATGCTTCAGAAGATTGCCGCAAAGTTCCTTGCCGTCACTGTCATTTCCAAGACAGCCTATCATATAGACCTTGCTCCCAAGCTTTGCCGCCCCGATTGCCTGATTCGCTCCTTTTCCTCCGGGAATCAAGGTCGTTCCGGTTGCAATCATCGCCTCTCCGCCCGTCGGGATATAAGGGACAGAAATACTCACATCCAGATTCAGACTTCCTACCACAACGATTTTCTGCCCCTGCCATCTGTTAGGAACTTTCACGCTCTCACGTTCCTTGATTTCTATTGGAACATAGATGCTTTCTGCCCCCGACGCACGATCCTCCATCTGCCGGAATAAGCAGTCCATAACCATTTCCCCCAAATTTTCCCCCGAAGCCACGACCGCCGTGACGGACGGCTTAAGAAGATTCAGGTACTTTGAATCCTTCAGGGAAATTATGGATACATCCTCCGGCACAGGAATGCCCTTTTCTGAAAAAATCCGGTAAAGGCAGATGACTTTTTCTTCATCGGAACACAAAACCGCCGTGTTTTTAAGCTCTGTCCATTCCCGCAGCCTTCTCTTTCCTGAATCGCTTGCAATATCTTCCCTGAAAATATTTGCATCGTTAAACTCTATTTTTGATTCATACAGCGCTTTTTGATATCCCTTGACAATATCCGGCGACTCTGATATCACGCACCCGATGTTGGTATGGCCCTTTTCTATCAAGTATGAAACCGCTCTGTACGCCGCTTTTTCCTCCTCATATATCACCCCCGGAATTTCTCTTTCTTTTTGCCCTGAGCCTCCTGTATGCACGCATGGAATCTGTTTTATCCGTATCTCTGAAATAATCTCCCGATACCTTTCGTAATCTCCCACAACAATGATTCCGTCTACATCTTTTCCGTCCAGCAGTTTGATTTGTTTCCAGTTTTCCTTCAGATTGTTAATAATAATGCTATATCCTTTTACAGATGCCGCCCGCCCGATGGAACGTATCAGCTCCGTACAGTCAAAGCAGACGTCCGCCAGCAGGACTTCGATATAATAACTCCTGATATAAGTATTTTTTCTTATCTTGGAATACGGTACATACTGGTATTTTCGGACGATTTGCAAAATCTTTTCTCTCGTCGCCTCACTGATATCCCGGTCCTTTTTATTTAATACCTTTGAAACAGTGGATGTAGATACACCTGCAAGCTTGGCTATGTCTTTAATGTTCATAGATGCATCTCCTTCTGCCAGCGAAATATTTAAAGTAAACATGTTTCATAACCATATCTTATTTCTCCCTTCTTTGGTTTCGCAATTGTTTCGTATATTTTTTTCATACCCGACAATTTATTCTTGCCTTTTTTATTTAATTTACACAACAGGTAATATTTGTAAGATAAATTTTACGAAACCTTTCGTAAGATTTCAGAGCATTAAAAAAAGCCTCGGCTTTGAGGCTTTTAAAGTAACATTTTCATCTTTTCATCAATCTGCGCTTTCACACAAGACGCCAGTTCTTTCGTTTTCATGTCCTTATAATCTTCATAGTACAGCGGCTTTAAAAAATGCACCTGCACGTCCACCGGCCGAAGACTGCTTATGTCAAAAGGCTTGAAGGAATCCACAAGCACGACCGGGACGACCGGACATCTCGCCTTTGTCGCAGCTTTAAAAGAGCCGCTTTTAAACTCCAATGTTTCATTGCCGTTTTTCGAGCGAGTCCCTTCCGCAAAGATAAGGTAATTTCTTCCTTTTCCCACTTCCTTTGTCACATTCACTATAACTTCCATCGCCTGGCGGACATTCTCCCTGTCAAGCGGGAAGGCTCTCATACAGCTGATGACTTGTTTTAAAAACGGAATGTCTTTTATCTCTTTCTTCACTACCACCGAAAACGGCACGGGACTTGCCTCCAGCATCGCAAGCACATCATACATCCCCTGATGGTTCGGGAAATACATAAATCCTTCTTTTTCCGGAAGATTCTCCCTGCCTGTCACTACAATATTGACATTCCCTCCCTTATTGGCCCGCCGGGTAATCTCTCTCAGAAATACAAAATGCTCATAATCCGTATATTTATCCGGATGTGCGGCGCGCCAGCAGAGCTTTATCCACGCAAATGGCACATAATACCAATTCCTAAGCACCATCATCAGTATTCTTCTCATAATTTCCAATACTCCTTTGTCTTCGCATCATTCCTTTCTATCTTATTACAAAAAACGACAAGAATCAATTGTGTTACTCCTGCTTTTTCAAATATTCGTCCGCCGCCAGCTTTGCGCGTATTTCAGAGTAGTTTGCTTTCCGGAAAAACACGCCGTCGTATTCCTTTGATATATTGTGAAAATAGTCATGCACCTCTTCCCTCAGCCATCCGGCATCGTCGTATCCTTCCAAATCTATCTTTGCTATCTCAGGGGCGCAGTCAAGGCTTGTGCTGTACAGAAAGTACCTCAAATCCTCCGCCCGTTTCTCCTGCATATGCTCCAGATTATAACGAAGCGCCGCCGCATCCGGCCTTGTAAAGGAAAATGCAATGTACATGACGCCCACCACCGCCGTAATATATTGAAACAGCGGGAACCGCCTCCTGTACATGCTTACGATTACGCCTCCCATAATGAGCGCCAAGACCGCCAGAAACCACAATACTAATATCCGAAGGAACGTAAGATGGTACGCCCGCACATAGAGAAGCATCCTGTAAGCCGCCGATAAAAGCATAATAAACGTACAGCCCGAAATCACCGTCAACACGCCTTTCAGTACAGTATTTTCCTGAAACAGGTACATGCACAAAAGCACCATGAAGAAATTGATAATCCCTACAAACAAAAGCTCCCAAAAACCGCCTCTTGCATACTGGGAATAAGTCATGCCTTCCGGAAGGCCGATTTTGAACCTGCCAAACAAATACATAATCTGTATCAGACAGTACAGTACATAAATAATACTGATAATTCCGGCAAATGTTATTCCTATCAGCGGATGGCAGTATTTCATTTCCCGTTCCCTTCCCTTTGGAAAATTATATTTGCACAACGCCGCAAAAAACGAATAGCAGAGCAACGTCCCTATGATAAAGACAAAAAAGACTCCGATTACCGTGCCAAAATTAATATATCTTAAAATCTGCCCGAACATTTTAGAAAACATGATATCCGATTTCAATAGAAGAGGCAGAATTATGCACAAAAGCCCTGCCGCCACTGCCACACCTATTCCGACCGCCGCTGCCGTACGGCTTTTCTCGCTTTTATTTCCCGTTGCCTGGCTGATGCCGTGCCTGACGGGATACTGCAGACACTCTGCCGTCGTCCCGGTAAGAATCAAAAGCCGCCGGAAATATCCGGGAAAATCCCATATGCAGTCATTATAAAACTGATGTATCATAAAAACATAAAACAGCAGGATAATTCCAACCACATTAAAAAAATGAAAAAAGAAAGAAGAAGTATACGCCGTGGAAATCCCTAAAAGCACCATGCCGATAATGTAAGGCATTGACCGCTTTGCCAGTTTAAAATTTATCCTATGCAGAAACAGGATGGAAACTGCAATTGTTACGGCCACGCAGACCGGAAATGTAATTCCGTGCAGATTTTTATAAAGGCAAAATGAAAAAATAATACCATACGCCACGCTCAGGCCGCCGAAAAATTTATAATCTTCCCGCATCCTGCCTAGCAGCGGCGCCTCCTTTTTGCCATCCTCTTTTTGCACTGCGTACTGATAACCGCCGCTTTGTAAACTCATATTCACCGCTCCCTTTCTTTCACTGTATTGTCGCTTCTTACACCGGTCTCCTCAAATTCGATAATCTCTCCCGGCTGGCAGCCAAGCTCCCTGCATATCGCTTCCAGCGTGGAGAAACGAATCGCTTTTGCCTTATTGTTTTTTAAGATCGACAAATTTGCCGGAGTAATGTCCACCCGCTTTGCAAGCTCGACCAGGCCGATTTTTTTCTGTGCCATCAAGACGTCAAGATTAATTTTAATTCCCATTACGCTCCCCCTATATCGTAAGGTCATTCTCTTCTTTATAGCTGACGGCCTTTTCAAACACGTACGAGAGCACTTGGCTGAAAAGCGCTGCAATAAAGAAGACGAGAACCACTACCGCCGTCGCAGGCGTAGGAACCACGAAAAGCTTAACCGCCGTTACAATTGCAATGATACTGCTGAACACCGCCATTTTCTGAAGGCTGTCTACATTCTCATATACGAAGCAGTTCTCTCTGATTACCGTCTGCATCATACATCTTAACCGCCCTATGATAAGAATGCCGAACACGCCGCACACCGCAAGGGACACAAGCATAACCAGAAAGTTTTCTTCAATTTTTGCCGAATAATATTTCCCAAGCAGCTTTAAGCTGAACGGAAGCGTAAACAGGACAAAAAAACCTCCGCAGTACATAATGTCCAGTACGTTTTTTGTAAACTTAACAAGCTTTGGATTCAATTTTATTCACATCCTTTTCATCACATATTTCACTAAATAGTTGAACTGTTTCATTTATTTTTTTCAATATACCATATTAATTATTGAATTTCAATATGTTTTTATCGATATTCAATAATTTTTTTCCTATAATCAATAAAAGCCAAACACCTCTCCTACTTCTGGAGAATCAAGGCAAATTAAGACGTGACAACACTGTGTCAAAAAGTTATAATACACTTAATTGAGTATATTTTGCCGCTTTGAATATAACTTCTATATGGTAATCAACAGAAAGTGTGGTCTTTATGGAAAGAATGAAATGGATTGACGGGTTAAAAGGCATTGCCTGCGTAGGAATTTTCTACCATCATTTTTTTCTCCGCTACGCACCGGAGAGCTACTACGGACAGAGTGCCGGTAATTTAAAGTTTTTTATCTATTTGTCTGAGTCGCCGCTCGGATTTTTAATTAATGGGAATTTCTGGGGATATATGTTCCTCTTAATCAGCGGATATGTGGTATGCCGGCGCGTAGTCAACACAAGCTATGGCGAAATCCCTATCTTTACGATAAGCCGTTACTTAAAATTAGCGATACCCATCTTTATCAGCGAAACATTTTACTATGTCTTTTATAAATTAAAAATCGGCGGAGGCGCACAATTATTTACAGAGGCGGATAATATAAACTCTTTTCTTATCGTACCTAAGAATGCCTTTATTCAAGTGCTGTTTTTCGGAGACACCACTTTTGCGGGCGCCTTCTGGATGATGAATCTGGTATTTCTCGGCGGACTATTGGTCATAGCCCTATCAAGCCTAGGGAAAAACTACAGGAACTGCTTAATGTGGGCATTTTTAATTTTTACGGTAATTCTGCTGCTGCGCCAGTCCTATTACTATTCCGTCATACTTTTCGGCGCATTTTTATATTGCTTTTTAGACACCGTTAAAATCAGCTTTCCTGCGGCCCTTCAGGTGCTTGGGCTTGTCCTCGGCATTCTTTTAGGCGGATACCCGACAGGCGTCGTCCCTGAAAAAGGAATCTACAGTTACATTACCTTTTCATTTATAAGTGAAAATGCCGCCGTCTGGCACTGGCTGGGCTCTGTATTGATTTTCGTTTCACTCTTTCACTGCAGATATATCAAAAACTTTTTAGAAACAAAAACGATTCAATGGGTCGGCGGTATTTCATATATATTTTTTGTATTCCATAATTTTATGAGGAAGATTTTTGACCCTTTATATTTTGCCATACTGGAGCTTTTTGACAGCCAGATACTTGCCATTGTGATTGGCAGTACGGTTGTCATCACTGCTTTGTTCGCTTTTTGTGAAATCTATGCCCGCACTTTCGGTGTCTGCGTATCAAAAGCCATAAAGCGGTTTCTAAACTATGTCCGCATTTTTAACGCCCGTATCGTAAAAATATTACGCTAATCTGCAAATCTATGCTATACTATATCCGAATTATAAGTATACGGGGATTTAAAATAATGAAAGGAGGCTGTAAAATGCATAAACTGCCACTATGTGCCTGCGTATTTTCCGTGCTCGTTTTTTCAGCCGCTTTTTTGACCGGATGTACTGTTTCCACCGACACAGCAAGCGTTTCCGATACTTCAGGCTCCCGCGGTTCTTCGTCAGAGGACGGTTCGGCCGGCAGCCGGGAAAAACGGGCGACGGTACAGGAACATCTTCTTCCGGAAGCTCCGGGAACCGTCACTTATGTCAGCACCAGTGTTTCCATTGACGCATCAAACACCGCGGAAGGGTATTTTATGGTAAAGTACACCGGCGCCGCTGATAAGGTCAAGCTTCAGCTTCAGGCTCCGGACGGCGAGACTTATACTTATACTCTAGCCATCGGCTCCTACGAAGCCTTTCCGCTGTCGGCGGGAAACGGGGACTACCATCTTGACGTGATGGAGCATGCCTATGACGACATGTATGCCCTGTCATATTCCGCAGATCTCTCGGTTACTCTGAATGATGAATTTCGGCCGTTTTTGTATCCGAACCAGTACGTATGGTTTACGCCCGATTACAAGGCCGTCGCATTTGCCGCAGAGCTTTCGGACAATTCATCCGACGATTTGGACTATGTAGGAAAGGTTTACCGATACGTGACGGAGAACATTAAATATGACGACGAACTGGCTAAAAACGTTAAATCCGGATATCTGCCAAATATCGACAACACAATGGAAACCGGGAAGGGTATCTGTTTTGATTACGCTTCACTGATGGCCGCTATGCTCCGCTCTCAGGGAATCCCCACAAAGCTGGTCGTCGGTTACTCAGGCGACGCCTATCATGCATGGATAAACGTCTACCTGAAGGAATCCGGCTGGGTGGATAAAATCATACAATTTGACGGCAGCAGCTGGTCCTTGATAGACCCGACTCTGGCCGCAAACAACAGCGGAGCGTCCGTTAAAAAATATATCGGCGACGGAAGCAACTATACGGAAAAATATTCCTATTAGAGTATTCTTAAAATAAAACAGATTCATGGAGGACAATTATGAAGCAGACAAACGCATTCGGGAAAGCATTTTCAAGTATAGAACTTGCCTCCTTCTGCGGCCAGATTGCGCTGATTTTGAAATCAGGCATCTCGGCCTTAGAAGGACTGAATATTATGCTGGAAGATACTTTTTCCCCTGAAGAAGAACCCATCTTAAAAGCTTTAATCGAAAACATGCAGGAAACCGGCAGCCTGTATCAGGCGCTTGAAGAGACAAAGCTTTTCCCTTCTTACATGATTCATATGGTGGAGATCGGAGAAGAAACCGGTACCCTCGACGAAGTTATGGCCGCCCTCCAGATTCATTATGAACGCGAGGACGCCGTCAGCAAAAGCATACGCAGCGCCGTTACCTATCCCATGCTTATGACCGGCATGATGGTAGCCGTTATCATCGTGCTTCTCGTAAAGGTCATGCCGATTTTTAACCAGGTGTTCGTGCAGCTCGGTTCAGAGATGACCGGATTCTCCCGCATATTGATGAACATGGGGACTGCCATCAACCGTTACTCCATCGCATTTACCGCTCTCTTAATCCTTGCGGCATTTCTCATTCTTTACGGGACGCGTTCGCAGTCCGGACGGAAGCTTTGCAGAAAACTGGGATATCACTTTTCATTTTCAAAGGCTGTTTATGAGGAACTCGCTTCCTGCCGCTTTGCCAGTGGAATGGCGCTTACATTGAGCAGCGGCTTGAATCCGGAACGCAGCATGGAGCTTGTGGACGCCTTGAATGACGATCCCTTTTTCCAGAAAAAGCTTAATCACTGCCGGCAGCAGATGAACGACGGAAAAGACCTTACGGACGCATTGTTTTCCTCCGGCATCTTCACGGGAATGTATGCGCGCATGGCATCCATAGGCTCTAAAACAGGTTCGATGGATCAGGTGATGGACACCATCGCCTCTCTTTATCAGGATAATATTGATAACCGCATGAATAATATTCTGGCAACCTTAGAGCCTACGCTCGTAATTCTATTATCCTTAATCGTAGGCGTGATTCTTTTGTCAGTAATGCTGCCGCTTATGGGAATCATGTCAAGCCTGTAAAAAACAAGGAGGTTTGCATATGAGCCGTTTTCAATATAAAAGCCAGTCACGAAAGCCATCCGGAGTCCTTCTCTCCGCCTGCGTTTTTCTGGCTGTTCTTATCTTCTTTATACAGGGGCTTTCCTCCCTTTCAGACAGCACCGCAAGACGACAGAGAGAAAGTCTCGAAAACGCCATTACGCGCAGCGTAACCTATTGCTATACGGTAGAGGGGACTTATCCTGAGAATCTTGATTATCTGAAGAAAAATTACGGACTGAACTACGATGAAGATACCTTTTTCGTCGATTACCGCGTGATCGGCTCCAATGTCCTGCCGGATATTACTATCATCGAGAAAGGAGACTAAAGCCATGCGTTTCCGCACCAAACAGCGGCATATGATAGATTTCCTATTTCCTGTCGCACTATTTTTTGTATTTGCACTGTCGGCGCTCTCTGTAATTCTGCTGGCTACACAGATTTACCAGTCCACGACCGAAAGTTCCTCTCTGAACTATACGTCACGGACTTCTCTATCCTACATATCGGAGAAGATTCACCAGCACGACGGGCAGGATACCGTATCCCTCGGAAGCTTTGACGGATGCGACGCCCTTGTATTCAAACAGGAAACGGACGGTACGGTATATTACACTTACATATACTCTTATAAGGATGAATTAAAAGAAATCTTTTTAAAAGACGGGGCAGATACCAATGCTTTGGCCGGGCAGACGATTCTAAAAATAAAAGATTTCTCTATGAAACAGCTCTCAGACGGTTTGTTCTCATTCCAGTGCACAGATGAAGCCGGACAGACGGCTGCTGCTGTAGCAGGAATCCGGAGCAAAATGCCATAACCTGTTTTTTATTACCGCTGTTGTAAATATTTCAAGCAGAAAGGAACTCCTTTTTATGATTCGTAAAAACAGAGCACAATCTTCCAGCTTGTTCCTGATGGAACTTATACTTGCAATCCTGTTCTTTTCGATTACAAGCGCTGTCTGCGTACAGTTTTTTGTAAAATCCCATCTTCTTGGCCGGGAATCGAAAGCATTGGCACGGGCGGTGAATGAATGCTCTAACATTGCAGAAATTTATGATACGTCAGACAGTATTGAAGATACTCTTTCATTGTTAAAAGCAAATTTTCCTGAGATTTTAACAGACTCAGAAACAGACGGCTGCGCCTCCCCAGACGGACTGAGTGCGGGCGCGTCCGCCATCCTGCATTATAACGACGCATTTTCCCCTTGTCCAAAGGAAGAGGCTTCCTATACGCTTACGGCCGCTTTCACCAGAGAGGACTCTATGCTGGCGGCGGACATTCAGGTAACGGACTCTGACGATTCTGTTATCTATAAGCTGAAAACCAGCCATCACACAGCAAGGAGGACCGACTATGAAGAAAGATAAAAACCAGTCTTCTTTTACAGCCATTGGCTCTTCCTCCCTTTTGGTAGTATTTCTTGTATTATGTCTGGCAACCTTTGCCATACTTTCTCTTTCAAGCGCCAAAAGTGACTACTCGTTTTCAGAGCGGCTGGCTGAACATAAAAGCAATTATTACGAGGCTTCCTCAACTGCAGAGGTAATCCTTTGCAGTATCGATACGCTTTTAGAACAGACCTACAAGTCAAAAACCATGTCCTATGAAGAATATCTGGACACATTAAATTCGGCAGTTCCTACCTTTAGCGCAGCGCCTTGCTCCTACAGTACAAAATCCGGCGAACCGGTTATCTCTTATCAGGTCCCGGTAGATGAAAAACAACTGCTCTTCGTAGAGCTTAAGGTAACCGACCCTTCAAAAAACCCGCACTACTACGAGATACTCTCTTGGCGTACGGCGCCTTCCAATACATGGGAGAGCGATGATACGCTTAATCTTATGCCGATGCAGTAATCCGGCAGAATAAAATGATTATCATTGGAAATATATCAAAAAAGGAGATTTTCAATATGAACTTACGAACAATCCTGGAACAGGCTATCGCAGAAAAGGCCTCCGATGTATTTATCGTCTCCGGCCTTCCTGTCTCTTTCCGCAAGGATGGGGTAATCAGGCGCGTGAATGACGAGCGGCTCCTTCCCCCCGACACGGAATCTTTATTGACAGAAATCTACCAGCATGCCGGCGGCCGGAATCTGGACATTTTGCACGATAACGGGGATGATGATTTTTCATTTGCGATTCAGGGGTTATCACGCTTTCGTGTAAGCGCTTACAAACAGCGCGGAGCCCTGTCCGCAGTTATCCGAATCATTACTTTTGATCTGCCGGATTTTAAAACTCTGGGGATTCCTGAATACATCATACATCTTGGAGACGCCGGAAAGGGGATGGTGCTTGTGACAGGGCCTGCCGGAAGCGGTAAATCAACCACCCTGGCCTGCATCATTAATCAAATAAACAAAAACCATAAGAAGCACATTATCACTCTGGAAGATCCGTTAGAATACCTTCACAGACATGATAACAGCATCGTGAGCCAGCGCGAAATCAATGTAGATACCGAAAGCTATGTTACGGCTCTGCGCGCTGCCCTGAGACAAAGCCCGGACGTTATTCTTTTAGGGGAAATGCGCGACTATGAAACAATCAACGTTGCCATGACCGCCGCTGAAACCGGACATCTCCTCCTGTCGACGCTGCATACCATTGGCGCCGCCAATACCATTGACCGTATTATCGATGTATTTCCGGCAAGCCAGCAGAGACAGATTGCCGTCCAGCTGTCCATGACCCTAAGCGCAGTTGTATCACAGCAGCTGGTGCCTACCGTGGAGGGCGGCGTCGCACCTGCGCTTGAAATTATGACTGTAACGCCTGCTATCCGGAATATGATTCGCGATAATAAAGTCCATCAGATTGACGGAATTATCTATTCTTCCATGAAGGAAGACATGATTTCTATGGACGGCTCCCTGCTCAACCTATATAAAGCGGGAACCATTACCCGTGACACAGCGTTAAAATATGCGTCAAATCCGGATATGCTGTCAAAAAAATTATAAAAATACCGGGCTGCTTTTTGGCAGCCCGGTATTTTTACGCCTCATTAAACATTCTGAGTATCATATCCACCGAACCTTGTATCCCATAGCTTGCGCTGTTTATGCAGAGATCATAATTCATCGCCTTCCCCCACTCAAGTCCGGTATAAAATTTAAAATACTTTACGTGCTTCCTGTCAAGCCGTTTTAACATCTCTCTGGCCTTCTTCTCGCTCAGGCTGGGATTCACCGACATCACCCTCCTAAGTCGCTGCTCAAAAGGCGCCGTAATATAGATACTGATATGCGGAATATTGTTATTTGCCAGGATTACATCCGCACACCGTCCCATTACAACAAAGTCCTCCTTTTTTGCCATGTCGCAGATGAGCTGGCTCTGGTTAAAAAATACCGCGTCCTTTTTCGGCAGCCCGTGATAACGCCCGAAGTCTTTAAATTTCCGCCCAAGCGTCACTTTCTGCTCGGTCATAAACGCCGGCCGGGTATCTACATATCTATCTTTATTCTCCTGATCCAGAATATAAGGAAATCCCCCTTTATCATACACATTGTCCCGCTCTGCGTCCAAACGCCTTAGCACCTCGCTGAAAATTTCCGCATCGTAATAATTAATCTGGAGCTTATCCGCGAGCGTAAATCCAATCTCACTGCCGCCGCTGCCAAATGTGCGCCCGATACAGATAACCGTGTGGTCGTTCTCCGAAAAACGGGTGTGAAGACTTGTTTTATTCAGTCTTGAGCGCTCCTCGTTGAGAACGTCTCCCTCTGCAAAGCTGGTCGGCAGGCTTGTGACCTCCGTAAGAATCTTATCATATTCTGTCATAAGCTCCTTCTTTACCTGCCGGTCGCGGATTGTACGGGCCATGTTGCTGATAAGAGCCAAATCACTCCTTACGATGTGGCCCTGATTTCGGGCAAGCATTTCCCACACAAGCTCATTCACACAGCGCTCCCTGTCCTTAGTAAACACGCGTCCGAGAGAAGAGCCGAGACACGTATATACCTTTGTGTCAAGATCATAAATCCGTTCCGCCAGCACGCGGAGCTCCTTCTCATCATGCTTTGACGAACGAAGTTCTTCTTGAGTGCAAACCATCCCACATACCCCCTTATAAGAAAAATACAAGCGTATCCAGCAAAAATACCGGAATCAGTATACACAGCGACCACAAAATATATCCGAAGAACGACGGCATATGGATACCATTCTCATCGGAAATGGCCTTTACCATAAAGTTCGGCGCATTTCCGATATACGTGTTTGCTCCCATAAATACCGCGCCGCAGGAGATTGCCGTAAGCATCCCTACCGGAATCTTTCCAAGCGTCGTGGCAATTCCCTGTGTAAAATCCATCGCACCCGACGTCGTCAAAAATACAAGGTATGTCGGCGTATTGTCAAGAAAGCTCGAAAGCGCACCCGTTACCCAGAACATCTGCACCGGCTTCGTGAGGCCGAGGCTCCCTCCCACACTCTTAAGAAGCATAAGCGCCGGCTGCATCGTAATAAATATACCCGCAAATAATACGGCAACCTCCTTTATCGCTCCCCAGGTGAAATGATTCTTCTGGCGAATTGTCTCGCTGGTTGTCTTAAATGACAAAAATGCCGCCAAAAGGATAATCGCCATCTCGATTACGGCTGGATAGGTCAGCATAACTTCACCGTAAATATGGATTCCCTTAACGGTTCCTTCTGCCGTCTTAAACGCCGGAAGATCCGGCAATATCCCGCTTAAGACAACTGCGCCGACAATCATCACAATAAAAATCAGGTTGTGAAGCCCGCCGATTGATATTCTCGTTCCGGGCCTGCTGATATCCGGCACTCGTCCTCTTGCAATTTCCCGGCAGTATTTCTTCCGGTCGACCCAGTAAAAAACAAACAGCAGCACTGCCATGTTAAACAAAAGAATCGGGAACAGATGAAGGCTCCAGGAAAACGGCACCCCTCTGGAAAATCCCATCAGAAGCGGCGGATCCCCAATGGGCGTCAGACATCCCCCTATGTTTGAAACAAGGAATATAAAAAACACCATAATGTGCTTTCTATGCCTTCTCCACGCATTCATCTTAAGAACCGGCCGTACCATCAGCATGCTGGAACCGGTCGTCCCAATCAGGCTTGACAGCAGCGTCCCGATGGTAAGCAGGATAATATTGACCCTCGGCGATCCGGCAAGGTCGCCTTCCAGCGTAATATTTCCCGACACGCAGAAAAGTCCGAACAAAAGGACGATAAAGGAAAGATAATCACCAATAATACATTCCAGCACAACCTCAAGAGTCTCGCCCGCCCCAAATACAATTCCAAACGGAATAATCAGAAGCAGAGACCAGAACCCGGCCACAAGCGGTTGATGCTTTTCCCACCACTCGCCCTTTACGAGCGGCATCACTGCAATACAAAGCAATATCCCGATAAACGGTATGCAAAATGCTATACTCATATTAAAAAGCCCCCTTCATAAAATCCAGCAATTATTTTAATCAGAAAGGCTTTTAAAATCAATATTAAAAACTATTAGAAAATCCGTCGGAAAACGGCAAAAATACTAAAAAATGCACAAAGATGCCGCCGCCTTTATTCCAGTCTTCTCATCCGCTCAACCACGCTGTCCTTACTCATATTTTTGTAGCACACCGCCGGAACGAAAAGCACCGCCGCAAGGATTGCAGGAATACACAAAAGCACCGGAACCACCGTGAGCTTCCATGTAAAAAAGAAGAAGCTTTCTCCGAGGCTCTTTACCGCCGTCACACTTAGGATGACACTGAAAAGGAGCGCGCAGGCCGCCGTATACAGTGCGTAATAGCCGCCTTCGCAGCACAGCATAAGCTTTAGCTGCTTTCCCGTCATCCCCACTGCCTCCATCATGGCAAATTCCTGCTTTCTTGAAATCACGGAGGTCATCATAGTATTCATAAAATTAAGAATCCCAATCACCGCCAGAATCAGTGCCAGCAGGCTGCCCACTAAGGCATACATATTCTTCTGGGATTCAAACTGCGCCGTAATGCTTAATCTGGAAGTATACGTAAGATCTTCATTTACATTCTCACAATAATTTTCAATCCACTGTTCTATTTTTCCCTGCCTCTTTTTTTCCACATTGAAAATCGTGCGCATGGGCTGCTGCTGTCCCATCAAATCCAAAAATTCCCCTTCCGGCAGTATAAAATCGCAGTCAAACATCCCATAGTGCTGCAGTCTGCATGCATAAGGCATATCCGCCGCCGCAAGCACTTCATATTCCCTTTTGTCCCCCTTCTCGTTGTACACCGTTATCTTTTCTCCCGGCTTAAAAAAGTCTATGTTTTTTTCCTCAGACAAGCGAAAGCGCGATACGATGACATATTTCCCCGTGGAAAACTTTCCCCAGTCAAGCTCTCCTTCCGGATCTTCCAGTCTTTCCATAACCATCCTGCCGATGCCGTACACCCTGCCATCAACCATGCGCTCCTGCCGGTAATCGTCAATGCCGGGAGCATCGCTGCCTCCCGTCTTCGTCATTTCTTCAAATTGATTTCTGACCTGCGGATGTTCAAAAATCCTCTTTTCTAATAACGCAAACTCCTCATCCGTAAATGTCGGGTCAATATCTTTCAAATATATATTCCCGATATCCTCCACGCCTTTCTGCTTCCCAAGGGTTTCTAAAAAGTCCTCCGTCACGCCGTCCGTCACAATTGCATCGTAATCAACAGAAAAATTGTCAAGTGTCGCATCCGCGGCCGAGAAATCACTGACCGTCATAGAGGCAGTGAATTTATCAATATCAAACCCCTGAACCAGACTGTAGATACTGTTTAGCAGCACCAAAGACATAGATAAAGACATCACGACTATTACGATTTTTTTCTTGTTTCTCTTAATATTCTCAAATGCCATTGCCCGCGGATTCACATGTCTCGTTTTCTTTTTATATTTTTTCTTCTTATTCTGAGCCCGTACCGCACCTTCCGTATATCTGACCGCTTCGACAGGCGATACTTTTGATGCGACACTGCATGGCCGGATGCAGCTTAATTGTACCGTTATAAAAGAAAATGCCGCTGCCCCTGCAAATACCCATACATTCAACTCAATCTTTGTATCCGCCGTATTGGAAAACACAAGATTGTTCATCACAAGAGGCAGGATACCCTTTCCCACCGCCGCGCCAAGAATCAGCCCTGCAGGAATCCCGTAGAGAGACAGCATACAGGCCTGGCGGCGCACAACCGCCCGCAGCTGCTTCCCTGTCGTCCCTATCGTTTTTAAAAGCCCATAATACCGGATATCACGGTATACGTTAATATAAAAAATATTGTAGATAATCAGATATCCGGACACAATGATTACGAAAAGAAGCACTGCAATCAGCATCACTATTTCAGCATCCATCTCCTTACCCATATAAGCCCAATTGATTCCTGTATCCACACTTTCCGGAAAACCGCAGCGCTTCGCAAGCTCGGCCGTCTGCTTTTCCAGATTCAAGCTACTTTTGAAATTAAAATCCGCCATAATCCTTCCGCTGTAATCAGAAACGTCTATCATAACCCCCATTGCGGATTCCGTCGGAGTCGGCGCCGTCTTGTGCGCATATTCCTCTGACACTGCCGCAATCTGCGCCCGTGATATAGTATCGCCTTTAAAATATCCGCTTAGTGTAAATGTCTTTTTTAATATCTTCTTTCCATTCACCTTCAGCTCTAACGGCACCTGCGCTCCTATCTTACAAGGTATTCCTAATCTTTTCAGTACCAAATCACTGGTTACAAGCTCATCCTCCTTTTCAGGCATATGTCCGGCCTCCGGATAACAGAAACAGAACTTCGCATCCAGTTCCTCATAGAAGCTCACTTCCGTGTGCAGCTTTTTTAGCTCCTTATTCACCGCATCGCCTACCGTAATCCGGTAAGAAATCTCTTTTAGCTTTTTATCCTTTTTGAGTGTGTCATATTCCTCCTGCGTCAAATGCTTAAAGCCGGCATGCGCACTGCCGCCCACCTGCCGCATCGTAGCTTCCTGCTGTTTTGATACAATGCTTCCGCCTACGGTAAACAGCGCCGTAAAGAGAAGCGTTGTCAACGCAATAGCCAAAACCGCAATCATATTCCGGCTTTCTCCAGCCTTTCTCGTCCTGTCGGCGATTCGGTTGACGACACTTTGGTTTTTTATCCTATTCATCATCCTCACCGCCTTTATCCTCACTGTCCTCTAAGATTTTCCCATCCTCTATCCTGATAATCCGATCCGCTAATTGTGCAATCTCCTCATTATGGGTAATCATAATAATCGTCTGCCCGAATTTCTCCCCGGTTACCTTCAAAAGCCCCAAAACATCCTGACTTGTTCTGGAGTCCAAATTTCCGGTAGGCTCATCCGCAAGAAGAATCGCAGGTTTTGCCGCAAGCGCTCTCGCAATCGCCACTCTCTGCTGCTGTCCGCCGGACAGCTGGCTTGGCAGGTTTAACAGCTTATCCTTAAGTCCCAATGCATCAATCACCTTATCCACATATGCCTTATCCACTTTATTACCGTCAAGCTCTGTCGGAAGCACGATATTCTCATAAGCATTCAGTACCGGCACCAAATTATAGCTCTGGAATACAAAACCTATTTTTCTCCTGCGGAATATACACAGCGCATCATTTTTAAGCTTTAAAATATCTTTGTCATCCACATATATTTTCCCTGAAGTCGGGCGGTCAAGTCCCCCCAGCATATGAAGAAGCGTCGACTTTCCGCTGCCGCTCGTCCCTACAATCGCGGTAAATTCACCATGCTCAACTTCCAGGTTCACCCCGTCAAGCGCCTTCACCTGATTATCTCCGCTGCCGTAAAACTTTTTTAAATTTACTGTTCTTAATACTTTCATCCGGACTCCCTTCTGCTGCCCGTGAAAGGACAGCTCCTTTTTTACTGTCCTTAGTGTATCACCCGGTTCTTACCGCAGCCTTTCGGAAATCTAACAGATGTGAAAGAATTTATTCATACCCGTCCTCTCTGCAGATACAGCACAAATTCCGCACCCTGTCCGGGTTTTGATTTTACCTTTATATACCCGTTTTCCCTTTTAACGATTTCTCTGGCAAGATACAGCCCGATTCCCACGCCGTCCTCACTATGCACATCCTCTGCGCGGTAAAATCTCCGGAAGACCTTTGCCGTATCGCTCTCCCTAAGCCCTGGCCCAAAATCCTTCACAGATACCGCCGTATACAGCTCGTATTCCGTCACGGACAAGATAACCCTGCTTCCGGACGGCGAATATTTCACCGCATTATCCACAAGATTCCCTAAAGCTTCTTTTGTCCATTTCCTATCATAATATGCCTTGCCTGAACCCGTATAAGTATTTACCACTTCCAATCCCTTTTTCTCTGCCTTAGGCAGAATGTCCCGAATCACCACATCTAAAAGCTCTGTTATATACAAGAGTTCAGGCCGCACCTCAACGATATTGCTCTCAAGCCTGGACATTTTCGTTAAGGACTGAATCAAAAAACCAAGCTTCTCCGCCTGCCTGTCAATTTCTTGAAGCATCCGAAGGTGGTCCGCTCTGCCCTCGTCTTTAGAGACCTCCAGGCTCTCACGCAAAAGCTCCGTATATAAATGGATATTCGCCATCGGTGTCTTTGTCTGGTGGGAAATATCAGACACCAGCTCCTTAATCCGGTTTTTCTCTTTCTCCAGATTTTTTTTAGATAATACCGAAGCACTTAAAAAGTGCTTCCACTTACTTTCCACCTTAGACAGCTTCGTCTCGTCGTAATCTGATTCTTCAAATGTTCCCGCAATTGCCTCGTCCAGCATTTTATCCAGCCGATCTAAGGTTTTTCCTCCGAACATGTCCCGTCCTCCCTTTTCCACATATACCCTTGTCTGTATATCGTCTGTATATAAGAAATCCCGCTTCTTTTATCCTCAAGCTTATTTCGCAGCCGATTCACCGTAACAGAAAGAGTATTCTCGTCCACATATTCTCCTCCGTCACTCCACAGCCTGTCTATCAGGATGTTTCTTACCAGCACCCTCCCTCTGTTTTCCACAAACAGTCTTAGAAGTCTCTGCTCATTGACGCTTAACGGAAGCTGTTCTCCATTCCGGGTAAATATAAGCCTGTCAAAATCAAAGCAAAGCCCATCCTCCTCATAAACGTAACCGCTCCAGCCATCCGCCCGGCGTCTTAATGCCTGAATCCTTGCACGCAGCACTGCCAGGCTAAAAGGCTTCGCCATATAATCATCTGCGCCCAGCGTCAGCCCCATGACCTCATCCATCTCCATATCATTTGCCGTGAGTATAAGTACCGGAAGCTGTGTGCGCTTCCTCACCCACTTAAGATAATCGTATCCGCTTCTATCCGGCAGATTCACATCCAGTATAATCAGCTTGGGGCTGCTGCTTTCAAAAGAATCCTCCGCCGACTTCACTGTAACATCCTGTATAAATTCCACTCCCGGTTCTTTGAGCGCCAGCACAATACCGTCGCTCAATGCCTTGTCATCCTCTACGATTTGAATAACCATAATTTCCCTCCGGTTTTATACGGCTTTTTCACTGCTGCACTTTCGCCGTTAATATTTCTATTATAAAAAAATACGGCGTCTCTTGCAACATTCCTCAGACTCTGTATAAATTATATAGATTAATTATATTATTCTACAATTTCCTTCTTCCAATGCGGCTCCCTCTGTAGTATACTGAATAATAGTTTTTATATTACTTATATGTACTATATTTTGGAGCTGTTTATCAGATGAATCGAAATAGAAATGCTTTTATCAATGGAATACGGGACGGCATTCCCATTGCCCTCGGCTACTTCTCCGTGGCCTTCTCACTGGGAATCGTCGCAAAAAAAGCCGGACTCAGCCCTTTTCAGGGCTTTTTGTCCAGCCTTTTAAATCATGCCTCCGCAGGGGAGTATGCAGAATTTACTGTTATTATGGCAAATGCGCCTTATATGGAAATGGCATTCGTCATTCTTGTTACGAATATACGGTACATGTTGATGAGCTGTGCGCTCAGCCAGAAGTTTCATCCAAAAACTTCTTGTATCCACCGGTTCCTGGTCGGATTCGGAATCACAGATGAGATATTCGGAATCACTATCGGCAGAAGCGGCTCCTTAAATCCATACTATAATTACGGCGCCATGATGATCGCCCTTCCCAGCTGGTCCGTTGGGACTGCGATAGGCATCGTGGCCGGAAATATCCTGCCCGCATCAATTGTGAGCGCATTAAGCGTCGCCCTGTACGGCATGTTTATCGCAATCATCGTTCCCGCATCAAAGGCGGACCGCATCGTAAGGGGCGTTGTTGCCGTAAGTTTTCTCATAAGCTTTGCAGTATCAAAGATTTCTCTCTTTGACGCAATGTCCGACAGCATGAAAATCAGCCTGCTGACAGTAGTGATTGCCGGAGCCGCCGCATACCTGTTCCCCGCAAAAAGCGAGGAAGAAGACGAGCCTGTCAAGGATTCCTTTAAGGAGGTACCGGAATATGACTCATAATACCTATCTTTATATATTTGCAGCAGCAGCCGTATCCTGTCTGATACGGGTTCTGCCGCTGACTTTGATTCGAGGGAAAATTAAAAACCCCTTTTTACGTTCCTTTCTCTATTACGTGCCATATGTGACGCTTGCAGTTATGACATTTCCTGCAATAATTACTGCGCCTCAGGTTCCCCTTGCAGGAATCCTTGCACTGGCTGTGGGAATCCTTGCCGCATGGAAAGGCATGAATATGTTAGGTATTGCAGCGCTTTGCTGCGCAGTCGTATTTATATGCGAAATAATCTATCCTTACCTGCTTTAAACGCTCATACCTATAAAAAATGTTTAAACAGCATATCCTCCGCTTCTTTTGACCAAAGTCCCCTATGTCTCTTGCAGCACTCATCAAGCTCTTTAAAAAACGGATCGGTCTCTCCAAGCTTTCCAAAGTCGGCAATGGCCGTCATCGGCATATCAAACTGGATATAAGCAAGCTTTTTCCCTCCTGGAATGTCCGGCAGATTGTTCGTCGTATCAACAATGGAGTCAATTCCTCCTACATGCGTTACCATTACGGCCGAATTAATTTCTCCTTTCACCGACTTCTCAATGGCTTCTTTCATATCGTCCGTATTGCCGCCCGTGGAGCCCATAATTTTTGTCCGTGCATAGTGGCAGTCATAAAGATTCATATTTGCCGAGAACTGTGTGTCCGTAGGACCCGCAAAGAAATTCAGGCATCCGTCTACCGCGAGAAGTTTGTTTCCCATCTCGGCAACGCTCTTTATAGGAGCGTAGACGAACACGTCACTGTATCCCACGCCTTCCGTAATCGCTTTAAGCTCTGCTACCGGATCCTCCATATTCGCCGTGTTTACATAGTGAAGCTCCACACCCTTTTCCTTTGCTTCTGACACCGGGACCATCTCCTCTGCCCGTTTAATCCTGTCCTCATTAATATCTGTGACAACGATGCGCTTCGGCTTGTTTTCAAATGCGAGTCCGTAACTTACCGCTCCGAGTCCCATCGGCCCGCATCCGCCGAGAATCAGAATATTTCCGCCCGGCAAGGTTCCCATCTTATGCTCATAGGAGAGATGCTCCACATGGTAATTACTGTGGTATCCGCCGATGCAGCAGCTCATTGGCTCGCCAAGAGACGCCTCAAAATAGCTGTCCCCTTCGTATTCCCAGATACATCCTTTTTCGATGACATCATTCGGAAAAATACAGTATGTCGCAGCCCCTCCGAAATACTCGTAAGAATATCCCGGTGATTCCATCTGCCCCGGAATTGCCGGCTGCTGCGCAAACTTTCTTCCTTCGTGGAACATCCCCTGCCATTTCTTTCCTACTTTTACAATATCCCCTGTAAACTCATGGCCTATAATCGTCGGATGTTCCGCCACGTTTTCCGGAACCCGCTTATGCTCCTTGCCCGCCTGTACCATCTTCCACGTAGACATACAGATACTGTCACTGACTACCTTAACTAATATCTCATCATCCTTAATCCCCGGAAGCTCAAACTCCTCCAGCCTGATATCATGTGCCCCGTGTAATCTAACGCCTTTTACCTTCATACCGCTTACCTCCAACTGTTATTGCTATCAAAATTCCCTTGTTTTCGTTATTATATCCATTTTATTTGAGCTGCTCAAATACCCATTCCATATCGGACGTCGTTTTCAGTTTTTCCAGAACCTCTTCTTCTTCCAGCATACTGCAGATTTTGCTTAAAAGATCCAAATGCTCGTCGCCAATTCCCGCAATGCCAAATACAAGCTGTGCTTTCTCCTCTCCAAAGTCAATGCCCTCCGGATACTGCATAAGGACAATACCGGTCTTTTTCACTGTTCCCTTTGCCTGAGAGGTACCATGAGGAATGGCAACGCCCATGCCCATATAAGTCGTTACAATCTTCTCCCTCTCCTG
>CAJTUQ010000001.1:0-23449 GCA_910579335.1 uncultured Dorea sp. | reverse complement strand
TCGCCGCAGCATAGGACGGTTCCACATAACCTAATTCTGCCAGAAGTTCTCCTGCCGCCCAAATCGCATCCTCTTTGGAAACAGGGCTCAAATTCAGCCTGATACCCTCCCGGATTATGACGTCTTTCTTAGAGCCGCCGTCTCTGGAATCCTTTTCGGCGTCCTCATCCGCTGCTATTTCCGGCTTACCCTGCCCCGTCTTCGCTGTATCGTCTTTTGCCGTAAGCTGTTCATACAGAGAATCCAATGCCGGGTCTGCAAGGAAATTATTAATTGTGACAATCTGTGCTTCCGGCGCACATTTTTTTGCACGTTCCGCCAGTGTAACCTGTACAACCGCAATATCACAGTCCGCCGGAATATTGTCTACAGATGTATTCTTTACCGTCAAATCCGGCCTCTGCTCCTTAATCCTGTTTCTAAACTTGGTTGCGCCCATCGCCGAAGAGCCCATGCCCGCGTCACACGCAAAGATTATTTTTTTCACGCCCCCTGCATCTTTCACTGCTGCCGGTTCTGCATTTACAAGCCCTTTGGCCTCCGCCTTCCGGCTTGCCACCTCGCTCTGCGCCTCTTCAAGGCTCTTACCCTTAAAGGTCCGGATAATCACTGAAGAAACTGCAAAAGAAACTCCCGTTGCTATCAGTACGCCGATAACTATCTGTAAAATGTTATTCCCCGGAGCCATCATAAGAAATGCAATGATAGAGCCAGGCGATGCCGGACCTACAAGCCCGCAGTCCGTCAACGTAAACCAGAATATCGCCGCAATATTTCCAAGAATCGGGCCCACAATAATTACCGGGTTCATCAAAATATATGGGAAATAGATTTCGTGAATACCTCCCAGCAGATGAATGATAACCGCACCAGGCGCAGACTGTCTCGTCTTGTCGTCCTGACAGAAAAACATATATGCCAGCAGTACTCCCAATCCCGGTCCGGGGTTTGATTCAAGCATATACATAATGGACTTTCCTGCCTCCGCCGCCTGTGACGTGGCTATCGGAGTAAAAATTCCCTGATTGATTGCATTGTTCAAAAACAGGACTTTTGCAGGCTCGATAAACACCGCAATCAGCGGAAGCAGTCCCCTCATTACCAGGAAATCAACCCCTGCCGTCAGAATCGTAAGTATCAGATTCATAAACGGTCCGATTGCCAGATATCCAAACATCGCCAGCAGCATGCCCATGATACCTGCTGAAAAATTATTAATGAGCATCTCAAAACCTGCTGGCACATGTCCGTCCATTGCCTCATCAAACTTCTTGATGCAAAATCCTGATAAAGGACCCATAATCATGGCCGCCATCAGCATCGTTGTATCCGGGTCGCTCATAATAGCTCCCACGACCGCAATCGCACCCACAATGCCGCCGCGCTCTCCCCCGACCAGCTTTCCTCCTGTGGAGGCAATCAAAATAGGAATCAAGTAAATTAATATTGCTGAAAAGATTGTAGCAAACCCCTCATGCGGCATCCAGCCCCTGCCGTTAAAAAACGCTGCCAAGAAGCCGAATGCAATCAATGCGCCAATATTAGGCATAATCATTGCTGAGAGAAATTTACCAAAACGCTGAACTTTATTCTTCATAAATTTTCTCCTTTTTAGCTGGGCTGCTCCTGATTAAAAGAAAAACAAAATCGTATTACAGTACCTGCACGTGAAATCTCCGGCATTCCTCCAAAAATTCCTCCGGAAGTTTCCCGTCGGATATAAGAATGTCCACGTCTGAAAGTCCGCAGATAGAATATGTATTTTTTACATCCACCTTGGAAGAATCCATCAAAACAATTCTCTGTTCCGCATGCTGCATCACAGTTCTTTTTAAAACCGCCTCATCCTCTACTCCGCAGTTAAAGCCTGTGGGCTCACAGTAACTGGTCACACCCATAACCGCCAGATCAAAATTGAGTTTCAACACTTCCTGATATGCGCAGATTCCGCATATACTCATACTATACCGGTTCAAGGAACCTCCGAGAACATGCACGGAAGGATATGCCAGCCTGCATAATTCCGCCGCACAGGTCAGCGAATTTGTGTAAATCAGATTCGATTGGTCAGGCATACATGCCGCCAGTGCTGTCGTCGTACTGCCTGAATCCAGAAAAACAGTCGTATCCTTCCGGATGAACCTAAGCGTTTTTTCGGCAATCATCTGCTTTGCTTCAATATTGCGTACCTGCCTGCGGCTGAGTAAATCGTCCGTCCCGATTACCACATCCACAGATTTTGCTCCTCCATGCACCCGTACGATTCTTTTTGCTTCATCAAGAGCTTTTAAATCTGTCCGCAGCGTCATTTCTGATATATTCGGGATTTTTTTCTTTAATTGGGCGAAGCTGATATGCCCGCTCTGGTTTACCAAATCCACAATTTCATTTCTGCGCTGCTCCATAGAATCCATCATATTATTTTCTGGGAAAACAGATCTCTTTCCTGTTTTCCCTCTCCTTTCATTACATAGTGACTCACTCCCTTCATTTTACCATATAATTTTGTTTTTTCAACTGTCACTTTTGATTCAAAAGTTTATATTGTTATAATAACAGTAAAATGAGGTGTTGTCAACTGTTGTTTCAACAATATTTAATATTTTTTTGTTGAAACGATAATTTAATTCTTTTTAAATACAAATACTTTTTGTCTTAGGAAAATTCCTTAAATACTTTTTCTGCCCCGGCAGCGATTCCCAATGAGACAACCCCGGAAAACAGGACAACCACATATTCATACCCTTTTAAAAATTCAAACAGCACGCCGTACCATGCGTTGCCCAGCGGCTGAGCGCACATGGAAACCGTCATAATAACGGCAATGACCTTTCCGATTAAATTCTGCGGAACCTCCGCCTGAATAAATGACATCATTAACACAGTAAAAACAGAGGAGAAAAGCATAATGGCAAAACAGCACACCGTTATAACCATATATTTGAAAATTCCGGATGCAGATGCTATAAGCACTGCTCCCATTGGAAATACGCACATTGCGCAGATTTTTAAAAGAACCGCTGATTTTCGAATTGAAAGCTTTCCTGCAAAAACTCCCGCACAGATGCCTCCCAACAATCCTCCCGCCGCCATCGCACCTTCCGCAAAGCCGTACAGCCGGTTAGCCCGCACCGCCTCCAGATTCAGCACCTCGGTTATCAGATAGGGCAGCGCCACAAGTATCATTGCAGACAAAAACAAGTTGATTCCACAGATTACAAACATTCCTTTTCCAATCGCTGGTTTTTTCTTTAAAATAAATTGTAAGCTCTCCGCAAAATCCAGCCTTACTGTTTTTATTATTCCCTCGCCCCGGCTCTCATTTTTGTGTGGAATCCTAATAAATATTTCCATGACCGCCGATAAAACAAAACACATCATACTAATCCATAATATGGCTCTCAGGCCATATGCACTGTATAAAATCCCGCCAAGCACGGGCCCTGTTAAGGCTGCGAAAGAACTCACCGTATTGATGACGGAGTTCGCCGCCATAAAATGCTCCCGGCAAACAAGCGCCGGTATACTTGCCTGCACAGTCGGCTGGCACGCCCCCGCAATTCCGTAAAGAATCATCAAAACGACCGTGATTAGCAAAACAATATCAGCCACATCCATAAGCAAGGAAAACGTAAGTATCACTGCCGCCGTGAAAAAATCCAGTATCACCATAATATTTCTCTTATTTACCCGATCTGCAATGACGCCGCCTATCGGGGACAAAAGAACTGCCGGAATGAACGAGCAAGCCATGACCGTCCCGTAAAGCGCAGACGAGCCTGTCTGGTTTAACAGATAAAGCGGCAGTGCAAATCTGACTGCGGCATTCCCAAACAGTGATATAATCTGCCCAATGACAACTAACGTAAAATCCTTTGAAAATAAATTCTGTTTCATAGCTATAACCTCCGTCTTTAATTTTATCTGCAGGAACCCGTGCAAAAAATGAATTATAAATTTCATACCGCACGTTGGTATGTATAAATATAAAAAATTTCTGCCCTTATTTCAGGGCAGAATCCTTACCTATTTTTCTGATAAATCGCTGCCAGTTCCCTAAGTCTTTCCATCATTTCATCATCTACAATATCCAGGCCGAATCCCTGCATCATCTGTCTGAAAACCATGAATTTGCAGTATGCGTCCTCGGCGGTATCGTCAAATATCATAGGGTTCATCCATATATTTGCTACAAAAATCACCAGCTCCGCCAATTGCTTGGGGTACTCCGTACAAATGGAGCCATCCGCAATCCCTTCTTCAATAATCGGTCGTATATAATGAGGTGCGACTTCTTTTGCCGTATCATGCAGAATATTAAAAAGAAGCTTTGGATTATTGTGAAAATCAGGAGCTACTGTAAATATATCATTCTGGACGGGCCGCATAATGGACGTTTTAAAAATCGTCTTCAGCTTTTCTTTTCCGCTAAGTCCGGTGCAGTCGCGGATATCTTCTAGATTCCGATTGGACTCTGCCGTTATCCTGTCCGTAACCGCAATCAGAATATCCTCCTTCGACTTAAAATGATGATAAATCGCGCCCTTACTCAGTCCTCCCAAATTATCAATAATATTCTGGATTGAAGTATATTCATATCCCTTTTCCATGAACAGCCGGTAAGCTACATCCAGTATCCGGTTCACGGTTTCTTCGGGATGTTTATTTCTTGCCAATCGTTTCACCTCTTTTACATACTGCTGGTATGTTTTTAATAATAACATACCAGCAGTATGTAAGTCAAGAATTACCATCTATTTATATCAGACGTAGGATAACTATCTGATGTCATACACGCTTTTGAGGCGTATCCCTTCTGCCTCCCCTGAAAGAATCTTTACCCGTTTTTCATTACCGTTCAAATCAAAATAATTGTCCGACAGGATAAAGTCCTCGTTCTCATTCTGTATTTCCACGCTCTTTGCATATGCGTCCGCCGACACAACGATTTCGTCTCCCTCCACTCGGCAGGAAAGCCTGGGTTCTTCATATCTGAAATACTTTGGATAAGAGAAAATCACCGTTCCTTCTGATATTACGTCCTCATCCTGCCTCATCTCATAGCTTACATATTCTGAAAATATATCTATTTCAGACAGCAGCACTTTCTCAAGCCATACGCTAGACAGCGCCGGCACGGTTATTTCTTTCATGCCCCCGTCATGCACAATCTGTGCTTTTGCATTCCGTACGGCCCATGACACAAAGACGCGCTGCTCCTTCCTCGTTTCGTTCGCTACATTCAACCGGATGGACTTCTCAAATGTAAAGTGCTCACGATTCATATCTGCTTCCTGCGTCAGCATACCCTCTTCCTGGCAGGATATCATAAGCGGCGCGAAAAAACGCTTTTCTGCATAGTGCAAAGCCTTCCATCTCCCGCAGTAATCAATGGAAGACCATGACGTAACCGGCCAGCAGTCATTCAGCTGCCACACGATTGCGCCCATACAGCGCCCCCTGTTTCTTCTGAAATGCTCGACTCCATACCGAATCGCATCCGCCTGCAGCAGCTGGGACGCATAGATTAATGTCTTAAAATCCGTAGGGTAAAGATATGTCTGCTGCAGATAATTCATAATCTTTCCATTTGCCCCGTACTGTCTCTGATGTTTTTCCATTACATAGGAAAAGATATTCTTATCTCTCGGATCATCTGTAAAAGTCTCAATCGTTTTTTCACACGGAAAAGACTGGAAGCCAAACTCGGACGCATAGCGGAAAAAATATTTCCGGCACTCGGAAAACGGCCGGTTCCCATGCCATACCTTCCAATAATGCACATCTCCCCTGTCCGGACAGTTCGGCTCGTCAAAAGCCCCTCCGGAAGACGGGCTCGCCGGCCAGTAAAAAGTCTGCGGATCATATTCTTTCAAAATCTCCGGCAGCATCTGCTCATACATAATGATATAATCGCGCACCTCCGTTTTTTTCGTCACCCAGTGGTGCCCCTCTTCCACAAACATCTCCATCTCATTATTTCCGCACCAAAGCCCCAGAGATGCATGGTGGCGGATGCGTTTTATGTTGTCAATAAATTCCTGGCGGATATTCGCTTTGAACTCCGGTGTCAGCTCATAGACCGCACAGGCAAACATGAAATCCTGCCACACGATAAGGCCCAGTTCGTCACAAATATCATAAAACCAGTCGTCCGGATAGTAGCCGCCGCCCCATACCCGGACGGTATTATAATTCGCCGCGATACACTGCTCAAGGAGCTTCCTTGTAGATTCCGGCGTTACTCTTCCAAGAAGATGGTCCTCCGGAATATAATCCGCTCCCATAGCGAAAATGGATACGCCGTTCACTTCATGGGCGAAGCTCTCCCCCCATTCATCTTTTTCAATTCTCACGGTCATTGTTCTAAGGCCGATTCTTCTCTCCCAGACGTCAGCTTTCTGACCGCCGGCATATAAAACCACTCTTATGGTATATAACGGCTGCTCTCCGTACCCGTTCGGCCACCAGAGCATGGGATGGTCAACCGCAATCTCTTCCGGAGAATCTTTATAACTGTTAACGGCTCCGTCCGGCGCGGCAATCTCTACAGTATAAGAAATATGATTCTTTGTGCATAAGCCCGCCGTATCCTCCTCCACCTGAAAATGCAGGATGACTTTTTCTTTCAGATGTTCCTGCCTGATATATACGCCATCAATCCTTGCCTCCTTTATTCCGGCCAGAGACACCTTCCTAAAGATTCCCGCGTCCGGCAGATGCGCTCCCCAGTCCCAGCCAAACATACAGTGCGCTTTCCGCATATGGACAAATCCGTCCATCGCATCCTCCGACCCCAGCGTCCGGCACTTTTTAAATTCCTCCCTTATATAACGCAGAGGGGAGTGCAGCACGACCCGAAGCACGTTTTCCTTCTCCTTTATACTTTGAGTCACGTCATATTCCCAGACACGGTGCATGTTAAATGCCCGCCCGATACATTCCTGATTAAGATAGATATCCGCTATCGTATCCAGACCGTCAAAGCAAAGCAGTATCCTGTCCTGTCCGGCAAATTCCCCGTCCGGTTCAAAGCGCGTCTCATATTCATAATCCTCTTCCATCAGAGGAAGACAACAAAGCTCATTGTCCTTCCAGAACGGGTCTTCCATATCCCCGTTTCGCAGCAGGTCCGTATACACCGTTCCCGGAACAACCGCTGGACGGGGGGACGTCTCTCCCCCCACCCGTCTCATCCGCCAGCCTTTGTTCAGCACTTGTCGTATCATCTCGCTTCTCCTCCTCAGATACCCTGATACTTTATGACGCCAACGCCTTTTCCTGACGCCGCAGCTTACTCCGCTTTCGGGTACTCATTGCATAACAGGTGGTACGGCTCTTCGTCCTCCTCAATTTCCGGAAAGCGTCCTATCGGTTCATAGAACCGGTTGTCATTCTCATCGTCATTGCACATAGAAACCTCTCCGAGCAGCACGTCTCCGCTCCCTTCTTCTACATGAAAATCATGGTACATGTACGGATATATCGTAATGCTTTCACCCGGCGTTAATCTCACCTTCGTACCCGCCGGAACTGTAAACTCGCGTCCATCACAGTTCACAGTAACATCCGTATCGGCAAATTCCTCGTCGTTTGTAGAATTATAAACCGTTATTAATACATTTCCTCCGCCCCTGTTGATGATATCCTCCATCTTGTTCCAATGGAAATGCATAGGCGCCGTCTGCCCGTCTTTTACGAGAAGAAGTTTCTCTGCGTAGGTCTTTGAATATTTATCCATCTTCAGATTCCCGTTCCGCAGCGTAATGAGTGAAAATCCCACCTCGTCAAATCTCCCCAGACCATAATCCGTGATGTCCCAGCCCAGCATATTGTCCCGGATTTCGTTATATTCGGCTCCTTTTGTTTCCCAATCCTTTGCGCTCCATTTGCAAAACGGCGGAATCTCAAAGCCGTGTGCCTGTATCATTTCCTCCATATGCTTTATTTCACTGTTAATCTTTGAACGTTTCATCTCAACTAACTCCTTTCGTCAACTGTTTCCTTTTGTACCGCAAGGCTTCCGGCAGCCCTTCTTTATATCACTTTACTTTGCAGCCTTCCACTCGTCAATCTGTTTCTGCATTTCTTCAATAACTTTGTCAATACCGGCAGCCTCTAATTTTTCCTGAAGCTTCGGCAGATACTCTTCTGGGTCGACACTTCCCGTATACAGCGATTTCCTAAATTCATCCATTACATTTCCAAATCCCGCTACTTCTGTACTGACAGGATCAATGTCAAAATCAAACCCGAAAGACGGTGCATCAACAGATGCCGAATTAAACTCTTTGAACGTCGCCCATTTGTCAACCGGCTCATTTTCCAGTACATAGGTGTTGAAAAGCCCTCCCTGTACCCAGTAGGAAACCGAGTAATTTTTTCTTGTCTCCTCATTCAGCTTTATCTTATTTCCATATACATAAGGCTTGCCCTCGGCCGCTGCCGCCTCGTCAGCAGGAACCTCGGCCTTATCCCAGTGCTCGCCTTCAATTCCATAATTCAAAAGGTTTCTAAGATACTCGTCCGTATTGATTAGATTCAAAAGTTCCACCGCCTTCTCCGGATGCTCGGTCTGTGCATTAATTGCCGTCAGCGCTCCGCGTGCGGAAATATTCGTCACATAAGTATCCATAATCGGAGAAGCGACTACTTCATACCCCAAATCCTTTCCCCATACAAGCTCGGCATACGGCTGTCCGTCGCCCTTTGTCACAAAACGTTTTACGGATTTATCATCGGAAGCGGTTGCGGCGTCCTTATTGATATAGCCTGCAAGATAATATTTTCTCATGGTATCCAGCGTGGATTTCATCTTTTCCGTTTCAAATACATTTTTTACGGTGAGCGTATCATCGCCGTATTCGATTCCTACCGGATTTTGAATCAAATCCATATAGACCGGAGCAGAATAGCTGCTGGTTAAATACATTGGTACCACGTCTTTCTCCTTTTCCTGTATCAGCTTAAGCCACGGCTCCAAGTCTTCAAGACTGTGAATCTCTTCTACCGGAACATTATATTTATCAACGTATTCCTTTGTAAATACCCACATCGGCATGCTTCCGATTTCCTTTTCGCTCGGAACTCCGTATGTCTTGCCCTGTACCTTCGCCGCCTCCCAGAAACGCTCGTCAATGCTTTTATACATCTCTGTGTCTTTTATGTAATCATCTATCTGTAGAAATGCGCCTTTGTTGGCGTTCTGGAGATAATTATTCGCCCAGGAACAGGTAAAGCACATATCCCATTCGTCGCCCGTATTGATGACAACCTGCATCTTCTGGTCATAATCGCCCCATCCAGCCGTATTAATCTTTAATTTGACTCCAATCTTTTCGGTGATGTATTCATTCACTTTCTCCAAAACTTTTTCCTGATCTTTCTGAGCGTCTCCTATCTGCCACCAGGTAAGCTCCACGATTTCATCCCCGTTTGAATTGGTCTCTGCCTTCTTTCCCCCGCACCCTGTTAACATGCCGGCTGTCATAATAACTGCGAGACCCGCTGCCGCAAATCTTTTTAATGTCTTAAATTTCATCCTCTTTTCCTCCTTGTTAATTTTACTCTTTTACTGCTCCTACCGTCAATCCATTTACAAAGTATCTCTGGAAAAACGGATAGGCAAAAATTATCGGTAATGTAGAGATTACTACAATTGCCATCTTAATTGTCTCTTTCGGCATATTTGCCGCCGCCGTGATACCGTCCACACCCATCGTAGCTTTATTGTTGGCCAGCCAGTCAATAGAGCTTTCAATCTGAATCAGAAGATACTGGAGCGGAATCAACTCCTTATTATCCATATACATCATTGCGTTAAACCAGTCGTTCCAGTACCCAAGCGTCAGAAACAGGCCGATGGTCGCAAGACCCGGAAGCGCCATAGGAATAACGATTTGGAAGAACAGCCTCCACTCTGACGCTCCGTCGATTTTTGCCGACTCCACAACCGCGTCGGGAATACTGGTCTTAAAGAAGGTCCGCAGCACGATGATATTAAAAGAATTTAGACAGAGCGGCAAAATAAGCGCCCAAAGCGAATCCTTCAGCATAAGCACCTTTGTCACAATCAGGTAATTTGCAATCATACCGCCGCTAAAAAGCATAGGAATCGTAATCACAGTTGTAAAAAATTTACGGTACGCATACGTTTTTCTGGACAGCGCATAGGCATAAGTTCCCGTAAGAAGCAGGCCGATGACCGTACCCACGATTGTAATAAAAATCGTCACCCCGTAACTTCTCAGTATGTTCTCGCCCGCACTGATAATGTACTCGTAGGCATATGTGCTGAACTTTTCCGGTATAAACCGATACCCGTTCACCGCCAGTGACGCCTCGTCTGTAAATGAGATGATTATAACGAATAGAAACGGAACTACGCAAATCAGTGACAAGACTGCCAAAATAATATTAAACAGCACATTGGTCGAACTCTTAATCTGGTTATACTGGCTCTCTTTCGCCTCCAATTTCCTTATCCTTTTTTCCATTTTCCTTCCGGACATTATTTTATCAGCCACAGTTCTTTCCTCCTTCTAAAATAATGCATTTTCATTGTCAATCTTTGACACAATCTTATTGGCAACCATAATCAAGACAAATCCGACTGTTGACTGGAACAGCGCCGCCGCAGAGCTCATGCCAATCTCCCCGCTCGTTTTAAGCGCCCGGAAAATATATGTATCAAGTACATTCGTCACCGGGTACAGCGGGCCGGAATTTTTCGGCAATTGATAGAACAACCCGAAGTCCGCTTTAAAAATTCCTCCCACCGACATAATCAGCAGAATTGTGATTACCGGTTTCAAAAGCGGCAGCGTAATGTATTTTATCTGCTGCCATTTCGTCGCCCCGTCCAGAACGGCCGCCTCATAGTAGGTCTTATCGATTCCGCAGATGGACGCGAGATAGACTACCGTGTTGTACCCCATTCCTTTCCACTGGCTCATAAAAATGATGATAAAAGGCCAGAACTTTTTCTCCGTATACCATGAAACAGGCTCCCCTCCAAACTGCTGGATTATTGCGTTAAAGTAACCTTTTTCCGGATTCAGGAATGCGAATACGCAGTAGCTTACAACTACCCATGACAAAAAATACGGCAGGAACATGGATCTTTGGTATATCTTCATCATCCCCTTGTTTTTAAGCTCATTCAAAAGCAATGCAAGCACTACCGGCACCGCCACGCCGAGAATAATAAATGTAAAATTGTAAAGCACCGTATTCCTCACAATAATCCATGCGTCGCCACTGCTGAACAAAAACTTGAAATTATCAAACCATACGGTTTCACTCGTAAACAGGTTATAGAAAAAACCGTCTCCCGAAAGCCTGAATTTCTTAAATGCTACCAGTATACCGAACAACGGCAGGTATGCAAAAAACAGAAACCATATTGCTCCCGGCATGCTTAAAATGAGCAGCTCTTTGTTCGCCTTCAGCCGTTTCAAAAAACTTCCCTTCGGCTTTTTTGATTTTTGTGTGTTACCCTTCACCTTTTAACCTCCTCCTTTTATAACTGTTTATCAACTTACCGGTTCGTTAATGTGCAGTGTTTCTTTGTGTATATTAACTATATCATTGTGCATTTTTTATGAATAGTTGAAAACTTTTAGGTTCATTGCACAAATTCTAGGGGGTTATCAGTATTTTTCCCACACAAAAAAACCGTGAAATAATTTGTCCATTATTTCACGATTTTGTCCACTTCCATATCTTCTCTTTAATATTTTTTCATCTCACGCAGCGATGCGGGCGAAACACCGTAGCACTGTTTGAATTTCCGGTAAAAATAACTGGTATCCGGGTAGCCTACCTGCCTTGCGACGTCGTTTATTTTCATATTCGTATTTAAAATAAGCTCCTTTGCAATACTGTTCTTCGTATTGCTCAGATACTGCGCAAAAGAACATCCCACTTCCTTCTGGAAAATCTGCCCCAGATAAGAAGCGTTCATATGATACTTATACGCTAATGTTTTAAGATTCATATCCTCCTTATAATTGTGCTGCACTTCCGCAATAATCTGACGCACCACAGGGGTATACTGGGAGTTTTCCTCATGCATGCATTCTATAACTTCCGTGATTTCTGAGACAAAGGCTGTCTTTATCCCCAGAATATCGTCCGCACTGAAAATAGTCTCTATAAGCTCCGATAAATCATGGAATCTTCCGGAATCCAGCTTATACTCTTTCTTTATTTCCTGTATCAGCACCGCCATCTTTACTGCTGTCTGATACAGTGCGCCCGCAGACGAATCTTTTTGCATATTATTGATAAACACGTCCTCCATATAATCAACCGCCGCGTCTTTTTCCTTTTTTAGGATGAATTTTCGAAGCCGGGATTCGTCCATGCTGACAGCCTCGCTCTTTCTATCCTGTATCTGGCTCTGGCTGATACAGCTTCCATAGCCTTCTATAATCAGGTATTTCTGAAGCCTTTTTGCCTTCTTATATGCTTCGGGCAGTTCCTTGAAGCTAGTAAAAGACGGTCCCACTCCGATAAAAGTCATTACGTTAAATTTACTGTCAATCTGATTCTGGAGTTCCGTAAAATACTCCCAAACTCCTGTCTCGTCCCTATCCCCGTCCGCCAGCACTATAAGCAGGCTGTCCGGGGGAAGATGGACAATACCAAGCCCTTCCTTTTTCTTAAGCTCCACAATTACGTCCGAAATCTTTTTTTCTTTCAGCCCGTTGACACTCCATTTCAAAACAGCCGCATGATATCCCCCGCAATCTTTTTTAAAGCCCAGCACCTCCATATATTTTCCGTATTCCTCTTCTTTTGTTCCTCCGTTTAAAAAATGCATCCACTGGGTTTTCTCGTCAATATACTGAATCCTTTTCTTATCCATCTCCTCAAGCTTCTGCACAGTTTCCTTAATCTGCCGCCTAAACTCCTCTTCGTCAATTGGCTTTAAAATATAATTTTCGACTTCCAGACGGATTGCTTCCCTTGCATAATTAAACTCGTCATATCCGGTGAGGATAATAAAGCGCACCTGTTCCTCTTTTTCCCTGATTTTTCTAAGCAGCGTCAAACCATCCATCTCAGGCATGCTTATATCTGTGACTACGATATGCACCGGCTCCTTCTCCCACATCTCCAGCGCTTCCAGCCCGTCATGCGCCATATGAACCACTTCCAGTCCGAGGGATTCCCAATCCAGTATATTCTTCAGTCCCTGCAGTATCAGTTCTTCATCTTCCACTAGCATTACTTTTTTCATCTTTTACTCCTTCCCGTCCTTCTTCCCTGCCCTCCTTCGGCTTAAAGGTTAAGACAACCCTGAGGCCCCTATCCTCCCCGGCTTCCATAGAAATCCCGCACTCGTCTCCGTAGACGGCTCTTAATCTGCTGTTAACATTGGCGATCCCGATAGAGGATTGTTTTTCCATAATGCCGCTTTTCAGCTTCCGGTTCTGGTTTGCAAGCTCGTCCTCCGACATGCCTTTTCCATTGTCTTCTACAATAATCTTATAAAGTTCCTCTTTCTTTACAGAGATTTTTATGCGGTTATCCTTCTCTCTCATGCGCATGCCATGAATGAAATAATTTTCAATAATGGGCTGCAGCACAAACTTTATAACCGGCACTTGAAGATATTCCTCCGGGCATTCTACAGACGCCTGAAACTGGTTCTGGTACCGGAACTCAAAAAGCTCCATATATTTTTTACAGTAGTGCAGCTCCTGCGCCAGCGTTATGACATCCGCCTCCTTAATCTGCGCCCGGAATGTCACAGCCAGACTATACAGCATCTTTCCCACCTCTCTGTCGCCGTTACAGATAGCCTTCATACGAATTGCCTCTAGCGTATTGTACAAAAAATGCGGGTTAATCTGACTCTGGAGCGCTGACATCTCGGCGTTTTTCTGTTCAATCTCCGCCAAATACCGCTTTCTTATATGCTCGTTGAGATTCACGCACATTTCATTAAAGCATTTCGATATTACGTCCAATTCATCCCCATTCTTATCCGCCGGAATCCGCACGTCAAGATTGCCTTCCATTACCTTTTCCATGCCGTCAAGTATCCGGTTAAGCCGTCTTGAAAGACGCTGCAGATAGTATCTGACAAAGATTTCCCCAATGGCTATGACAGCCGCACCTACAGTAAAAATCATAAGCAGGGCAGGCAGGGGAACCGCTGCCGCTCGTTTCTTCTCCAAGTAGCTGATTACGTGGTACGGACCGCTCTGCGCCTGTTCCACATATGCTCCAAGCTTTAACTCCAGCGCATTTTCCCTGTCCCACTCCATAAGCTTTTTTATCCCGTACTTCCCTGAAGAGTCAAATACTGCCGAACCGGTATCATTATATACGATTAGCTCCGCCTGGGAATAATACTGCCAGACGCTCTCAAACCTGCTGCTTTTAAATCCGAGGAGCATACATCCCTTCACCTGCATTGTCGCCGGGTCGCGTATTTCTTTCATATAGGAAAAATAACCGTCTCCCGCCAAATCCATCTCATTAAGCCGCCGCTTAAGCTCCTCATCCCCCTGCCTTCTATATCTTTTTCCGTCCCTTGTGTACTCTGTCATCTCGTCCCGGCCGTAGCTGTAGAGCACGATATAATTCAAGCTGCCATACGCCTGGAACGCATCCTGAAAAAACTTTTCAATCCCTTTATACTCACTGCTCTTATTCTCTATGTATATATCAAGCCGGTACTTCTGGTAATCAGACGGCTCCTCTGTCATATAGTGCAAAGCGTCCCTAAGCTCCATATTGGATTTGTACAAATCTTCATGGATATATTCCGCAATATCCGCCGATTCCTCCAGATACACGGCCGCCGATTCATTCATCATCTCCGTGTAGTTTCGTCTCTGCTCCAGAAAGCGTCTTTTCGTGCTTGTAAAAAAATAACCGACAAGCGCCACAACCACGCAGACAAGAATAACCGTATAGATAAAAAATAACTTCTTGTACAATTGTTTCGAACTTTTCATCTCCATGCTATGTTCCTCTTTTTCTTTATCTGTTATCTATTGTAACAAAGGAAACACAAAAAGGAAATGCAAGCGTACTTTCGCATTCCCTTATCATCTATAATTTATCTGTTTTCCAGGCTGTGCATGACGCCCTGATTCATAAACATTACAAGAAATCCGTACACGCTGCCCATAAACAGCACCGTCGTTCCCGCAGAAATCTCAAATGCCGCCAGAAGTGCCGCCAGCGCCACAAGATTTCCCAGTGTAAAAACTGGTTTTGCAATGAAAAGCGTGACTGCCGTTTTCACGATTTGTATATTTTTCATCTCATAACGGCTTGCAAGCATATAAAGGTTCGGCGTGACAGCGACCGTCACAGCAAACAGCAGGGCAAACACCACCGCAAGAGGAAGGAATCGAAACTGAACCGCAAAAAACTTTACATTCGTCCAGCAGATAAAAACGGCTAATGCCTGCCCCGCTCCCAGCTTGAGCTTTTGTATAAAATCCTGACAATATCCTTTTCTATAATCCTTAAACGCACTTCTTTCTGTTCTATGTATCAACCGGTTCATAGCATACATTACCGCAGACAGCGCCGGGGCAAAAGGAACCAGGCACAGAAGGAACAGCGGGAAGTATTCCGGGATTCTTCCTGCGCCTACAAAAAGGAAGAAGAAAAGCACCGGAATATTAGAAAATACAAACAGCAGATTTACCGTAAAAAAATACCATACCTTGTCGCAAAATCCCAATACCTTTTCTATATTAAATAATTCTCCCATATCGGCGCTCCCTTCCTTTTTATCTGATAACTATACCTCTGCCTATACCTCTACCAGTACCGTCTTAATCTCGTACGCATGGAGGCTCATACGAATTTCATCTTCCGTAAAGTCTGTAACCGGACGCTCTCTCAAATCACATTCCGCCCATGCCTTCCATTTAAATCCCAGCCTTACTGTCACATTTTGTTTTGCTCCCGCAAATTCATGGAAACGGATTACCATATAGTTTCCGTCTTCAGATTTTTTAACCGCGTCAAGCTCAACCTGCGGATTGTCAAATGATAGAAAGCTGTCGTACGCAAGACGGCATTTCCCTTTTATAGCCTGCATCGGCGCATTCAGTGCAAAGCCCTCCAACACAACATTTCCTTCTACAAAGTCCCCCTTATGAGGCAGCAATGCATAAGTAAATTTATGCTCTCCCTGATCTTGAAGGTAATCCGGATGCGTCCCTGCCTTCAATAACGTAATCCGCATTACGTTGTCTTTTATATCATGGCCGTACTTGCAGTCATTTAAGACACTCACTCCGTAATTTCGTTCCGACAAATCAGCCCATCTGTGCGCAACCGTCTCAAATTTTGCCATATCCCAGCTCGTATTCCAATGGTTCGGCCTTCTTACATTGCCGTACTGAACGTCATACGTTCCATAGGTTGAACGGACGTCCACCGGAAATGCGGCTTTTAACAACTGGTGCCGCTCATGGTAATCTACGTCTGTCTTAAAATCAATTCTCCTGCTGCCGCTGTAAAGGACCAAATCCTGACTGATATGGGAGCTCATGTAATCCCATTCCATATGCACCTTCATACACAGCGGTCCCATCTCCGTAATCTCAAATGCAGTCAGTTCTGTAATTTCACGCATTTTTTCCTGATAAAAAATATCAATGTCCCATGCGTCATTGTCAAGCGGCTTGTCTTCAAACACTTGAAGGACATTTCCCCGTTGTCCCTTGGGCAGCACGTCCCTGTCATAGGTTTTGTCAAAGAGCCTTGCAATCTGCCCGTATTGATTTAAAGAAATACGATAATACGGCGTCTCAATGTCTCTGCCGTTCACATGAAAAGCTGCTTTTGGCACATCACTTTTTACCTCTTCAAATACAAAGGTTTTCGTTCCCATAGCCGGCACGCCGGTTATCTCGACATAGGAAACCCCTCGGCCTTTTTGGGAGGCCAGCACGCGGCCTTCAAAATCCTTAAATACGCCCTCTCTTGTTTCCGGCACCGTAACTATCCGGCTCATCGTCCATCCGGAATCATTAATTGCCGTATAGGTATTTTCTTTTGGTTCTAATATATTTTCGTACGCCCGTCTCTCTGTCTTGCGGGCAATCCCTTCAATGTATGCGTAATCCTTCCTGGAATCCTCATACACCTCATGTATGGATGACCCTGGAATAATGTCATGGAATTGGTCGGTAAGAATGTGCTTCCATCCTTTCGTCAGTTCTTCCTGCTGCGCCTTTTCTATACTGCCTGCCATCAGCGCATCCATCACCGTCAGCCATTCCGCCCGGCGGTAAAGAAGCTCCATCCGGCGGTTCATCCTCTTATTATAGCCCTGGCTTGTATAGGTGCCGCGGTGGTATTCCAGATACAGCTCCCCGTCCCATGTATGCACATACTGCTCTGTATTTCTTACAGTATCATGGAGCTTTTTAAAATACTCTCCCGCAGTGGACATTTTTACATTAGGAAGCCCCGGTATCTTATCCATTCTTCTCCTGTATTCCAGCATATCGCGGTTCACACCCCCGCCGCCGTCTCCAAATCCAAACGAAATCAGCAAGTCTTTATTCATCTGTTTTTCGCTGTATGCATCCCATACGCCCTTTACCGTTTTGGGCAGCAGTTTTCCGTTGTAAGTGTAAAACCATGAGCCCTTCTCATTCCACGGCTCCGGCGTCGTAATAAAATGCGTCAGAATCTCGCTGCCGTCAATTCCCTTCCACATAAAGGTATCATGTGGCATACGGTTATACTGGTTCCAGCTTATCTTTGTAGTCATAAAGGTTTTAATTCCGGCCTTTTTCAGGATTTGGGGCAGCGCCCATGAATATCCGAATACGTCAGGAAGCCACAGGTATTCCACATCTTTTCCAAACTCGTCCTTGATAAATTTACTGCCGATAAGAATCTGTCTTGTCAAAGATTCCCCGCTTGTCAGGTTACAGTCAGCCTCAACCCACATACCGCCGTCCGTCTCCCAGCGCCCTTCTTTTGCTTTCGCTTTCACATTCTCGTAAATATCCGGAAACTCTTCTTTCATGTACTCATAGAGCTGGGGCTGTGTCTGAAGGAAAATATACTCCGGGTACATCTCCATCAGACGGAACACGGTTGAAAAGGAACGGGAGCATTTTTCCTTCGTATGCTTCAGTCTCCAAAGCCATGCCGTATCAATGTGCGTATGCCCCACGCAGTATACATTTATCATGGAGCGCTTATCCATTTTGTCAATACATTCATTCAGATAATCGTCCGCCTGATGTACGGAATCATAAAACCCTTCGCTGCCCGGAACCGACCAGTCAATACAATGGCATGCCCCGTCCAGCGCTACTCGCAGCTCATGCTGCTCCGGACAGTATTCGTCAAGCTCTTTTATCGTCTGCTGCACCATAGACGCCATATAATAGAAATCATCGGTCTTTTCATCCAGCCATGCCAAATCCGCGTGCGCAATTCTATGTTCCTGCTCTGCGGGGATGCCGCCTCCCTCCAGGCCCGACCACAACCGAAAAGTAATATCTACGGTCGTCCCGGAGAGTGCGTCGTCAAAAAAGACTTCCTTATGATTTGCATCTACTCCCTGATACATTTTTCCGTTAACATACAGCATAGATTCAAAGCCTGAATTATTACCTGCTCCGGTGCTGCCGTAATCAAAAATTCCTACGACCTTCCTTCCCTTCCATTCCGCCGGTATATCAATATCTTTGTGCATCCAGAGAAACCGGTCGCGCCCTTTCCACGTATCCCCCGTCTCTACTCTGCCGCACTCATTAAATATCGGAATCTCCGGGTTTACTACCCCCTGGTTATCCTCTGTCACAGTAAAACCCTCCAGCGGAATCATATCTCTGTACCGATACTGCTCCAGCTCGCTGATTCTTCTTTCTAACTTTCTGTCTGTCAAAAACATAGTTTCCTCCTTGAAATCCCCTCCGCATATATGGGGCCGAACTTTCTTTCTAGCATCATTTTATGCCGCCGGAAAATTTATTTCAATTCAGAAAATTCTAGTTTTGCTGAACATTATTCACTTATGTGTCATCTATCGTATTTTTAACGCAGTATGGGAAAGCCGCAGTAATCCAGCACAAGCTCGCAAAACATGGCATTGGCCCAGGAAAACCATTCCCTTGTGTATCTGGTATCATCATCTGCATGAAATCCTTCATGCATAAGTTTCGCACCCCCGTCTGTCTGCGAAAGCAAATGAAGGCACTCTAATTTTCTTTCTTTTGATTTTGCAGTCAGCCCCTCCATTGCCAAAGCGATATGCCAGATATAATTTGCCGGCGTATGGGGACTTCCGATGCCCGCCGCCTTTTTTCCCTTGTAATAATACGGATTTGCTTCACTTAAAATAAGCTTTCTTGTATTTTCGGCTGTTTCCTTATGTTTTCCCTGATATCCGAGATATTCCATTGATAGGAGGCTCGGCACATTGGCATCATCCATCAGATTATATTGGCCGTACCCGTCCGTCTCATACGCATATACTTTTCCAAATCCTTCCGTATTTGTGACGCCGCAGCGTTCGATGCCTTCATATATTTCGTCTCTCAGCGTCCTCGCCTCGTTACCCAGCTTTCTATCACATAGAACCTTATCTGCAATTTCTTCCAGATAATCCAACACGACAACTGCAAACATATTTGACGGAATCAGATAGCCGTACGTGCATGCGTCATCGCTGGGCCGAAAGCCCGACCAGGTCATGCCAATCCCTGATTTTACCAACGCACCCTTTCCGTCCCTTGAAAGCGTATCCGTAAAATAAGTATTTTCCCTTATGAAATGATACGAAGATTGCTCCTCATGTCTTTGTTCCGTACGGAAAATATCCAGAATCCTCTCTGCTCCTTCTCTGAAAGCAGTATCAAAATGATTGGTTCGTCCTGTATTTTTCCAAATTAAGTATCCAAACTGCAGCGGATAACAAAGGGAATCCACTTCATATTTCCGCTCCCATACCCAATCGCCCATGTCCGTATCGTCATGCTTCCAGCAGTTTCCGTTTGCCGTTTCATTAAATGCATTGGCATAAGCGTCAATATTAATATACATAAACTGGCGTTTTGACAAACCTGTCAGAATATCTGCAAGCTCTGGCTCTTCTCTTGCAGCTATCAGATAAGGACGAAACTGCGCTGCGGAGTCCCGAAGCCACATCGCCGGAATGTCTCCCGTAATTACGTAAGTCGTTCCATCCTTCTTATATTTTACTGTCGTGTCCAGTGTATTGCCGTAACAATTTTCAAATATCTCATATACTTCCGGTTCGTCTTTCAACTTTATCTTTACCATCTGAAGTACTTTTTCAACTGAGTTGTACCGGCGTTTCTCCGTCATTTTTGCGTCCTCCCTGTAAAATCCGTTTTCACACCTTATTATAAAGGAGCTGCAAAAAATCTCCACTTTAAAAACCGCAGAAATGTTGGATAAATTATATTTTAGGAGAAATATTACAATCTATAATGTCTTTCTAAATCCCTATAAAACTCCCCCTGTTTCAATGACTCCTACGGGACTCGAACCCGGTATTACCAGCTTGAAAGGCTGGTGTCCTAACCATTTAGACTAAGGAGCCATATTGCAGACCTTACTCGATCTGCATTTTAACCTTATGCACCCAGCTTAATCTGCAAGCCGGTGTTTATTACAAGTATCTCGTCCATATGCACTTGAAATAATGCCGCAAGTACAACAAGATTATCAATCGTTGGCATTGCAGTTCCATGCTGCCACTTGTAAATTGCCTGCGGTGTTGCGAACCCAAACACATTCTGCAGATCCTTTACAGTATATCCATTCTGAACTCTCAGCTTCATTATATTTTGTCCTGTCCTACCCATGTCTATGGTTGGAATGGTAAACATGTTATCCTCCTGTTCCGGCTGACAAACCATGAAAGTTTCATAAAAACCAGCCTGTTCAAAGCCTAAATCCAGGTCTTTCGCACATGGTTCAGTCCGCCTTAAAATTATAAATTGGTTTCATCACTTCAATTACATCAACCGTTTCTTTCACCACATCAATAATATCTTCTAATGATTTATAAGCCATTGGAGCTTCATCCAGCGTTGCTTCATTTACAGTCGTTGTATAAACACCCGCCATCTCTTTTTTATATTCCTCTAAACAAAGCGTGCTTTTTGCTTTTGTCCGGGACATGATACGTCCCGCCCCATGAGGCGCAGAAAAGTTCCATTCCGGATTTCCTTTTCCAACCGCTAATACACTTCCATCCCGCATATTGATTGGAATCAATACTTTTTCACCTGCATGGGCAGCGATGGCTCCCTTACGAAGAATCATTTCATCGGTGTCAATATAATTATGAATCGTATGAAAAGCTTCCTTTCCATTCATCCCCATTCCGGAAAGCAATACTTCTGCAATCTTTTCTCTGTTACGTTTTGCAAAACGCTGGCAGATATCCACATCATGCATATAATCTTCAAAAAACTGTCCGTATAAAAAACACAAATCCTCCGGCACCGTCGTCTCTTTCTCATTCCATGAAACTGCTTCCAATGCTTTTTGTATTTCTTTTCTGCGCCCCTGCTCTTTATAAGTACGGATAATCTCCTCTCTCTGCTGAAAATAGGTTTCCTTGCCTTTGTTAAGGTCGATAGCAAGCCGTTGATAAATTTCTGCAGCCTGTTTGCCGAGATTGCGGCTTCCGGTGTGAATAACCAGATAATTAGCTCCATCTGACGCTCTGTCCACTTCAATAAAATGATTGCCGCCGCCCAAAGTTCCAAGGCTTCTTTCCAGCCGCTTTGTATTTTTCAGGCTTCTATAGCAACGAAGCGCCTGCAAATCAAATCTCTCCTGTCTGCCCTCCCAGATATTCATACCGGATGGGATAGAATGAGCCGCTTCATCTAATTTTTCCAAGTCAATTTCACCTTTCCCAAGATTTATAGTATACATTCCGCAGCCAATATCCACCCCGACAATATTGGGCACAACCTTCCCGGCAATTGTCATGGTTGTTCCGATGGTACATCCTTTTCCGGCATGTACATCCGGCATAATACGAATCCGGCTGTTTTTTGTAAAATCATAATCGCACATTCTTTTAATCTGCTCTATTGCTTCCTCTTCTATAACTTTTGCATAACAAATAGCTGTATTTATTTTTCCTTTAATTTCAAACATACGTATCTCCTTTCTTGCCTCCGGCTCCGGTACTATTATTACTCACGGCTCCGGTACTATTATTACTCATGGCTCCGGTACTATTTACTCATGGAGTTCAAATATACAAGCTTCCGGCTGCACGCAAACGTTTCCCTGACGTTTGCTTAACGCCCGCACAAAAAAATACCGCTCATCCCGTACACATACAAGATAAGCGGCTATCATCGGTCTATAAACTATCCAAACCAGATTATCACAATCTTAGACTCATTCCTTTTTCAGGAAACATATGATTTCGCTCTCTTAAAAATATGTGTACGCAAACCAAGCCCTGTATACTATCCAGCGCTTCTTCATAACGTTCATGTTTAAGACTGCTAAAAATCATAGTTGTGTTCATCTCAATTTCTTCCTTTCCTTGGACACATAAGTCCGCTTTTTCTTTCTTTTCTAAGTATAGCAGAATATTTTTATTTTGTCATTATACTCACGGTATAATGACTGATTGGGTGTAAAGCCTTTATTTATGCGGCTTCCAGACATTCTGAAAGATATTTTACCCCAATAAATACCCCATTTTATATATTTAAAGCCCCTTTATAAGGTGTTTCAGAAAGATACGGAGCGTATATTACGGTATTTTAGTCCGGTAAAATATCATGGAGTACTTTCAGCGGTTGGCAGTTATATAGTTGCAAAAGTGCAAATACGCCACTGATTTAGGCAAAACACGCACGTATAGGAAGTAATAATTAGATAGGAGAGATATTGACATGGGTGGTTATGGTTCGGGAGGATACAATAAGACGCACAGGCAGCTTGAAAATTTCCGCAGGATTGACAGCTTTTCTTTTTATGATTATCTTAAAGGGGATAAATACCTTTTCTGCAAAGAAACTGTGAAGTATCCGGGGATTGACAGAAAATCCACAAGGCTATATTTTCATTGTCCGCATTGTGGAAAGCGTGTCAGATACCTTTACAGACGGCAGGAACGCTATCTGTGCAGGAACTGTGCAAAGTTGAACTATGCAAGCCAACAAAAAAACGGAATGGATGAAAGGGCTATGAGCGTGAGTTTTGGGTTGGTCTGTCTAAGATTTGCTATGCTAAAGATATTGCAGAAATGGCGGTACGACATTGACCGCTTGCGGCAATAGATGTAAGGTGGCACTGCTGCCAAAGCAAAACAGTATATTATAATTGCCTGACAAAGAAATGTTATACTTCGGATACGGGAAACCATAGAGCCAAAGGCGGCTTTACCCCTCTTGTATTTTGCGGAGGGTTCAAGTAGCCCTCCGGACGAAAGAAA